>JAITVZ010000089.1 GCA_031285505.1 Propionibacteriaceae bacterium
CCGCTCAAACTGGCAAAATCTTCCAGCTCACACTGGCAACCCCACCACGCTCAAACCGACAAGAAAAACCCTACGAGACACACGCTGCGCAAGCAGAACTAGCCATCACCCGCCGCCACTCCACCCCGGTTCGAGGTCAGCGCGGGTAAACAGAGTCCTTCCTCACCGCACGCTACCGCCGTCCCCCTCAGCCCCCTGCTGGACTGGCCTTTGCCGATGGAAGAGGCACGTCTTCGTCTGGGAGTCCCCTCGGACCGATGCTGGAGGCGCTTTAGGCCCACCAAATCTGGCTTCAGCCCCGTCAGCCCATCGACAGTCAGGCCCCGTCCCCCTCAGACTCGGTGGACATCGACGGCTGATAGAGCGGCAGGCTGAATCGGAAGACGGCGCCGCCGTCCTCGGCATTGGCCGCCCAGATGCGCCCTTCATGGGCACTGATGATGGCCTGACATATGGTCATGCCAATGCCACCTCGTCCGTCGGCTAGCGCAACATCGTCGCCTGTGAAGGCAGTGTTCAAGAGTGCGGCTGGCAATCCCGGGCCATGGTCACGCACGTCCACAGTCATCGTGGTGCCGTCAACCGTCATGTCGTAATCGATACTGGTGGGTGCTGCCGTGTGGCGAGCGGCGTTCTCCCCCAGAGTTAACAGGACCTGCTCAATCAAAAGAGAATCGACCGGCACCAAAGGCCAGTCGGTCCGTTCTGGGCGAATGAACTGCCGATCGGGATAGCGCAACAGCAATCGATCACAAGCCCGTTCAATCAGCTTATCCATTGACACTGGCACCAGGCGCAATTCAACCGACCCGTCGGTAATCCGGGTGACCGACGTCAGGTTGCGAACCAATGCCTGCAACCAAGCGGCATCGTCACGGATCCGCCGCAGCTGACCGGCAATGGCCGGGTCACTGCGCAACCGCTGTGACCCCGGTCGAGCCGACTGAGGCGGCCGAGAGATTGCCCCAGCATCAGCGACGTCAGTTCTGTCGGCTTGGGAAGCCAAGACGCCTAAAGCGCCATTGATACTATCAACGGACCGGCTGATCGTTGACACTGTCTCTTCAGGAGTGACTTTGCCGGTCATGTCCGAAACGGCACGATGACCAGGAGCACTAACTTCCCTGTCAGAAACATCGGAATGCCCCGGTTTGTCGCTCGCCCCAGCCGTGGCCTCTCGTTCATCCAAGAAGCCGGGCTGTGTGACCTTGCCCGCCTTTGTCCCATGATGGTCAGCCCGGTCGCTCACCGCCACCGACACAGGCTCCGGCCGGGCAGTGCCCATCTGATCCAAGTCCTGTTGGCGCAGCCGCTCCAATTGATCAGTGACCTTAACAATGTCGGCCAACGGTCCAGTCAGGTCATAGGAGAGAGCATGGAGCATGTTGCCCCGCATCCGTTCCCGTTGTGAGCTCAGCAATACCTGATGGCGATCGTTGGTCAGGTGTTGACGCTCTAATGCCATGGCCGACAGGGCCAGGATTGTCTGGAGAAAGAAGCGACTGCTGCGACTGGGTTGCGATGTTTCACATGAAACACCCAAAACCCCCAAAACATTGCCGCGCGATAAGACTGGCAGATAAAGCGCGCCGGCTGTATTCAAGGTGTCAGTTCCCGCTCCGGCCATCTTCCGGTTGGTGAAGACCCACTCGGCGACTTTACGCTCACTCGGACTGCGGAGGAATCCTGCATGCTCGCCGATAGCTTCCAGAACAAATCCTGGCAACGTCGGGTCGCAGCCATCAAAGGCGGTGGTCGGACCTGGTCCATTGCTGGTCACGTCCTCAGCTGCAGCGCCCAATGAATCCTGGGACTGGTCACCACTTTGCCCAGTACGAACACCCGTTTGGCCAATAGCCACTCCAGGTCGGTCCCCTGAATTGGCAGCATCAGCCGCGAGGCCCACATCAAGCTGCCCAGATTGCCCAGCGCCTGGACCATCAATCGGCTCACCTGAATCAGCCTGCCTGATCCCATTGGCCTCCATTCCCTGACCGCTGGCTCCGCCTGGTCTCCGTCGATCAAGATCAGGTACCTTGGCTTGCCCATCGACCAAACTGCGACACAGGCCACCGCCAAGGCCACCATCAGCGCCCATCCAAGCGCTCATCCAATTGGCTTGCCCCCCCTTGTCGCCGTTCTGGAAAGCCAGCGCTCCACTCTCGATCGCTTCTCCATCCCCGCCGACTCGGTGCCAGAAGCGGCTCTGCCAATGGGATGACTGCTCATCACGCAGCAGGCTGGCGTTCCACTGCTGGATCGGCCCGCCCGGCGTGCGGAAGTCCGTATAGAAGACGACAGATCGATGAAACGATTTAACGACATATTGATTTATCACCTGAACAATGGCGACCGATCCCTCGGTCACCAACAAGCGTCGACCAAGCTCAAACATCGCTTCGGTTCGCTGCTCCCGCTTGGCCGCTAACCGGCCCTGGCGCTTAACCCGACCGGTGACAGCACTGGTGATCACCGCCACCACCAGCATCAGCAGCAGGGTCACCCAATAGGAGCCATCGAATGAGGCCAGGCTCCAGGTCGGTGGCACGAAAACGAAGTTGAACATGACCACCGATAACACCGAGCCGATCAAACCCCAGACATAGCCCCTGGTCACCCGGGCGGTCGCCAACACCGACAGAATGTAAGTCAGCATGACGTTTTGCAATCCCCCGCCGATGCGATCAACTACCAATCCAACTCCGGTGGCCGCCAGCAAAAAGGCCAATGACTTGGCGGCGTCGGGCCACGAGAAGTTGAAGCGATCCTCACTGCGCGAGAATCGTCGCAGCTTGTCCTCCGCCAGATCATCTGGCACGATGTGCAACTCAACGCCCGGCAACAGGGCCCTCAGCCGATCTGCGAAGCTGGGTCGCCACGGAGTCGACGGCCGACCAGCGCCCACCACCACCGAATTGATCGCACTCGCCTGGACATAATCGGCGATGGTCGCTGGCCGGTCGACTCCCGAAAGGGTCACCACCTCAGCGCCGAGCGATGCCGCC
The DNA here is from genome assembly GCA_031285505.1 of Propionibacteriaceae bacterium. Classification (GTDB taxonomy): domain Bacteria; phylum Actinomycetota; class Actinomycetes; order Propionibacteriales; family Propionibacteriaceae; genus WQYJ01. The sequence goes on from JAITVZ010000089.1 coordinate 3,006, forward strand.
AAATCCAGATTGGAATGCTTGGCTTCATGGGCCTCCACAGTCAGATGGTCCTGGTTGCCATCCTCGACGAAGGCTGCCACCCAAGGGCTGTAGGTGCTGGCTGCCAGGCGTGCCGTCCAGCGGATACAGCGAGCCGACTTCGGTGACGAGCTGACACAGACCAACCAGCGGGCGTCAGTCGAACGCTCCTTCGGCAAGCGCTCCGCCTGAAGCTCATGACTGATTCGGTTGGCGGCCTCACGAATCGCCACCTCACGCAAGACCTTCAGATTCTCGGGCGTGAAGAAGTTGCTCATGGCCGTGGCCGCCTGATCCGGAGCGTAGACCTCACCAGCCTCCAGCCGCGCCAACAATTCCTCGGGTTCGATGTCGATCAGCTTGACCTTGTCGGCTCGCTCAAACACATAATCCGGCACCGTCTCGCGCACCCGGGTGGCTGTCGCCTGCCCCACCACATTGTTGAGGCTCTCCAGATGCTGCACATTGACCGTGGTTGAGACGTCAATTCCAGCCTGGAGCAATTCCTCAACGTCCTGGTATCGCTTGCGATTGCGTGAACCAGGGGCATTCGAATGCGCCAGCTCGTCGACCAGCACCAGTTGCGGATGGCGCTCCAAAGCGGCGTCGACATCGAATTCGCGCAGGCTGACCCCTTGAAAGTCAATCGACCGAACAGACAGGCGCTCCAACCCCTCAGCCAGGGCTGTGGTTGCTGGGCGAGCATGCGGCTCCAAATAGCCGATGACCACGTCAACCCCCGCGGCCTGCCGCTCTCGGGCATCAGCCAACATGGCGTAGGTCTTGCCAACCCCGGCGGCATAACCGAAAAAGATCGTCAATCGACCGGGCTTGGCGCCTTGATCATCGTCTGCTTGTCCCACCATGTCGACCTCCGTCGTCACGCCGCCCGTCTAGATCTCATCGGCATACTACTCTGCCGTTGGACCAAGAGCTGGTCAGACGATTTAGCCATCTGACCGAAGGCGGGTCGTTCGTGTTGGGCATTCTCGGGCTTTGTCAGACAAGCGAAGCGAGATTGTACGAGTACGTGGTGGTTTTCGACCGAAATCTCGGTCATCCGCGGCCACACAGCTCGGCTAGTCCCGGTAAACGGTCACCCACTGCACGGACCGACTACCGCTACTTGCTGAAGCGATAGAGCATCTTCTGCCGCACTGACAGCACTCCAATCACCACACCCAACACAGTGGCGATACTGCCCACTAAGACAATTCGCAGGCTCGTCAACCAAATGGGCCAAAGCGGCTCCACGTCCGCCACTAGAGTCCAGCCAAATAACGCCGCTGCCAAGACAATGCTGCTGGCACCAACCCAACAAATGGCCTCGATCAGCTGTTGCCACAGCAGGTCGACACGCCGAATTTGAGCGTGCAGCGCACTAACCATCTCCAGGCGACGCATTCGCGTGGCGCCATATCCCAGAAGCAGCCCGACAAAGGCGCTGATCCAAGCGGCTTTGTCGGTCAAACGTTGATCAAGCAACATCGCTCCATTGATGTCGGCACCTAAACTGTCGTTCAATTGGCCCAAGGTATAGCTGTTTTCGGGCGTTGGATTGATCAGACTGATCAAAGCCAGACTGTTCACACTCCGATCGAGTGGCCAGGTCTCGACCCAACACTGCGAAAAGACGCCATCGGCCGGCACTGGGGTCACAATCGCAAACCCCAGATCACGGGATCGCCCATCGTCAGGCCACTGGTAGACCGCCACCACTGCCACCAGGCCATTCTCAGTCAAGAGACTGTCACCAGGCGCCACCCCAAGCAGGCTGGCCACGTCGGCTGACAGCCACACCCCATCAATCACATCTCTGTCGACCACCACTGGTTGAGCGATGACCGCCAGCATGTCGATCAATTGGGGTGTCGCTTCGACGCCATTGATGGTCGATGATGGCAGCACCGGCAAACGGACAGGATCAGTCGGCCGAACCGCCGCGGCTTTGACGATTGAACCAGTCACCGATAAAGCGTCGCACCTGCGCCCATCAACCTGTTCCTCGGCTTCCAGCACCTGAACACTAGCTCCGGACGCTCGGAAGGTCAGCACCTGGCTGACAATGGTTGACAAGGAGTGAACATCGGCCAGTGCCATCAAGCGCACCAAGACCCAGCAGTCACTGGATCGCCGATCTCCACGGACCAAGACGCCAAGGGCAGCTCAGCTTGCGGCAGCCACACCGACCAAGCCAGCGGCAGCGTCCCATAAGGCGGCAACTCAACACCCATCTCGGCCAGCATCTGGCCTAAACTCTTGCGTGTCTGCTGGTCGTAAACACCAGTCTCTTCGACAACATAACCCAATCTGGACAACTCCACTTGCAAGGCTGACACGTCTGCACCAGTCACTCCATTAGTCAGATCACGCCACAACGGCACTGAAGTTGGCAAATTGACCAGTGCTTGTCCGTCCACCGCCCAAGTGCCGCCTCCCGATAGGCGCAACTGTGTCCCTATCACAATCGCTCCTGGTAATGATTCCGACACTGTTAGTACGAATAGTCCCCGACTCACAAACAATCGGTGTGGCATTGACCTGGTGTGAACCGTCATAAACTTCGGCTGTGACCGATGCAATTCGATCGGCATTGTTCACTGGCTCCACAGTCGATATTGGTATTCGAGGCAAGAACAAGGCCGATAAAAGCACACCTAAAGCCAGTGACACCACAGCAATCAGCACAATAGTGGAAACACTGAAACCCAGATGCCACCTTTCAGCGTCATGGTTTCCCCGTGGGTTTGATTTGTTCAATCTAGGCACATTATCCGTCGACTGAATGGCTGGCAGCCAGATCTGATTCAGACAAATCATCACTGTCAACATCTGGATGTCCACCTTGATAATTGAAAGGATCTTTGTCACAACCCCAGGCGTCGCCATCAGTTCTGGCATATATTTGATTATCTGGATCAGCCATGAACTGATCGACGGTCACATCATCGCCCACCAAATCAAACCGCTGATAACAGGCCAAACGGGCACTGTCTGAATCAAGATTCCCAGGATTTTCCTTCACTCCCCAGTAGAGAGGATCCAACAAGCCCTTGCGTGGCAACTCGCATGTCTGGAAGTCTAGCTGGACTTGTTCGCGGTAGGCATCATCAGCGTCGCTGGGCATGGCGCCCCCCTGATCGTTCCATTGCCGCTGTACCCAGTCTCATATCCTTTGTCAGCAAAGCAATCTATGGTTAGTTGAACCGCCTGTTGGTATTTTGCGTCAGTGATGACGCCGTCTTCTAACGCTGCCAGAATCTCCGGAACGTCAGTTTGCTGGCGTGCTGCGGCGAATTCGGCGGCATATGGATTGTCGGTCATCTCTGGGTCTGAACAACTGACGACCATCGGTAACAGGATAACCCCGTAAAGAATGAACCTGATTCTACTGATATCCACAATCAGCCTCGCTTAAAAACGGATCTGTGATACCTTTCCCTTATCTGAAAGATTTCCGGCGCGATAGGTGATCGTCTGACCTGTGACACTACCGGTGACGGACTCATCTTTTGACCAAGGCTCCCATGCCGCCGTCATCGACAGAGCCAGCCGTGAAATTCTCATGTTAGCCATCGAAAAACTCCCTTGTTTAATCGCTATCTCCATGACTAATGACCACACCCTACATCACTCAGGTGACATCGCCAAATCACCCGTTGCCTGCCTACTCATCCGCCGATCGATGCACCATTTGTCACAGTCCCACCCCAGGCCACTGACGATCAATCATCCCCACACTCGCACAACAGTGCCAATCATTTGTCCCGCCAATTCAGGACTGATGATTTCTGCCGACAAATGACGTTTCTTCAATTGCTTGCCAGCATCGGCTAATTCCAAACTGGCTCGATCGCCTTTGATGGCCAACAATTGGGCCGGCGGCACCAGGCTGGGGCTGACCCATTCGATCAATTGGCGCATTGAAGCCAGGGCCCGACAGGTCACATAATCAACCGAATAAGTGAAATCCTCTACCCGGCCGCGCCAGAGGCTGACTTGATCGGCCAAGCCCAGCCGATCGATGGCCAGCGTCAGGAAATCGCAACGGCGCTGCATCGGCTCAACCAAGTGGATCTGCAAATCCGGGCGGGCCAAGGCCAAGGGAATGCCCGGCAAACCAGCCCCCGAGCCTACATCGGCTACCACCGACTGCTCAGCGATCAAAGGGACAACCGACAAGGAGTTGACCAGATGGCGCGACCATAATCGCGGCAGTTCGCGTGGCCCGATCAGACCCCAAGATAGGCCTTGGTCAGCCAACAAGGCGACATAGTCTTCAGCCAAGCCATAGCGCTGCCCAAGTACTGATCGAGCCAGGGCCTGAGCAGTCAATTCCTGATCACCAGGTGTCTGCGCCGCTCCGCTAGGCGGCGTATCCACCCCTCTGACTGGCTGATCACCCAGCATCCGGCCTAAATCGTCGGCGGCGCTCCACCACAGATCATGGCCTGCTTGACCGCCTTCGCTCACGCGACCGCCGGGCTGATGATGACGTGGCGCTTGTCCGCTTCGCCCTCTGACTCACTGGTCAATCCGGCAGCCGCCACACTGTCATGGACGATCTTGCGCTCAAAGGGGTTCATCGCAGCCATCGCCACTGCTTCACCGCTGGTCTGCACCTCAGCGATGGCCGCCGCGGCGATCTCTTGGATCTCGCGCCGACGCTGCTCACGGTAACCGGCGACATCGAGCATCAATCGGGAATGACGACCCAGCTTCTGTAAAACGGCCAGTCGGGCCAGATCCTGGAGCGCCTCCATCACCTCGCCATGGGCGCCGACCAGCTTGTCATTGCTGGTCAGAATCGACACCTGCGGTCGACCGGCTTCGACATAAGTGTCGATGTCCCCATCGAGATCGGCGATGTCGAGCAACTCCTCCAGGTAGTCAGCCGCCGTCTCACCCTCTTGGCTGAGGATGGTTGGCTCATTGTCGTCGGTCTCCGCCGCCACGACCACTGCGGCCACCGCCCCCTCCTCGTCGTCAGACGAGCCATCAACCAACACCTCGACCACCTCAGGGGTCTCAACCAGCACGGTTTGCGGTGACTCGACCGCAACCACCTCAGCGACGAGCTGACCATCGGGCAACTCGATGATATCCTCAACGACCTCACTCATGATTTCTCCTTAGTTTGAGCCAACGACTTGGCTTAATCCTTCTTCTTGACCTGACGGTTCGACCGGGACTGGCGATTGGGCTGTTGCCGGGTGATCTGTTGACGGACCACACCTGAACCGCTGGCCGGCGCCCCAGCGCTTGACCCGGTCGCTGCCCCACTGGCCGATCCACCACCAGCCGGCCGAGCACCGCCAACGGTGCGACTCGGGGCTTGGGTGACCGATGGCTTCTTGGAGTGCTTGGCGCGGCGGGCTTCAGCGATCGCCTTGGGATCCTTGCCCTGCTTGATCATCCGATCTTCCCAATCGATGAAGGCAGGCGTGCCCGGCGTCGGGTTGTTGCGGATCAGGATGAACTGCTGGACCAGTGTCCAAGCGTTGTTGGTCACCCAGTAGACCAACACGCCGACTGGGATGGCGGCGCCCATGAACAGATACATCGCCGGGAAGATGTAAAGCATCATCTTCTGTTGCTGAGCCATCGGCCCAGTCAAGGAGTCGGCTGGCATGTTCTTGCTCATCAACTGACGCTGAGTGAAGAAGAGCATGCCGGTCATCATCACCACCAAGACCAAAGCCAGAATCTGGGTGGCGCCGAACTGGCCTTGTGACGCCCCCGCCCAGAAGTTGCCGGAAAGCGAAGCCCCGAGGAAGTGGGCGTGATTGAGCGAAGCGACCACATCTGGATTCTGTTGGAAGAAATAGCCCAAGGGATGGTTCTGCGAAGCGCCGTAGAGCACCTGATAGAGCGACAGGAACACCGGCATCTGCAGGAGCATCGGCACACAGGAGGCAGTCGGCGAGACTCCCTCCTCTTTCATCAGCTTCTGGGTCTCGATGCCCAGCTGCTGGCGGTCGGCCCCGTATTTCTCCTGCAAGGCCTTCATCTTCGGTTGAATGGCCTGCATGTTGCGGGCGGAATTGATCTGCCGGACGAACAAGGGGATCAGCAGGGTGCGGACGATGACCGTCAAGGTCATGATCGTCACTGCCCAGGTGACGCCGCGATCCGCCCCCAGGATCAGGCTCCAAAACCTATAGGCATAAAGCAAGACAAACGACATGGCGGCATGCAATGGCGTCATGATGGCGTTGAGGAAGTCCATGATGCCAGCGAAATAGCTAAACATCGGTGTTAACAGCATGCGTGTGCTCCTTGTTGAATTGCCCCGGAATGATCCCCAAGGGTGCCCGCCCGCTCGACGCGGTTGATTGTGCCGGTCTTTTCGGCCTGCCAAGCCAAGGCCGCCGCAGTCCCCGGAACCGGGTCATAACCACCAGTTGACCAGGGATTACAGCGCAGAATCCGCCAAATGGTCAGGCCAGATCCTTTGATCGCCCCATGAACGGTCACCGCTTCCAAACCATAAGCCGAGCAGGTCGGATAATACTTGCAGGTGTTGCCGTACCAGGGCGAGATGATCGCCCGCCACGCCTTGATGAAACCGATCAGCAACCACTTCATCGGCGTCTCACTGCTGTTGAGTGCTGGGCCAAGCCAGTCGCAAATCGCTGGCCAGATCCTTGCTATCGGCGGCTTTCGGCAGGGCCCTAGCCACCGCCAGCAATGGCTGGCCCTGGCCGAGCAGCGCCGCTGCTTGGTGGCGCAGCACCCGCTTGACCCGATTGCGCGTCACCGCGTTGCCGACCATTTTTGAAACCACCACTCCAAATTGCGGAGCTGTTGCCGGTTGAGTGTAAAGAATCAACGACGGGCGCCGATGACGGGCACCCGATCGGATGACACTGGCGAAGTCTGCTGAGCGACGCAGCCGCAGATGCTGCGGCAGCATGACTTAGACAGTCAATTCAGCGCGGCCCTTGGACCGGCGCGCTGACAAAATGGCCCGACCAGCCCGGGTGCGCATCCGCGAACGGAATCCATGCACGCGGTTGCGGCGCCGATTACTCGGTTGATAGGTACGCTTGCTCACAAGAAGCTCCCACATTCATTCGATACGATCCATCCCGTTGGGTTCAACAGGGGAAGAGTCACCACCTGAGCGACCACCCAACGATACGCCGTTCAAGCAGGCGCGGGCAAATCTTCGGCTTGATTCCCAGCCCACCTGATTGCCTTTCGGTGCCACTTGCTCGGCCTTGAAATCAGGTTGAACTGTGTTTTTGCAGGGGTTGGCGACGGGGATCATGCGCAGGAAGGCGGGGCTTTCGTGGCCATGTCCAGCAGACACGCCGAATGATGCCCAACTCAGCCGCCCAATGGTTGGCATTTATCGCAATCAGGCATTAGCGTAGACTCCGTTTCCTGGATCACCGTCCAGCAGTCCTTCAACACCTTGTGGACAAGTGTGTTGACACGTCGTTCGAGAGGAGCGCCACGTCGCGATGACCGACTCGTTCGACACAGCCGACGCCAGTGCGTTGACGCCCCTGTGGAATCAATTCCTCTCATTGGTTGACCCTGCCTCGCGATCATTGTTGACCACCTGCAGGCTGACCGGCTTCGACGGCGTCAATTTGACGATCACCGTGCCGAATCAATTCACCAGTTACCGCATCGACACCCGCCTGCGTGACCTGATCGAGCAAGCTGCCTCGGACTACTTTCAGACCCCTGTCCACTTGGAGCTGGTCGTCGACGCCTCACTTTCCACCAAGGTGAAACCACTGCTCACCAACCCTTTGGCGCCACCACTGCCTCTCGATGAGGCCGACCTCGCACAGTCGCGACCCGCCCCCATGGCAGGTGCCGGCGCCCACCTGGACCAAGCGGCCGGCATCACGGCCCCATCAGCTGGTCACCGGCTCATTTCGGTGGTCGCCTCGCCGGACGATCCAGAGGCCGCCGGCCGACTCAATCCGCGCTACACCTTCGACACCTTCGTCATCGGCCCGAACAACCGCTTCGCCCATGCCGCCGCCGTGGCCGTAGCTGAAACCCCGGGGAAGTCATACAACCCACTGATGATCTATGGCGCTTCCGGGCTGGGCAAGACCCACTTGCTCCACGCCATCGGCCACTATATCGGCCAATATCAGCAGCGCCTCAAGGTCAAATACGTCTCGACTGAAGAGATGACCAACGACTTCATCAACTCAATCCAAAACAATCAGACCGCCCACTTCCGGGCTCTCTATCGGGAAGTCGATGTCCTGTTGATCGATGACATCCAATTCCTGGAATCACGCATCCAAACCCAGGAAGAGTTCTTCCACACCTTCAACACCTTGCACAACGCCCAAAAGCAAATCGTCATGACCTCTGATCGGCCGCCGCGGATGCTGGAGGCCTTGGAGCCGCGACTGCGCTCTCGTTTCGAATGGGGTCTACTGGCAGACATCACACCGGCTGACTTGGAGACCCGCATCGCCATTCTGCGCAAGAAGGCCGCCGCTGAGACGCTCGACATCGACCCTGAGGTCCTGGAATTCATCGCCACCAATGTCCAAGCCAACATCCGCGAGCTCGAGGGATCACTGATTCGCGTCACCGCCTTCGCCTCGCTCAATCGGCAACCGATCAACCTGTCACTGGCCGAGATCGTTTTGAAGGACCTGATCGCCGACGGTGACGAGCGCCAGATATCGCCACCGATGATCATGGCGGAGACGGCCTCCTATTTCACTTTGACTGTCGACGATCTGATTGGCGCCAACCGCACCGCCAACGTCGCTTTGGCCCGCCAAGTGGCGATGTACCTCTGCCGCGACTTGACCGAGTTGTCCTTGCCGAAGATCGGCGCCCTGTTCAACCGGGACCACACCACGGTGATGCACGCCTGCCGCAAAATCCAGGACATGATGACCAAGGACCGGGGCGTTTTCAACACCGTGGCTGAGATCACCACTCGTTTGCGCAACCAAGCCGCCAAACCAGTTGGCCGCGCCTGAGTCGGCCACCTCCTGACCAGGATGTCCCGACTTCATGACTCACACCCACTCAGACCATAGATTACATATTGATACTATAGTCTCAGTCTATTCAGTTGTTTGTCGATCTTTTTAACAAGTTGACTCATTATTTGTGGATAACTTGATGACTACGTGTGTTTGCGGTTGTTAAACCCGCAAACCACCCCTCCTTGAATGATCAGTCGATCAAACTGGGCCAAAGCCGACTTGACAAGCTGATACATGCTAGAAAGGCGGTAAATCTATCAGTCCGATGCCGCCGCTGGCTCGTCATCTGTCGGTTGCTGCAGCGCTGACGCCAGTTAATCACATGTGTGTAATTCCTGTGTATAACTTGCTGACAAGGCTGCTGACAATCATCCACAGGCCCATTTGCTATCGATAATATGCACATCTTATCCACATCTTCCACAGAGTTTTACACAGAAACTCCATGGATGTGATTCAGACTGTCTAAGCGCGCGACAGTGACTATCCACAGAATCCACAGACGCTACTACTACAACTGAATAGACATATAACACAAGAGTCTTAATCAGCTGGCTGTGCATCGGTGGAAAGTCGGTCGTCGGCACTGGGATGCCCGACTGGGCGACCGCCCACCGACTACACCAGGTAGCGGAAGAAATCAGACTGGGGCGAGATCGGCGTGACATCGATCGGCGTGGCTTCGGCCCTGGCCAACAATTGTCGATAGTCGCCAGGATCGCTCAGTTCGATGCCGACCAAGGCCGGGCCCGACTCGCGGTTGGACTTCTTGATGTATTCGAACAAGACGATGTCGTCGTCGGGACCGAGGATCTGATCGAGGAAGCGGCGCAACTGCCCCGGCTCTTGAGTGAAAGACACCAGGAAATAGTGCTTACGCCCCTCGTGGATCAATGATCGATCGATCACCTCGTTGTAGCGGGAAATGTCGTTGTTGCCCCCGGAGACGATCAGCACCACCGTCGCTCCCGGGGCGGGCTGAACCGTCGAATTGACGCTGCCTTGGCGCAGCACAGCCGCCGCCAGGGCTCCGGCTGGCTCCGCGATCACGCCCTCGGTCTGGTAAAGGTCAAGCATTTCGGAGCAGACCTGACCCTCTGGAGCAGTCATCAACAAACGATCGCCTGGGCTGACGGTCAGCGGCGGCATGACCGTTGAGCTTGAATCAGGGCCAGTATCCGAGGTGGTGGCGGTCCGCGGGCCAGAGGTATCGCTGGCGGTCAACGGGCCAGAGTCACCGACGGCGGCAGGCTCACAGTTGACGGCGAATGCTGGCTGCTGCCCATCGCTGAAGCCCAGCTGTTCGATCAGCTGATAAGTCAGATCACCGGCCCGGCGCACGGCCGCCCCATCGACGAAGGAGTCGACGCTGGCCACGGTGATCGGCCCCCCGGCGGCCAAGGCAGCCAGCATCGACGCTGCCCCAGCCGGTTCGACGCCGACCAGCCCACATTGTGGCTGATGGACGCTCATCCATGACCCGAGACCGGCCAGCAGGCCACCGCCACCGACCGGGATGACCAGCAAATCCGGAGAAGCTGCGCCTTGATCAGCCAGTTGGGCGATGATTTCCGGGCCAATCGTGCCCTGACCGGCGATAGTGCGATGGTCATCGAAGGCTGGCACGAAGGTGCGACCGGTGCGCTCGGCAGTGGCCTTGGCCGCCGCGGCCGCGGCGTCATAAGTGTCGCCGGTCACCACCAGCTCGACCCAATCGCCACCGATGGCGGTGATCCGCCGCCGTTTCTGGCGTGGTGTGGTCTCCGGCACGAAAATCTGACCGAAGACGCCGAGCAGGGCACAGGACCAAGCCACTCCCTGAGCGTGGTTGCCAGCGGAGGCGGTGATCACCCCGGCGGCTCGCTCCTCACTGGTCAACTGGCGAATGACGTTGTAGGCGCCGCGCACCTTGTAGCTGCGCACTGGTTGTAGATCCTCGCGCTTCAAGAAGACGTTTGCCCCAGTCAAGTCGGACAAACGCTGGCAAAACTGCAGGGGCGTGGGCCGCAGGTGCTCACTCAAGGCGGCGATGGCCGAATCGGTGGCGGCAGCGCTGGCCAGGGGATTGAGGTCGGCCGGATCCGTCGACAGGGCAGAGCTGGCGTCGACCAAGGAACTAGCGGCTCGATCAGTCGAAGGGGCAGCGTTGGTGGCCGAGGAACTGTCGGAAGGACGACCGGCGCCATTGGCAGTGGCGTCAAATGATGGGCTGGAAGCTGCAGGAATCACAAGACTGTAATTTATCCCTATATATATAGTCTCTGTCTTGGTCCCATCAGGCGGCGACTCCAGGACGTCGGCCAGTCACAACCGACGGCGATGCCTTGGAGTCCCGCTGCCAATACTGGTCACGCTCTGCGGGTTGTCGAGGTGGAGCCGTTACCCAAAGAAACTCCCCTATTTTCACCAGGTGGCGACTGGGTCTTCGAGTTGTGGTCACGATTCGGGGCCGAAACACCGCTATAACCCAAAGAACGATGCCTCGACCCTTCCGCAGCCGTCAGATTCTTTGACTTACGGCCCCGCTCAATCCAGTCAGTGACACCAACAACCACAAACCACGCCCGTTACATCGAGAGCCCCTCAAACTCTGCGTCTCAAACTGGTCAAACCCAGACCGATCACCAACGATCTACCTTTGGACGATGGCAACCGTGATCCAACGCCGCCAAAACTGTCGCCGCTAGTCGCTATGCTTGGGCTGTGATGGCGATGGTTGTCCGAGGCCCCCAGTTGACCGCGGTCACCAGGCCCATCGCCAATCAGCTTTGATGGGAAGAACCGATCATTGATCGGGTCGGTGAGGAGTGCGACATGAAGATTCAGCTCGATAAGGACGTGCTGGCCGAAGCCGTCGCCTGGGTGGCCCGTTCATTGCCGGCTCGCCCGAGTTTTCCAGTATTGGCCGGCTTGATGATCCGGGCAGACGCCGATCTGGTGACTTTGTCGACCTTCGATTATGAGACCTCCGCGCAGGTGACGGTCCAGGCCCAAGTCGATCAGGCCGGGGTGGTGCTGGTCTCCGGCAAACTGCTTGCCGATATCACTCGCTCCTTGCCGAATCGCCCGGTTTTGATCGACACCCAAGACAACGAGGTCAAGCTGGTCTGTGGCTCGGCCCGCTTCATGCTCCAGACCATGCCGGTCCACGAATACCCCGAATTGCCGGCCATGCCGGCAACTTCCGGCTGGATCGATCCTGAAGCCCTGGCCAAGAGTGTGGCGCAGGTGTTCGTCGCCGCTGGTCGTGACGAGTTGTTGCCGGTGTTCACCGGTATCCGCCTGGAATTTGACGGTGACAACCTGGCGCTGATGGCCACCGACCGCTACCGGATCGCTGTCAAAGAAATGACCTGGCATCCGGCGGAATCGCTGGCTGGGCGAGCGGTCTTGGTGCCCGGAAAGGTCTTGTCAGAGATGGCCAAGTCGATGGTCAATGCCGAGCGGATCACGGTGGCCTTGGCCAGCGCCGACAGCGGAGACAACCTGATCGGCTTCGCTGCCGAGACTGACACCGGTTCACGCCAGATCACCACCCGCCTGCTCGATGGTGAGTTCCCCAAGCTGCGTCAGTTGATGAACGTGCCCAATGACACCACCGTGCGGATCAACACCACCGAGCTGATCGCCGCCGTCCGGCGGGTGGCCCTGGTGGCGGAGCGCAACACCTCGTTGCGGATGCGCATCGAGTCGGATGCGATCGTCCTCGATGCCGCACGTGGCGATCAAGCGACGGCTGATGATCGGGTTGAAGCCCTGGTCAACGTGGCCGCCGGCGCCGCTGAGGTGACCGACGCTGGTTTCAACCCGCATTACCTGCTCGACGTCTTGTCAGTCATCGACGCTCCCTTTGTCCACTTCGCCTTCGTCGGGCCGGTCAAACCCTGCCTGATCACTGGCTTGGCCACCATCGATGGAGACCCAGCCGAGGATTACCGCCACGTCATCATGCTGATGCGTTTGGCCTCCTGATCAAACGGTGTTCCTGACTCACCTGCGTCTGGCCGATTATCGCTCCTATCGCCGGCTTGATCTGCCTTTGAGCGTCGGCACCACCGTGCTGCTCGGGCCGAATGGCTATGGCAAGACCAACCTGGTCGAGGCAGTGGCTTTCCTGGCCACCCTGAGTTCGCACCGGGTGGCCAGCAACGCTCCTTTGATCCGAAGTGGCGCCAACCGGGCGACCATCGCCGCCCGAGTGCAGGCCGGCCGCGACGATGACCGTTGCCTCAGTGTCGGCATCGACATCCGAGCTGTCGGCTCCAATCAGGCTTCGCTCAATCAAGCGGTCGTCCGCCCGCGGGCAATCCTCGGGGCGGTCCGGGTGGTGGTCTTCTCACCTGAAGATCTTTGTCTGACGGCTGGCGATCCAGCCGATCGGCGTCGCTTCATCGACGAGCTCATCATCAGTCGTTGGCCACGTCTGGCCGGGGTGAAGGCTGATTATGACAAGGCCTTGCGTCAAAAGAACCAGCTGCTCAAATCGCTGTCGGGCAAGTCAGTGCGCACCGCCGGGGCGGGGGCCGATCTGACGATCGACTTGTGGAATGAGACTTTGGCCACTGTTGGCGCCGAATTGGTGGCCGCCCGCCTCAAAACCATCGCTGATCTGGCCGATCCGGCCCAAAACAACTATGACGCCATCGCCCCGCGGGCATCATCAGCCCGCGTGGCATACCAGTTCGCCGGGATCGACCAGCCAACAGCCATTGATCCGGCTGGCCTGAAAGAGGCCTTGCTGACCGGCATGGATCGGCGGCGCGGCGACGAGCTGGCTCGCGGCCAGTCGCTGGTCGGCCCGCACCGCGACGAGCTGAGCTTGAGTTTGGGAGAGTTGCCGGTCAAGGGCTACGCCAGCCACGGCGAATCCTGGTCGTTCGCCCTGTCGTTGCGCCTGGCCAGCCTGGAATTGCTCCAAGCTGACGGCGTCGAGCCGATCCTGATTCTCGACGATGTCTTCGCTGAGCTCGATGAGCAGCGTCGGGCCAGGGTGGTGACGGCCATTGGTACGGTCGATCAAGCCTTGGTGACGGCGGCGGTGGCCCATGATCTGCCGGCCAATCTGGCGGCCTGGATCATTCGAGTCGACCGTGATGATCAAGGGTGGTCGTTGTTGACGGCCGACGACGGTGTGGCTGACGGTGTGGCTGACAGCACTGGGGGAATGGCCGGCCAGGGGGAGAGCGATGGGGAGTCCAACGATGACTGATCAAGGACGAGGCGGTCGGATCAAGAGTGGCCGAGTCGGTGATCTGCGGCGACAGCCGCAGTCGCCCGACAAGATCCCATCATCCATACCCCAACCGCCTATGACCCAACCGCGCAAGATGGGGCCCGTGGCTCGCCCAACACAAGTCAACCAGCCACCCGATGACCAGCGAATCGTCCCTGATCAGCCAACGGCTGGCCAGTCAACGGACTCGCCTCTCCCCAGCACATCGGATCACCCCAGCACCCCGTCCGATCCCATCACCCCGGTCCGTCAGCTGACGGCCCATCAGCCCCAGGGCTGGTCGGCCGAGTTCAGCGATGGGCCGGCGCCCCGGACGCCGCATGATCCGACTGGCACCGACCTAGCCGAACGGATCGCCGCGGCGGCTCGGGGGGTGGCCGCGCCGAAGCGACGGCGGCGGGCACGGCCGGTCGAGGCCGATGAGGTCCGCTGGTCTGGGGCGGGGCCATCGCGGCGTGACCCCCAAAAAGCCGGTCAAGTGCTGGAAGAAGTGTTGCGCCGTCGTGGTTGGAAACGTCAGGTGTCGGTGGCCAGTCTGATGTCGTGCTGGCCGGAGTTCGTTGGCTCGACCAATGCGGCTCACACCAAACCAGAGCAGTTCACTGACGGTGTGTTGCTGATTCGGGCCGAATCCACCACCTGGGCGACGTCGTTGCGGGCGATGGCCCCGGCGATCATCGCCAAGATGAATCAGTTGCTTGGCGCCGCGGTCATCAGCAAGTTGAAGATCGTCGGCCCCCAAGCCCCGTCATGGAAGCATGGTCTTCGTTCGGTGCCGGGGCGCGGCCCGCGAGACACCTACGGCTGAGTGGCTGCAAATCCATAAAGCATCAATCAGGTTGTTTTGGTATTAGTCACGATGGTTTGACTACTAACAGACGGATCAGCCACCCCAATGATGTGTCCCAAAGGCGAATGGCCTTGCCAAAAAGCAGTTCACTAACGGTATCCTGTTGACGGAAATAAGCAATGTAGATTGCTCCAATAGGTGATCCCCCACCTTTTTGAGTGCCCCCGACCCGGAAGTGACGACCGATGATGAAATCCCAGACCCAGGCGGGCAACCCCGAATCCATGCTGCGCATCGAGCTTCCCACCGCTGTTCTGGGTTATCTCCTCCAAGGCAACTCGGTGGCAGTGACTGGTTTGGCTGGATCCGGGCGCAGCCACATGCTGCGGATCGTCAGCGAGGAACTAGCCAACCGTGGCATCAATGTGTTGACGATTCACGGCAACTCCTCTTTCGCTGATCGACCATTATCGGCGCTGTCATTGGCCGGCATCGAAATTGATGCGACCACCACCCTGGGCGGGGTGACCTCATTGGCGGCCGCCACCACCGCCTTGGAGAATCTGATCGGGCGGCGCTCATCGGTGATCATCATCGACGACGCCGATGAATTGGATTGGGGCACGGCTGGGGTGCTTGTCGAATTGCGCCGCCGCCGGGACGTGCCGCTGTTGATGACTGGTGACAAGGGCGTGGTTCGCCCGCTGGTCTGGCAAGAGTTGATCACCGCCGCTCGCCCGGCGGTCACCATCCCCTTGTCGGAGATGCTGTTCGCCGAGGTGTCGCAGATGATCTCCAAGTTGCTCGACGGCACAGCCGACGCCACGGCGGTTTCCGCCATCGCCGCCACCTCCGGTGGGCTGCCCGGAGTGATCGTCTCCCTGGTGCAGGTCGGCCGTCAGAATGGACGCCTGACCAAGAATGACGGCATTTGGCAGGTCAATGGCAATCTCTATTCACCAGGGATCAGTCCAGCCTTACAGGCGCTGTTACGTGGTCTGGATGACTCCTGTGTCGTGGCTTTGACCAAGATCTCCCAAGACGATGATCTGACTTTCCCAGCCGCCATCGAAGAGCTGGGTCGAGACAAGGTCACCGAGCTGATCCACTCCGGACTGTTGCGGATCGACGCCGTCTCTGGCACCCAAGCCCTGCGGGTCTTCCCACCGGCCCTCGGTGATTATTTGCGCGCCAGCATGTTTGTGCCGATGGAAGAGTCACTGCTCCACTCCTTGCTGGTCACCCACCCGACAGGCCTGACCGGTGTCGAGGCGGCCAACCTGGCCAATCGGATCATGAGCCATTGGGGAGAACGGGTCAGTCAGGCCTGGGCGGTCTGGGATGTCGATCGTCGGCCGGTCACTGCCATTCCGCTGTTGGTGTCGTTGTTCTCGGGTGGCAGCTCCTTCGAGGTCGTCCAAACTGTCTTGTCACAAACCGAGATCAGTGGCGATGACACGGAAATCACCCAATTCGTCGTACTCAAGGCCACCTACACTGCCATCGTCTTGTCGCAATTGGATGAAGCTATCGCCATGATCAAGGGACGAATGGACATCGATATCGAGTGGAATGCCCGCTTGTGGGCCCACATCATCCATTTGTCGATCATCTGCCGCGGTCTGCCTGACGCCGAGCTGCTGGCACACTTGGATGAGGATGATTCAGGTGATGACATGGTGGCCGTGACCAAAGCCGAGGTGTTGATCACTCAAGGGAAGGTCAACCAGGCCCGCGAGATTCTGGCTGACATCGAGCCGAAATCAGTGCGCGTGGCAGCCTTGAAGCAAACATTTGATGGCTTGGCCATGGTCCTAGGCGATGACGTCATCGGTGGCACCGATTGGGCGATCAATCACCTGGAAGAGGCCGTCGAGCAGCTCAATCCCCGACTGATCTCGTCCAACGCCTATGTCACCACCCTGGGTCTGGCGATGCAGGGGCGTTTCGACGAGATCGAGTCGGTGGTCGAGATCGTCTATCGTCTGGCTGAGCCGAGCGTCGTCGAGAATTACTACAAATCCGGCCTGTTCTTCATGGGTTCGTTCATCGCCACTTGGGAGGGGCGCGGTGAATACGCCCGGACGCTGGCGATGCAAGCCAAGTCGTTGGGCTCGGTGATGGGGCCATTCCCGGCGATGTATGGCGATTTGGAGGAGCTGTCGCGCAAGGAAGTCGAGACCGGCAAGGTCTGGGAGGTGGTTTGTGACCTGATCAAGCGTGGCTTCGTCACACCGGCCATTTTCCTAGCCCTCGACGCTGTTGAAATCAGCGACAATCCCAAGGCGGTGGCGGCACTCAATGCCTTGGCCAAGGACATCGATGGACGGGCCATCAAGACACTGATGAAATACATCAATCAGGTGGCTTCAGGCAAGATTGAGGGCTTCGCTGAGCTGATCGATGAGCTGCGCCAGAACTGTGGACCGCTCGACACCACCCGGGCCCGGATCACTTGGGCCTTGCGCCTGCGAGCCGCTGGAGACATGTCTGGCTGGCTGGAGGAGGCGATGGCGGCCTGGCGCGAGGCCGGGGCGATCAACCGTCCCTGCGTCGGCCTGTTCGATCGGCTGTCCCAGGCGGTCGACCTGTCGGCCCGTGAGTCGGAGATGGCCAACTACGCCGCCTTGGGTCAGTCGTCACCGTCGATCGCCGCCAAGATGGGCGTTTCGGCGCGCACGGTCGAAGCCCATCTGCAATCGGTCTACCGCAAGACCGGGGTGTCCAACCGTGAGGACTTGCGTCGCTTGTTGCGCAGCTGGCTGTCGTTGTGAAGTTTCGGAACGAGACCAGTAATCAATACACCAAATGCTGGCTACTGGTTAGCAAAGAATAACCGGTGATTACTTTGATCATGTGTCAATCTACTTAATTGAGAATGCACCATACTTATCGACTGATTGCGGTTGTAAGTTAATCATCACAACGAAGTGAGTGTGACCCACAAGCTTGGTGATCGATGATTCGTCGGGAGTCTCCCCCGCGAAACCGTTCCCCCCCCAGCGGGGGCGACGCCTGGTGAATCATCGATCACCATTTTCCTTTCCCCAAGCAAATTAGCCGCTGGCATGGGTAAACGCCTGACCGGCGAAGTTTTTGTGCGCGCCTGCCGATCAACAGCGGCGACTCTTAGCTGGGGGGACTGGCAATCCGACAGTGGCCAGTCCGCAGAATTGCCGGTCGAGGTCGGCCCTCAGTATTGCCACTCATCTTGTTGATTTCCCCAAGACGGTTGCAGCCATCAAGGACGCAGCTGATTATTGATCGTGGTCGGCTGCCGATGATTCTTTGTGGACTTTGGCGGCTGTTGAAT
This sequence comes from Propionibacteriaceae bacterium, assembly GCA_031285505.1. Lineage (GTDB taxonomy): Bacteria > Actinomycetota > Actinomycetes > Propionibacteriales > Propionibacteriaceae > WQYJ01. The sequence goes on from JAITVZ010000089.1 coordinate 21,344, forward strand.
CAATTCAAATCCCGGTTGCCAGCGCAATTGCGCCAATGCCCGCATGCCTGGCGAAGGGCTATGGGCAATGAATTCCCAATCGCCAAGCAAATGGATCACTGATGTGGCTTTGGTCAAACCGACATTGAGCATCTTGGCGGCGCTGCGGCCCGACACATCGCTGGACAGATCAGCCTGGCTGAGCCAGCGGGGTTGGTCGTCTTGCATCAAATCGAAGATCAGCGTGTCGACCGCCACCGGCTCAAATGAGTCGATGGTGCCGCAGGCCACAGCCGGTCCGCCCTGGTGTTGGAGCTGACTCAAATGCCACCAGACCAGCTGAGCTTGAGCGACGTCTGGGGTGATGAAGCCGATGCTGGCGGCATCGCTGCCAGCGCGCCGGACCGAACGCTGCTTGGCCGCCCATTGTTTGACGATGTCAACTGCCAAGAGGGCCGTTTGTTCACAGCGCCAGCTGTGACCATCGTGCTGAAAGGCTCGCCGGGGCAACTGGGAGCTGTCATGGAAGAAAATCACCGGGTGGGCCGGGGTCTGTTGGGCTGATTCGAGCAGGCCGTCGTAGCAGAAGCGGTTGACAGTCTCGGCGATGATTGGTGGGTAGCGGTATTGCAGGCTAAGGGCATGGCAGTGCCGATGCCGAGCGGCGCTGGCGGCATCGGTGATGCCGGCCAGGGCGAAGATGTCCTGGGTCAGCCAGGCCCAGATCAAGGGATCATGGCCGGTCGGGGCGGTGAGAGACGTGGGCGCGGTGTCAGCGGCGACGGTACTGGTGTTGGTTGGCGCATTGGTAGTTTGGCCGGGGTCTGCAGGCGCGGAGAATGGTGGATTTTGCAGGAAGTCGCCGACCAAGGAGCAACTGAAGTCCGCCTTGGCTGCGGCATAGAGCACCTTGAGGGCTGGGGCATGAGCCGCTTCATCGACGATCACCAGGTCGAAACGACGAGCCAGCAACTCCGGCGAGTCAAGCAGCGCCTCGATGGTGCAAGCGATGACCGGTGCCCCATCATCGGTCAACAGTTGGCGGCGAGTGCGGCGATAGTCATCCTCCAGCTCGGTTTGGCGCCGGGCGATCTCCAGCAACTCAGCGTCGAGTTGGGTCACCCGGGCCACGGCGGCGTCCGAGTGGTGAAGCAGATCGATGTCGCCGCTGCGTTCGGCGGCCTGATAACAGCGCTGCCAATCGGCCAGTTGGGCCTGTGCCATGACCATGTCTGTCGGTGCTGTGCCTGGTTGATCCGGTGTCGGTGTGGTGGACGGGTCGGTGATGACTGATGAGTCGTCGGTGGTAATCGCCAGTTGACCGGCCAACTGGGCGAATCGGTTCTCTAGCTGCGAGATCTCCTGATCGATGGCGCTTTGGCGTTGGTCCAAGCCCAATAAACGCTGCCGACATTGGTCAGCCAGGGATTGCCGGGCGGACAGCATCACCTCGTCGCTGGCCAGTTCCTCCAGGCGACGGCGCCACTGATCCACCTGGCCGGTCGCTTCACTGATCGGCGCTTGCGCCGCCTCGATTGACGCGGCCAACGACTGGCGCTGCGCGGCGATGTCGGCGCTGTGCTGGGCTCGGCGACGGGCCAGCCAGGGCAGGATCGACCGCTTGGCGAGGCGCTCTTGCCGCTGGGCCAAATCGGTCTGCTCGGCGACTGCTGCATCCAGCCCGGCCGAGTGGCTGTCCAGCAGCTCTTGCCAAGCCATCAGTGACTGGCTGGCAGCGCTGACCGCCGTGTTGTGACGTAGCTGTTGTTGCGCCAATTCAGCGAAGGCGGTCAACTCCTGCTCGATAGCTGTTCGCTGATCTGGCAAGGAAGCTGACTCGGCCTGAAGCGCGGTGATTTGGGCGGTCAAGGCATGGCACTGATCGACCAGCGTTTTTTGTTGATTGAGCAGGCGGGCGCCCCGTGCCTGCCGGTCACGCCGCTTGATTTGGGCCAGCAGTGATCGGGCGGCTGATCGATCGGCATGCTGCTGATTGGCCTTGACAGCGCGGTCGAGCTCAGCCTGGCGTTGTGTCAAGCCGGTCATGACCGCCGCCGCCCGATCTGTCAGCAGGAATGGGTGATCGGCCACCTCTGGGGCCAGCCGGTCATGGCTGGTCGTCTTATCCGACACGGCGCGTACCAGCACTCCCGGTGTGATCAGACCAAGGTCAAAGTGCCGATCGATGCCGAGCAGGCAGCCAATGGCGTTGTCAACTGCCCGGTTGGTCAAAGCGGTCAGCAACACCGTGCGGCCAGTGGCGATGGCGTCCTGGATGGCGGCGGCGATGACAGCGGTCTTACCAGTGCCCGGCGGCGCCCAGATCAGGTGCCCGCCGGCGCTGGTCATGGCCGCCAAAGCCCGCTGTTGACCAGGATTGAGGGGCTGTTCGCTGCGGTATTCGGGAGGAATCGATGTTGGGGTTGGCTTGAGTGAGGTTTCACTGGACCAGAGGTCAAGGCTGGCGTCACCTGGCTCCAGCTGGCAGATGAGGTCGCACCAGCGCCGCGACCGTGACAGATCGCCATCGATCAGGCTGACATCAGGGATGCCGGTCTGATGGGCGAAGGCTGGGTTAACGCTGGCGGCGGTCGGCTTATCGGCAGCTTGCGAGGAGCCAAGGCGTCCGGAGGCTTGGTCTGGTGATGGCACTGCCAGCACCAATGCAGCCTGAGCCGCCAGCGCGGCCTGGTCGACAACGGTCGCTCGGCGCTCGTCGACGCTCAGTTCGGCCAACTGGTGGGCGTTGTCGACCGCGACATCCAGCGGGTCGGCCAGGGGATCAATCGGGTCAGTTTGATCAGTGCGGGTGATGGCGGTGGAAACGGTCAGACTGTGATCAGCACTAGCGATACCAGCGGTCCTAGTGGTGACCTGTTTCCCCGATTCCCCAATCATGCCGTCAGTATATCGGGGCGATCCGCTGCCGATGGCTGATAACGGTTATCCATATGGTGACCGTACTGGTCCCCGTAACCCAAAGAACGAGGCCCCCGCCCAGGCGAGTGGAGCCCGTCGACCCTCGCCTGGCTTCATGTCCACCTGTCCGGATGGCCCCGTGGCAACGGCTGATCGGCCTGACTACACTGGTGCGGTGGATGAGCCCCAGCTGCAACCCTGCTACCGACATCCGGATCGGATGACCTACGTCACCTGCCGACGCTGTGGCAAGCCGATTTGCGGTGAGTGCATGATCCCGGCGGCGGTGGGTTTCCAATGCCCCAGCTGTGTCAAGCAAGGCAGTCGGCAGACCCGACAGCGGCGCGGCGCTTTCGGTGGCGCCTTGGTCGGCAACAACCGCAGCACCTCGACCGTGCTGATCGCCATCAACCTGCTGGTTTTTCTGTTGATCACCGCCAGCCAATTGCTCGGGTTCAATTGGCACATCGATCAATGGTTGGGGCTGCGCCCGACCGGCCTATGCCTAGCCGATGCCAGCGGCAACCTCTATTATCAAGGGGCGAATCAGGCCCAATGTGCCCAGGCGGCGGGTTACTGGATGCCGGGCTTGGCCAGTGGCGCCTGGTGGCAGATCATCAGCTCGATCTTCACCCACTCGGCCTTCATGCACTTGGCGATGAACATGCTGACCCTCTGGTTCATCGGCCCACCCCTCGAATCCTTCCTTGGCCGGGCTCGCTTCCTGGCGGTCTATCTGATTGCCGGTGTCGGTGGATCGCTGGCCGTCTTTTGGCTGAGCGCACCACTGTCCTTGTCATATGGCGCTTCCGGGGCATTGTTCGGCGTGATGGGGGCGCTGGCGATCGTCTTATGGCGCGCTCATGGCGATTTCACACAGCTGATCATCTGGATCGGGTTGAACCTGTTGATCACCTTCGTGCCGACCTTCGCCGGTGGGACGTCGAGCATTTCTTGGCAGGCGCACTTGGGCGGTTTGGTCACCGGGGCGATTGTCGCCGGCGTCATCGATCAGGTCCATCAGCATCGCGCCAAGCCGGCGGTGTTGTGGGGGACATTGGCCGGGCTGCTGCTGGTGTTCGCGGTTGGCTTCGTCGCCCGGGCGATGGTGTTGGGCTGACCGCAGGGGTTCAGCTGGGGGACCAACGTATTGAAATCAGCTTGACCTTGGCTTGGGGTGGCATGGCGATCAGGGCCACCACCTTGGAGTGGGGAGCACCCAAGGGACACCGCGTACTTCGGCCCTACATCGGATCGTTCGCGCGGGACTGGGAGGCCCATTGCCGGCGGGTCGCGGCCATTCGGCCCCAGAGTGTCGATGACCGGTGATCATTCGCTTCGCCCGTTTGTGTGTGACATAATATGCGGTATGCCGTTGCAGTTTCGGGACTCTGTTGACAAGCACGGTGTCCCCCGCCGATCCACCTGGTATGTCTTCATGACCGGCAAAGCCACACCGACCACCACCAACCAAGGCAAACCAGGAACCCTTCACATCGGTGTCGATGACCGAGGTGTCGAACTGGAGATCATCACTGTTCGGCGTGGTCGTGACGACATCGCTATCCACGCCATGCCTAGCAGCCACCGCCATCAGAAAGGTAACCGCTCATGAACCCGCGAATGACCACCGAGCAGGCCGACGCCCTGTTGGCCACCATGTCCGACGCTGACTTCGACGCCCAGACTGTTGACTCCGCCGACGACATCACCGATCAAGACATCAAAGAAATGCTTGCCAACGGCTATCGGGCAATGGCAGGCCGCCCATCGTTGACTGCGCCCGGCCAACATTCCCCAACCATGTCCCTGCGATTTCCGGCGGCCACTAAAGCCCGCCTGGTCCATGCCGCCAAGGCACAGGGGCGGCGTCAATCCGATCTGATCCGAGACGCGGTAGACGAATACTTGAACCGGCAGGCCGCCTGACTCCGTCACTTTTGTCCTGCCGGGCGATCAACTTGCTGGCGGTCGCCAGCTGATCGAGAGTGAACCGGTGCGTCTTCGATGCCGTCGAGCAGCTCGATTGGGTTGACATGAGGTAGACGGAAGGTGTCCTGATGCTGTGGGGGACAATGGCAGGCTTATTGCTGTTTTTTGCGGTTGGTTTCGTCGCCAGGGCGATGATGTTGGGCTGACCGCTGGGGTTCAGCTGGGGGATGCTCCATTTTTGGGGACTGCTCCCCATTTCGCTGGGCCAGAATCCGACTAGTCTTGGAGACAAGATATGTTGGGGTGAATGGGGGTGGCTGATGGCCTTCAGCGGAATGACTGTCACGCAGGTGCAGCAGTTGGCGCGGGGTCTATCGGGCCAAGTTGGCCAATTAGAGTCGCTTCGTAGTCGGATTGATGCTGTCGTCAATGAGGCGATGCGCGCTTGGGATGGGCCAGACATTTACCGTTTTTCGAATCAGTGGTGGGGCCAGCGTCGGCCTCAGTTGCAAAACGCCATCAATCGGATGGCCTCGATGGTGGTGACCCTTGATCGACAGGCCGCCGACCAATCGAGCACCAGCGGCAATCTGTCATTCAACCCACATCCGGCTGTGCTGCTCAGGCCTCCTGCGGATTCGGGCGCCGTGATTGGATCGTTGCCCATGATGCCGGTCCTCCAGGTGTCGATGGTTAAGCTTCGCTGGGAGCTGGCCAAACTCAAGGCTATGATTGGGTCGCGTCACACCCTCGACAGACCGTTGCATGCGCAGCCTGCTGTGATGAACAAGGGGGAGGCCACTGGTTCGAGTGCGCCGATGTCGGGGACTTTCTTGGGAAGCCAGCCCAGTGCTGCGGGTGCGCCGATGTGGGGGAACATGGCCGATGTTCACCGCGTCGACGCAAGTCCGAGTGAACGGGTGCAGCGGATCATCAGCGTCTTGGAGCAGAGGGAACTCAGTAACCAGCTTGAGGCGGCTGTTCCCCTCCACGAGTTATTCGATGAGCAACCGCTCTTCCAGGTGTGGGCAGGGCGTCAGCAATTCGGCAGCGCTAGTCACGCGTTGACGTCGATGTCTGGGGCCATTGCCAAATTCGCCATGCTGAGGCCGTTGGTGGCCTTCGCGAAGTAGATTCAAGCCAGCAGTGCTGGGTGCAGAGAACTGGCTTTATGGTGACAATCGGAGCTGCGGAGGCTGTCGATCCTCGGCGGTAACTGAGCCAGATCGGATCGACGGTGGTCAGTGGTTGGGCCAGGCGCCAGGCGGCCTCAGCGTTGCCAGCGGTGGCCATTGCCGCCAACAATTGCTGAGCCAGGTGAGTCGGATCGCCATGACTGGGGTGAACAAGCAGGACCATCGGCCCAGGTGTGGCAGTCGGTGCTGCCTTGGTGTCGGGCGCGTGGGAACTCGCCCAATGGTGCAATGATGGTGGTTTGAAGAACGCTGGCGACTCCTTGAGTCAATGGAGCCAGGGTTGGAAGAACTCGACCGATTCCGGGTTGGTTGGTGGGGCAAAGCGCCTGGTGGGAAGCGCGGCCGACGCTCTCGGTTCGGGTTTGAGTAAGGTTGGTGGCTGGTTGAAGGGGTTGTGGTGATGTCTGGGGAAATAAAACTGGAGGCGCGTGACGCGCAGGCTGTGGCGACGGTGCTGCACTTGGCCAGTGACACTCAAGCGACGCGGGTTTGGCGGCTGACTGATGAGCAGATCGCCATCCTCGACGCGCCCGACGCCCCGTTGCTGGTCGAGCAGACCTGGTTGGAGGATCGCCTGGGTGACCCAGGTGATCCGGCCCTGCTGGCCATGGCTGAGGAAGTGGCTCTGCGCTCGCTGGTGGCCAGCGGCGATGTGGCTGTCCAAGTCAGCGATGGTGACATCACCGAAGTGACGGCTCGCCCGGAGATCACCGGCAGTCTGTTGCTGCGTCGGCTCGGGAAGGCGATGATGCGGGTCGTCCGGGTGACCGATGATGACTCCAGCCTGGCCTATTTCTATCTGCAAGACAGTGGCGAGATCTTTGAGGAAGCTGTCGATCAGAACGGCATGCATGACTTCAGCGTCTACCATGAGCCGATCTGGCGGTCGCGGTTGGCCGAGTTCATCGACCCGGTAGCCGGCGCCGGTCTTGGCCAGATTGATCAAGTCGTCACCGCTGATGTCTTAGAGGGGGCTGTGGCCGATTACCCCCAATTGACACAGGCGGTGTCGGTCAGTCAACTGACGGCGGTGCTGCGCGACAATGATCAGCCCCGGGTGGCAACCATCTTCTCCGGGCCCGCCGGCTGCTACTGGCTGCGCTCAGACGCCGACCTGGCCGATGATCAGCTGCGTCTGACCGGCATCGACCCCGATCAATTGGCCGGCTTGGGTGAGGAGTTGACTAGGGGATAGGGCTCGAATGCGGGCACAACCCACCTCATGAGGCCGATCATCACTCACCCAACCGAGAATCAGCTGGATTGTCCCCAATTGGCGTCAGGCGCGATCGCCGGTCTGGATGACTCAGTCCTGACAGGCACGATCGGCTGCATCGGAGTTCGCGCGGCGAGCACAGCCACTGCTCACTCAGGCGGTCGTTTTGAAGAGGATCATCGCCGCTGGAGCGGGGAGCACGCGACTGGATCAAGGTGTTGGCCCCCGACTTGGGGATCATCCCCGCCGGAGCGGGGAGCAC
>JAITVZ010000131.1 GCA_031285505.1 Propionibacteriaceae bacterium
ATGCCGGCCACCCGCTCAATGAGATGGCCGACACCTGGGCGCGAGCCGCCGCCACCGCTTACAAGGAAGGCGCACCGGTCAACCACGGCCCGGGCTTCCCCCGACGCAGTCCTAGCCAAGAGGAGGGTAGCCAGACAGACTCAGCCAGCGACCAAGTCGACACCGCTGGGGAGGCCGACACTGACGGATATGATCGGCCAACGCGGCCCCAGTCGATCAAGCAAACCGCTGTCGCGAAGCCAGATGGACCGGCGGATCAACCGGCCCTGCCAACGACGAGCGACTGGCTGTCAACCGACTTCGATGATGGCCTGTTTCCCGTGCCACCGAGCGCGTCCCACACCGGGGCCGGCCCAGCCGCGACTGACCGGGACCCTGTCGCTGGTGGCATGACGCCCGCGCCAACAGCTGCCAGCTCGGTGCGGGCTGGCCGAAACAGGGCGTCAACAGCGACAGCCTCGCCCGGCGCCGATCTGCCGACCACTGCTGGGTCACTGACCACTCACACTGGCCCATCCTCCGGGGCCGCTGCTCCTGCCCCAGCTCCCGCCACTGCCGAGGCAGACGCGGCTTTGGCGATCGACTTGACGCAGATGATGCGCGAGCTGCTGGCCGACGACACCCAATTGGATCGCCAGCGCCTTGGCGAATTGATGCACCCAGACTTCATTGCGCACCGCCCCGACGGCACAGTGCGCACCCGCGGCATCATCCTGGCCCGACCGGCCACCCTGTTCGGGCCGATTGGGCTCGACACCCTCGGCGCCCATCGCCTCGATGACCGGCTGGCGCTATTGCGCTTCCGCCTGCGCCGCGGCGGTGTCGAATACCTCGGGGCCGCCCTGTGGCAACACGACCAGCACTGGCGCATCCGCTTCCAACAGTTGACCCCGGTCAGCAATTGATCGCCATGGCCACAATTCGCTGCTGTCCTATGCCGTCAGTTCGACACGGCCACCCGGAGCCACACAGATGACCAGTATTCTGCAACGGTGGGTTATCCATGTGGATGCTGTTGGGGTCAACTTTGTGCAGGCGGCTGGTGTTCTCCAGGGTCGGCGGGCCGAATGTACGCTTGTGACCGTGACTTGGACCAGCAGATCATGGCCTCCAAAGATAGCTCCAGCCGGGCGCAACGCCTTGGCTGCACCTGGACACCGCCACGACCTGGCCAGACACTTTCAGGACAGGCACTCTGAGAAAGGGATCGGATGAAGCGCGGTTGGGCATCAATCACCTGCATGGTGCTGGTCATCATCCTCGGACTGGGTCTGATCGGGCTGGGAGCGACGGTCGGCCTGTCGGCACTCGGTTGGCTGCCCCATGCCGCCAGCCAACAGCTGCGGTCCGAAGATTACCTGGCGACACCGCCGCAGCCAGTGGCGCCAGCGCCGGTGCTGACTCCGGCCGGCGATTCGACTGTCAACCCCGACGCCGTGGCCGCCGCCTTGGCCACCTTGCCAGCAGTTGATTTCGCCAGCTTGTCTTACTCCGTTACCGATTTCTCCGGGCGGGTGCTGGCCAGCCAAGACGCCGACACCGGGCGCATCCCGGCTTCATCGTGGAAGATCATGACGGCCTTGACGGTAATGGACGCCTTGGGCGATGGCCACCGGTTCACCACCTCAGTGGTCCAAGGCGACGACTCGATCATTCTGGTCGGTGGCGGCGACCCCTTCCTGACCAATCAAACCCCGGCCTTCGACGGTCAGGCGCAATTGGGCGAGCTGGCCGATCAAGTCGTCGCCCAGTTGAACGCTGCCGGCCAAAGCACCGTCCGCCTGGCCTATGACGACTCGTTGTTCTCTGGGCCGGCCTGGCATGAATCGTGGCTGCCGGAATACTCAGCCGATGTCGCGCCGATCAGCGCCCTGGCTGTCGACCCGAACGGCGCGATGACCGATTCCAGCGCCCTGCAGGCTGCCAATCGCTTCCGTCAGGATCTGATCGACCGCGGCATCTCGGTCCACGTCGACGTCGCCTTCGAAGCGGCCCAGCCCGGGGCCACATCACTGGGCCAAATCGAATCAGCCCCCCTATCCCGGCTGGTCGAGCGGGTCTTGGCTACCTCCAACAACTTCGGCGCTGAGGTCTTGGCCCGCCAAGCCAGCGTCGCCAGCGGCGGTGACGGCTCCTTTGCCAGCGCCGCCCAGACCATTCAAAACTTCCTGACCACCGCCGGCCTGTGGGAAGCAGGCATGGGCGCGGCGGACGGCTCCGGCCTGTCTCGAGGCGACCTGGCCAGCAGTGCCGCCCTGACCCGGGCTGTCAAATTGGCCAATGACGATCCCCGCTTTCACGCCATCATCACTGGCTTGCCAGTGGCCGGGGTCAACGGCACCCTGACCAGCCGTTTCAATGACGCCGATGAAGCTGGCGGGCGCGGCGTGGTCCACGCCAAAACCGGCACGTTGTCCGACGTGCATTCCTTGACCGGTTTCACCCAGACGACCAGTGGGGCTGTGCTCTATTTCTCGTTCATCCAAAACGACGCCCAAGATTATTGGACGAGCGTCGATTGGCTCGATCAAGCGACAGCCGCCCTCAGCCGCATCTGAGTCAGATCAGTCGGGCAAGGCGCTGGATTGGTCAGGCAGCGCTAGATAGATGGCGCGGATGGGCGCTTCGGATCAGGGCATGGTTTCAGGGGACGATCTGACAAGGCGGAGGAGGTAGACGGCCTGGACACCCGTCTACCGAGGACAACGCAGCCCAAATGGTTCCTGAAACCATCAGCCCTAATGATCTACCCGTGCAGTCTCCAAGTCTGCTGGCAAGGAATGAGCTGCTGGGCGGCGACCCGTGAGGATGATTGCCAGGCCGAGCAGAAAGAAAATGACACCAAAACCGGTGATCATCGCCCCGATGCCAAAGGCGATGACCGACACCAGAATCGAGGCTTGCAGCATCGAGCCAGTTTCGGCGGTGGCCCTGGCGGCATAGAGCTTGGCGTCGACGGATGACAGCACGTCACCAGCCTTATGGGCGTGGCCATCGCTGGACTTTGCCGCAGTCACATCCTCGGAATAGGTCAGGCCGTCATTCGAAGCGACCGAGCCCAACTCGCCATAGGTTTTGCCGCCGGTCGCCTCCGCGATGTGGTGCTTGATGGCGTTGACCTGGGCCAGAGCGGTGAAGGGCCCCGCCACCGGCTTGCCGGCCAAACTACCCGGGTCTTGGGCTGTGACTGCCGCGACGGTGATCTTTTGATCGGACAACTGCTTCGAGGTGACGGCGTAAATCGACACGCCGATGATCGCCACCAGCACCCCCAAGCCACAGATGATCTTGGCCAAAATCGGGCCAGCCTGGGCCTTGGGTCGGCCGCTTTCGATGTGAGACATGGGGAACCTCTCCGTGTGATGGCCCGAGTCAGGCCGACATCAGACGACCGGCCAGACCTCGGGGTGATCCCCCTCTCGGCGATCAGCTTAGAGGGGCAGCCTTGGAGATGTCAGTCAGTTAGGGGCAAGGCGGTAGCTATTGGTGTCGACGGCAGTAATCGCGAGCGGTCACCGCAATTCCAAGGACCGATGGTTGATATCCATACTTGGCCATTTGGCCAGGCCATACACAGCGAGCAGATACCAGTTATCATCCTGCCTTGAGGTCCCATCACGGCGTTTGAGCCACGGTCACATTAGTCTTCTCGCCTTACAAATGGTATTCTCCTTACCATGACGACTATGTATGCCACTGTCACATCCAAGGGGCAAGTGACATTACCGGCAGCATTAAGGGGCCGTCTAGGCATCCTGGCCGGCGCCGTCATTGGCTTTCGCGAAGAGGATGGCCAAGTGATATTAGAAACAGCCCCGTCACTCGATCAGGTCAGTGCGCGATTGGAGCGGATCACTCGGAAGAACGGCACTTGGGGCACTCAAGTCGGCGCCGCTGACGCCTGGCCTGCTGCCGCTGCGGAGCGCTATGTCAACGCTTGACACCAACTGCCTGGTGCGGCTGCTAATTCGCGATAATCCAGAAATGCTGAAGCGTGTCCAGGATCGACTGGCGACCGCCGGCAGTTTCTGGGTGCCCGATGTCGTTCTCATCGAGACCATCTACGTATTAGAGAATGTCTATCGCCTGGCACGATCGGAAATCGTCTGGGCACTGCAAGCGGTCCTGGCAATGGGTAACCTCGAAATCGACCGCAACCTCTGGGGCGAGCTGCTTGACCGTTATGCCTGCCACCCCAAACTGTCCTGCACTGATATCTATCTAGCTGCTGTGGTTGAACGACATGACCGTGGACCACTGCTGTCATTCGACAAGAAGATGATCAGCCAGCTCCAGGCGGCCGAGCCCTGAGACCGATCGGCGAAAAGTCGCCTCGACGCCGCCCCCCGCCCCCCCCATCAAGCAAGCCAACCGGGCCGCAGAGAGGTGGGCTGGCACGATCTGACAGAGCTCCTGCGGGAGCCGTCAGAGCGCCCCGAGAGCCCTGGCCACGCAGATGGACGCCGCCGCAGACCAGGCCTGTGGCCGACAACTGGCGGGGTAAGGCAGGGCCCGATCGGTCTCGCCTCGGCTGTAGCCAGCCAACAATTCGGGTGATCGACTGTCTGTGACCGCCATTGAGCGGGAGCATTGGCGGCAGGCGGCCCACGCCATGGCAATGCCTTTCGATGCGGCGCTGGGGGTGCATGGTCAAGACGCCCATTTCTTGGAGCACGCGGTCTGGGACTTCGCCGGGACACCGGTGGAGAACTACCCCTTGCTGCTGCATTACCATCCTCTGACGATCTACCGTCATCAGGTGCTGAAGCAGGCCGACGCTGTCCTGGCGCAATTCAATCGCCCCGACCTTTTCTCGGCCGAGCAGAAGCGGGTCGACTTCGACTACTACGACCGGCTGACCACTGGCGACTCCACGCTCTCGGCCAGTGGCCAGTCGATCATGGCGGCCGAAGTGGGACGGATGGAGTTGGCCGAGTCGTACTTTCGCAAAGCTCTGGCGACCGACCTGGACAATGCCCACTCGAATACCGCCGATGGGGTTCATGTCGCCTCGGCTGGGTCAATCTGGTCGTGCCTGACGATGGGTTTCGGTGGCCTGCGCGACTGGAACGGCTGGCACCTTGACCCGCGCCTGCCGGCCGGCTGGAGGCGTCTGCGCTTCCAGCTAATGATCGAAGGGGTGCTGGTGGGGGTCGACATCAGTCACGAGGCCATCCGACTGGCTCTGATCGGCGGGGATGACTCCGTCGTAAGCCTGAAAGTGCGGGGGACTGGCGGTGACGCTCAGCGCAGCGGAGCCGAGAGCCTCGATACCTTATGCGAGCGACACACCTAGAGAATCCCCCAAGGGCGGGAGCCGATGAATTGGCTGGGAGGCTTGGTCACTCCAGCTTTCACCAACCTGAATGACCTGACCGATGCGGCGGTGCGAGACATGAGGCACCTCTACATGTGATAGGCCCAATTCAAGCGCGAGCATCATCCGACGCGCCAATCCTCGGGCGCTCCCCCACTCGACGACCAGTCAGAAGGGGAGCTTCAGTGATGTCAGTCAGCGACAGGTGAAGCGGTAGTTTCGGCACTGATGGCCATTGACAAGGTGTTGATCAAGAGTTGTCGGGCCATCCATTAGGCTGGCAGTGTTTCAGTGCTACACTGAAACACATGAGCAACATAACGTTGACGATGTCTCCTGACTTGATCCGTCGAGCCAAGATACTAGCCGCCAGTCGAGATCTATCGGTGTCGGCCTTGGTGAGCAAACTGCTTGGGGCGGTAATCGGCCAGGAGTATGACGAAACCGCCCTTTGGAACAGGGAAGCCGAGACGATGTGTGCCGGAGTGCTGACGGTTGGCCCGATCACCTGGTCCCGTGACGAGATCCACCAACGATGACTCTGCAGTTCCTCGACACCAACGTCCTGCTCTACGCCTATGACGCCAGCGCTGGCGACAAGCACAATCGCGCCGCCGAGCTGGTGCTCGAACTTGCCCGGTCACATCAAGCGGCCATTTCGGTCCAGGTGATGCAGGAGTTCTATGCCAATGCCGTCTCCAAGATCGCCAAACGCCTGACCCCCGATGCGGCTGTGGAGCGCCTGCGCGCCTTCTCACACTGGGCCATCCACTCTCCGATGGCTGATGACGCCATCAACGCTGCCTTACTGGCGACCCGACATCAACTGTCCTACTGGGACTCAATGATCGTCAACAGCGCGGCCCAGCTGGGCTGCACGGTTTTATGGTCGGAAGATCTGAACTCAGGACAGGTCATTGAAGGTCTGATGATTCGAAATCCCTTCGCTGGGTGAAAGCATCACCACCGATCACCTGCTTTGGGCGGCTTTAACAATTTCGGCCAGCTCAGCTGCATGATCAGCCATCGCTCCCCCAGCCGGGCCGGCTAACCAGTCGGGATCGCGAGCTTCGGGCAGCGCCGACCAGTCGAAGCCAATCATCGGGTCGGGAATGTACCAGTCGGGATAGTCAGCCGTGTCGACCTTCCAGTCCTGCGCAAAGAGCCAATCGTTCAAGCGGTCACGCATCGACCAATCGACCAGCGGGCAGGCCTGGAGCAATTGCTTCAGCTGCTCAGTCGTCATGGAAACCGGCAGTTCGACGGCGCCGGTGCCGATAAAAGCACCGAGCACATCCAGTGATGTGTCAGCAATGTTGGGAAAGCCATTGTCTCGAGCACAGTCCGCCCACTGATTGTTCGCTCGCATTTGGCGAGTGTTGTTCTGCGATTGCGTCTCCAAGTCAATCAGGTAAGCCATAACGGCGTCCTCATCGTAGCCACTCTCATCCAGGCAGCGATTATAATCAGCTGATCGATCAACACCGTCATAGAACAAGCCCGGCGCCGGACCATTACTCAGGAAATCCTTGGCAGCGGGGGTCAACCCGGAGTCATCCAGGTAAACACCGCCTTTAAGCGACCCTCCCTCCGGAAAAAGTTGGATGAAG
>JAITVZ010000136.1 GCA_031285505.1 Propionibacteriaceae bacterium
AGACTGGTGGTGTGGTTGACCAGCAGGTGTTGAATCTGCGTGGGTTGGCTGTTGGGGCGATTGTGGCTGGCGCTGGTGTGCTGGTTGTTAGCAAGCGCCGCCGGGCCCACCGTGGGTAGTCGAGTAGCCTGACCCGGAAATCTGAGCGGGGGGAGCCACCTTGTAAGGTGACTCCCCCCGCTGCACTATGCCCACACATAACCAGAGGCCTGACAGGCCAGCCGCCACGAGCATAAATTTCAAAGAATTGGGGCGCGAAGACCGATGCTGGCAACATTCCACTCCTGACCCAGAATCCACACTGGTGCAAGATCTGGCTACCGAGCCACCTCGCGCCTGAGCTAGACCCACCGCCTCCCGATGTTGACTTGCAGGAAGCCACTCAAGTAGCATATGGACATCAAAACGCCATGACGGCGGTTGCGAAGAAGAGACTCAATGGATTCTGTTTAGTTGACCCTTAGATAGGCCACATTGATGGTGGCACGGGGACGTGAACCGGGGGAGTGATCATGGTCAAGGCTCAACGGCCCTCCGCCGCCAAGCGGCGCGAATCGCTGCGTCTCTTCCTCTATATCGTGCCCTTCCTGGCGCTGATCTTTCTGTTCTCCTATTTCCCTCTCTACGGCTGGATCTACTCCTTCTTTGACTATAAGCCGGCGCTTGGCCTGGCTCGATCGGAATTCGTCGGTCTGCAGTGGTTCCGCCTGTTGGTTTATTCGCCGGCCCAGTTGACCCAGATCCTGCAGGTATTGGCCAACACATTGGGCATGAGCTTCATTGGCATTGCTACTTCGATCCTGCCGGTGGCTTTCGCTTTGTTCCTCAATGAGATCAAGGCCAAGCCGTTCAAGAATCTGATTCAAACCTTGACCACCCTGCCGAATTTTATCTCCTGGGTGTTGGTCTACATGATCGCCTTCTCGATCTTCTCTTCAACCGGGTTGGTCAACTCGGCGCTGAGTGACTGGGGCTTCATTTCGACGCCGATCAAGTTCCTCGACTCGGACTCATACACCTGGCTGAAGATGGCGGCCTGGGGTGTTTGGAAGGGCGTTGGTTGGGGAGCGATCATGTATCTGGCGGCAATTGCCTCGATTGATCCGACGCTCTACGAGTCAGCTAGGGTCGATGGGGCCAAGCGTTTTCAAATCATGCGCCACATCACCTTGCCCCACTTGATTCCGACCTACTTGGTGCTGCTGATGTTGTCAGTGGCCAATCTGCTCAACAATGGCATGGAGCAGTATTACGTCTTCAAGAACGCCTTCAATTTGGAGCACATCCAAGTACTCGACCTTTATGTTTTCACCATCGGTATCGGTGGGGGATCCCTGTCGATGGCCACCGTCATTTCGATGCTCAAATCGATCATTTCCGTCGCCTTGTTGGTGGCCGTCAACTGGTTGTCGCGGCGCCTGCGCGGCAGCTCGATCATCTAAAGGGGAGCGGTATGCCAACCATCGACCCACCGCATTCGACAGCGCCGCTGGCCACTGGTCGTCTCTTGCGTCGCCGGCACCATCGGTTGGTCAGCCCCGGCCAAGTCGGCTTCGGGTTGATCAACTACGCCTTGTTTGGCTTGTTCGCCCTGCTCTGTGCCTACCCGTTCTACTACCTGATCATCAACTCCTTGTCGGCCAATGACCTGTCGGCATTGGGCCAGGTGCGGTTGTGGCCTCAAGGTCTGCATTGGGACAATTACGCCGAGATCTTTCAGTTGCGCGGATTGTCGTTGGCGGCGGTGGTGTCAGTGCTGCGCACTGTCATTGGCACAGCGGCGACGGTGTTGGCCTCGGCTTTCTTGGGTTTCATGTTCACCCAGGAGAAGATGTGGCATCGGAAACTGTGGTATCGGCTGATGATTTTCACCATGTACTTCAATGCCGGTCTGATCCCGATGTTCATCACCATGAAGAACCTGCATCTGACCAACAGCTTCTGGGTTTACATCCTGCCGGCCATCGTCCAGCCGTTCAACATCATCCTGGTCAAGACCTATATCGAATCGATGCCAGCATCTTTGCAGGAGGCGGCCGAGGTTGATGGCGCCTCAACCCTGCAGATCTTCTTCCGGGTGATTCTGCCCAACACCACGCCGATACTGGCGACTGTGGCGATCTTCTCGGCGGTCGGCCAGTGGAATTCTTTCCAGGACACCCTGATCTACATCACCGATCAGAAGCTCTACTCATTGCAGTACATCCTCTACACCTACATCAATCAGGCGTCGTCGTTGGCTGAGGCGGCTCAACAGGCCGGAGGCAATCTGGCCTCAGTGGCCTCGGCCGCCACCAAACAGACCGCCACCTCGGTGCGAATGACGGTCGCCGTGGTGGTGGTGGCGCCGATCATCTTTGTCTATCCGATTTTCCAGCGTTTCTTTGTCAAAGGAATCATGCTCGGGGCGGTCAAAGGTTGACCGACCAATCAGGAAAGGGAACAAAATGAAACTGAAGAATCTGGCGGTGCTGTTCACCGCCGGAGCCTTGGCCGTGTCGCTGGCGGCCTGCTCCAAGAATCAGCCTGAGGGGGAGGGTTCGTCCGGTAGTGACGGCAAATACGCCGATCCAATCACCATCGATGTCTTTGATGGCTTGGCCAATTTCATGGGAATCAAAGAGGGCTGGTTCGCCAAGATCGTCAAGGACAAGTTCAACATGGAGATGAACATAATCGCCCCGAATGTCGCCGGGCAGGGTGACACCCTTTACAACACACGGGTAGCCGGTGGTGATTTGGGTGACTTGGTGATCATGGATAAAGGCCAGCAGCTCGACGAATTGGTTGAGGGTGGTTTGCTGATGGATTTGTCGAACGATTACGCCGACATGACCTATGCCAATGAGTTCGATGCAGCCGTTGACAAGCTCAACGCCTCTTACGACGGTATCTATGGCTTACCGACCTCGGTGTCGCATCTCAAGCCGACCGAGCCATCCGAGGGTGAAGACCCGACTTTCGGCCCCTTCCTGCGCTGGGACTATTACGCCGAGTTGGGCTACCCGGAAATTGCCACGTTGGAGGATTTGTTGCCGATTCTGGCCGACATGCAAGCGGCCCATCCCACCGGTGACAATGGTCAGCCGGCCTACGCCCTGTCTTTCTTCAAGGATTGGGATGGCAACATGATGAACAATGCCAAACAGCCGACCTGCTTCTATGGTTATGACGAGCTTGGTTTCGTTCTGGCCAAAGCTGATGGTTCGGATTATCAGTCAATTATCGACTCCGATTCGGAGTATGTCCGCACTCTCAAGTTTTTCCAGAAAGCCCAGGAGATGGGATTGGTCGACCCAGAGTCGAGCACCCAGAACTATGACACCCTGTTCACCAAGTACCAAAACGGGCAGGTCTTGTTCTCTTTCTGGCCCTGGCTTGGCCAGTCGGCTTACAACACCACTGAGCATCTGGCACAGGGCAAGGGCTTCGAGATCGCTCCGCTGGAAGATATGACCGTCTTCTCTTACGGCGCAGAAGTTTATGGCGGCAAACAGTTCATCGGCATCGGCTCCCAGGCTGAAGATCCGGAGCGGATCGCTGATTTCATCGATTGGCTTTATTCGCCTGAGGGCACCAATGATTCCGGCTCGGACACGATGAGTGCTCCAGGCCCGGAGGGTCTTACTTGGGAGGAAGGCACTGACGGCCCAGTGCTGACCGATTTCGGCAAGAAGGCACTGCTAGGCTCGGAGGCGGAAGTGGCAGCCGAATGGGGTGGTGGCATCTATGAGGACGGCGTCTCGCCACTGAACGTGCCGGTGGTCCTGGCGATCGATGAGAATCCCGAAACCAACTACCCGTACAAGTACACGTTCTGGCCGAGTTATCAAGCTGAGAACACCAACCCATTGTTGACTGATTGGCAGTCCCAGATGGGCGACGTCGCCACCACGATGGACTACCTCAAAGCCCAAGACCAGCTGATGGTCGCACCGGGAGCATCCTTTGTCGCGCCTGCCGACAGTGCCGAGATTGAAACGGTCCGCAATCAGGTCAAGGCCCAAATCGTCTCCTATTCCTGGCAGATGGTTTTCGCCCCTGACCAAGCGGGGTTCGATTCACTTTTGACACAGATGCAATCGACGGTCGATGGTTTGGGTTATCAGACAGTGCTTGAATGGGATATGGCCAACGCCAAGGATCAGAACGCCCAGCGTCAGGCTGTCGCTAAGGAATTCGGTTAGTGGCTCGCACCGGAAATTGTTCGCGTGTATGGGTGGGCCGGGTGAGGTGGATCGCCAGGCGGCGGATGGAGGCGGGGCTGGACGCCAGTCGACCGACGACAACGCAGCCAGTCGCCGCACCCGGTCTCAGCCCAGCAACATATTTCCGGTGCAAGGCCACCATGACCGGTTGTTCCTCTTGCTGGCCGAATTGGTCGGTCAGGACTATTGGCCGATATTGGCGGTCGGCAACGCCTCGTTGATTCGGTCAGTTTGATCTGGCCGGCCGTTTTGATCTCGCTTGGGCTGGTTGTTCCACCAGCCCCGGTCATTTGTTTAAATGGTTGGGGGCTTGACAGTGATGTATCAAGCCCCCAACCATACGCATAGAAAGCGATCTGCCTGATGACATCGGACCACCCCTTCTCACCTCAGCGCTGGATTTATGGCGCCGATTACAACCCAGAGCAATGGCCGGAGAAGATCTGGGATGATGACATGGTCTTGGCTGGCGAAGCCGGTATCAACGCCGTCACGGTCAATGTCTTTGGCTGGGCTGGATTGCAGTCCGATGAGGTCAGCTTCGACTTTGATCAGCTGGACGCGGTCGTTGAAAGGGTCAGCTCAGCGGGCCTGGGGATTGTCATGGGCACGGCCACGGCATCGTTGCCAGCCTGGATGAGTCGGCGCTGGCCTGATGTCAATCGGGTGGATTTCGAAGGGCGGTCCCACCGCTTCTCTCATCGGCACAACCATTGTCCAAATTCGGCGAGCTTCACCCGTTTCGCCAGTGATCTGGTCGATCGCTTGGCCCGTCGTTACGCCAGCCTGAATAATTTGATCGCCTGGCATGTCTCCAATGAATACAGCGGAGCTTGCTATTGTCAGGCTTGCGCCGCCGCTTTTCAAGATTGGGTCGCTCGCCGATACGTCTCGATCGAACAAGTCAATCAAGCCTGGAACTTGAGCTTTTGGGGTCACCAGCTCAGTGATTTCGCTGACATTGTCGTGCCCAACCTGCTCGGCGACGCCATCGACGCCCGACGCAGTGCCTTTCCCGGCTTGACCATTGACTACCGACGCTTCATGACTGATTCAATTGTCGCCAACTTCACGATTGAGCGGGCAGCAATTCGAGCCCATGATCAGCGGACGCCGATCACCACCAACCTGATGGGCGCCTATTTCGATC
This sequence comes from Propionibacteriaceae bacterium, assembly GCA_031285505.1. GTDB lineage: Bacteria > Actinomycetota > Actinomycetes > Propionibacteriales > Propionibacteriaceae > WQYJ01. Next base: position 5,359 of record JAITVZ010000136.1, read on the forward strand.
TGGATTACCGCGTATTGGCCGATCAGCTTGACGTCGTCTCCTGGGACTCCTATCCGAGCTATGACACCACCCCCTCATACACGGCCATGATGCACGATCTGATGTATGGGTTGAAGTCGGCGCCCTTCATGCTGATGGAACAGACCCCCAGCGCCACCAATTGGCAGCCATACAACACCTTGAAGCGCCCCGGTCAAATGCGGGCACTGAGTTATCAAGCGATCGCCCACGGGGCCACCACTGTCCAATTCTTCCAATTGCGTCGCTCGATTGGCGGCTGCGAGAAGTTTCATTCGGCGGTGATCGACCACGCTGGGAGCCCCGATAGTCGGGTCTTTCGTGAAGTGGCCGCCCTGGGTGGCGAGTTGGGCCAGTTGGCGCAGCAACTACTGTCAGGCCAGTCGACGGCCCAGGTGGCGATGATCTTCGATTGGCCGACTTGGTGGGCCATCTCGGCCAGTGTCGGCCCGACCGTCGCCTTGGATTATGTCGACCAACTCCACCGTTACTATGGCGCGTTGCATCGCCGTGGCATCAGCATTGATTTGATCGGGTGGCAGGCCGATTGGTCCGGCTACGACTGGTTGTTGGCGCCTTGTGCCTACATGATGACCGCCGGGCAGGCGGCCCGCCTGGAGGCCTGGGTGGCCGATGGTGGCCAATTGCTGACCACGATGATGAGCGGTCTGGTCGATCAGTCCGACAACATCCACCCCGGTGGTTATCCGGGGGTGCTGCGTCGCTTGACGGGCATTTGGGTGGAGGAGATGGATCCACTCCAACCGGATTCGTCCATGCCGATCGATTGGCTGGAGGAGAGCACCGACCGACGCGATCAGCCTCAAGCCGGTTCCGAGCGTCAGGGCGTGATCGGGCAGAGTGCGCCGACCGTCGATGCGGTGGCCGAGGTGTCGGCTGGTGGCAGGACCCGCTCGGCCTCGACTGCCGACCAGGCAGCGACCATTGAGCAGCTGTCAACTGCCGCTGCTGATGCAACACTGGCGGAGGTGATGATTGACGTCATCCATCTGGAAGGCGCCCAGGCATTGGCCACGGTCGGTGGTGACCAGTTCTATGCCGGCGGCCCCTTGATCACGGCCAATGAATTTGGGAAGGGCTGCTGCACTTATGTCGGGGCGGCCCTCAATCGGACGGCCATCAACCAGTTGTTCGATCGTCTCATGCCTGGTGTTGGCGTTCCCCTGCCCGAGGGTGTCGAGCTCATCGAGCGTCGTCAGATTGATGGATCGCTGGTGCGATTCGTCATCAATCTCAGCGGCCAAGCACAGCAGTCGCCGAGGGAGTTGTCGTTGGCGGGTTCTGATCTCTTGACTGGGCGGTCAATCGATGGCCTGGAGATAATCGAACCTTATGGGGTGCGGGTGCTGGTGGGATGAGGGTCATTGTGCTGATGCTTGGTCAGGGCCACAGTGTTTGGCAAGGCCAGAACCGTAGAGTGGTCTATCTGTTCGAAGCTGCCTGCGACTAGAGCTGGCTGGAGTCGGTCGTTTTGGGGTGTGTGGATGGTGCTGGCGACGTGGCGCGAGTACCTAGCGGCATTGCCTCAAGGCGTCGAAAAGTTGTCAAGCAGATGGCGGTGGCGCCATAGGCGGCCAGTGAGCAGCCGATGGTGGCAGCCAACCAGAACCAGGCTGGCCAGACTTGGCCCAGTCCGATCGGCACCAGCGGAATGACCGCCAGTCCCAGGCTGGCCAGAGGCTGCCCCAGTGGCAGGATCAAAGCGTTGTGCAAAGTGGCTCGAATAGAATTGCGGTAACGAGCGATCAGGGCCAAACCCCAGCTGATCACCAACAGCGCATACACGGCCAATAGGGCCGACAAGAGGCCAAGGATGGCGCTGAGGATCGATGTCAGCTGCAGCCAAAAGATGGCCGAATAGATCAGCAGCAGCCCCGGCGCACCGATGATCAAGCTGACTGCCAGGGCCGGGCGCCAGCAGTCTCGCCAAGCTTCAAAAAAGCCGCGAATCAGGTAGCCGCGCTCGCCATCGACTTGGCCGAGCATCACCTGGAACAGTGCGGCGCAAGCCGGGCCAATGGTGATGACCGGCAGACAGGCGATCAAGAAGATGATGTTCAAGCCGATCATGGCGATCAAGGTGGCAAGGCCTTGCAGGGTCGGCCCCTCAGGGTTGATGCTGATCCGTGGCATGGGTCCATTCTGGCATGATCAGGCGATATCCCGAGGTTGTCTGGGTAATCACACTTGTCGGTAGCAGCAAGATCTGGTCGATGATCACAGCTACACTGGCGAAGCCAGACCAAACCAGTGAAGGAGTGATGGTGGATTATCGCCTGATCAGTTGGAACATCGATTCGCTGAACGCCGCCCTGACCAGCCAAAGTGAACGGGGCAAGTTATCCTTGGCTGTGTTGGAATCGATTGCCGCCATCGATCCTGACATCATCGCCCTCCAAGAGACCAAGCTGTCGGCCGAGCCGGGGCGGCATGACTCTCTCTTTGAGCAGCTGGCGGGGCTCTTTCCCGACCACGATCTCGATTATCGGGTGGCGGTGCCACCGGCGCGCAAAGGCTACGCCGGCACGTTGTTGCTGCATCGGCGATCCTTGGGCCAGCCGCTGATCGAGGCGCCGTCTATCGGCGCGCCGGAACCGATGGACGATGAGGGGCGGGTGTTGGCCCTGGAGTATGCCGATTTTTTTGTGGTCACGGTTTACACACCCAACGCTGGTGATGGCTTGTCGCGCCTGGCATTGAGGGGCGAATGGGATGATCGTTTCCGGGAATACCTCGGTGGTCTGGACCAAGCCAAACCAGTATTGGTGGGCGGTGATTTCAATGTCGCTCACACCGAGCAGGATTTGGCCAATCCGGCGACCAATCATCAATCGCCTGGCTTCACCGACCAGGAGCGATCGAAATTCACAGAGCTGTTGGCGGCGGGCTTCACCGACGCCTTCCGCCAGTTGCACCCGGATGCGGCCGGGATGATGGCTGATGGGCGCAGCGCCTACACCTGGTTTTCCCAGCGCATCCGCACAGCCAAGGCCAACAATGCCGGTTGGCGCATCGACTACTGGCTGGTGTCAGACCGCGTCGCAGGTGGGTTGAGGCGCTGCGAGCCGCTGGACTCTGGATTGCGTCAGGATCATTCGCCGTTGTTATTGGAGTGGCAGGGCTGAATCGTTCGACACTAAACGTTACTTTCTCGTTCATCTGCTGCTAACCGTTGGGCAGCTTTGGCGCAAGGTCGCCGCCTTAACGTGAGATTTGTTCAACAGATTGAAGAAGTCTTGGCATGCTGAAGCATTCTTGGCCCGATATCCTGAGTTGGCATACGTGTCGTGCCACCAGCGTGACTATAACTACCCTCTCTGTCAAGCTTGTGTGGGACGGGTTGTCTTGTGAGTTGTAAGTGTTTGGGGGCGAGATTGGATAGTTGAGTGATGTCGGTTAGTGGTTCTGTTGGTGAGGAGTCGACCAGTG
>JAITVZ010000148.1 GCA_031285505.1 Propionibacteriaceae bacterium
GGCGACTCGCTGGACTGATGTTGCAGCGTGTCCTTTGGGGGTCACTGCCAGCGGTTGACGCAGGCAGTGGCCCCCACTTTTGCGCCATAATTATATTATGACTTCAAGAAAACTCTTTGGATATTTTGCTATTGAATCGTAAAAAGTGACTGCCGAAGCGGTCACTTTCAACACCGGGCACCCCGACACCAGCATCACCTGCAGTCAGTCCTTCACTGTCCGGCCGTGCGACTCACTGTTACGTGAACGCTCCCCGGACGGATGTGACCACAGCAACCTACTCGTCAGCGACCCGGAACAGCCCAACGACCGCTTCCAAGCATCCGCTTACAGCAACTGGGAGACCCAATGGTCTATCAGCGACCACCAAGCCGGTCACTTCAGATACCCAGAACTGTCAGTGGCACTACGGCGATATGGTTAGGCCCGGTTGGACCAGCGTTGACATGGAACCCCGGTTGACTTGCGGTTCGGTGCTGGGTGGTCTCGGCCACGCAGCATGGGCGCAGGTCAAGCGTGGTCTAACAGAGCTTATGGTTAAGTCTGTGGATGGCCGGATTCAGGAGCCGCATTTGGTTAGATTGAATGGCCGCATATGGTTAACTAGAGTCATGTCATACAGCCGGCGCGTGATCGATGATGCACTTGATGAACTCTTCCCCCACCTGGCGGCGATCGCTATTGAGGGGGCCAAAGGTGTCGGCAAAACGATGACCGCCACGCAACGGGCTGTGGCCCGCGTCAACCTGGCTAATCGTGCCCAACGCCTCGTGATTCAGGCTAACCCCAACTATGTGGTCACCCTTGCTAAGCCAACTTTTATCGACGAGTGGCAGCTTGTGCCCGACGTTTGGGAGGAGGTGAAAGCCAGTGTCGATGGGGATCACGCCGGTGGACAGTTCCTGTTGGCGGGCTCTGCTGGTCTTGACCCGGCGATCCGGGTTCATTCCGGGGCTGGTCGCATTGTTTCGATGACCATGCGGCCGATGGGCTTGTCTGAGCGCGGTCTGGTGCAACCCACGGTGTCGATGCGGTCGCTCCTAGGCGGTGAGGTCAGGATCAGCGGCGATTCACCGATGGCCCTTCCCGACTACGTTGATGCGATCGTCAGCTCGGGGTTTCCAGCCCTGCGCGGTCTGCCACCGCGGGCATTGAACACCGCCCTGGACTCATATATTCAGCGGGTCATCCACCATGATCTTGAGGAGAACGGCCTATCCGTTCGTCGCCCACAGGCGCTCCTGGCTTGGCTGACGGCCTACGCCGCCGCCACGTCGACGGTCGCCTCTTACAACAGCATTCTGGACGCCGCCACCCCAGGTGACTCCGAGAAGCCAGCTCGCCAAACCGTCACCAGCTACCGTGAGGCTCTGACTAGGTTGTTCATGCTTGATCCGGTGCCTGCCTGGTTGCCGGCTTTGTCACCTCTGAAACGCTTGGCCCAAGCGCCTAAACACCATCTGGTCGATCCTGCGTTGGCCGCTCGACTGACCGGAGCGACGCGTGAGTCGTTGCTGCGCGGAGAGGGACCAGCTCGTCCCGGCACTGATGCGACCCTGTTGGGTGCGTTGTTTGAGTCGTTGGCTACGCAGGCGGTTCGCGTGCTCGCGGAGGCGCTCGGTGTTCGGTTAAGCCACCTGCGCACACGCGGGGGAGAGCATGAGATTGACCTGATCATTGAGGCGGCAGATCGCCGTGTGGTGGCTTTCGAGGTGAAGCTCAGTGGGGCCATTGATGATCGTGATGTCCGCCATCTGCACTGGTTGAGGGAGCAGATCGGTGATCGGTTGATCGACTCCGTTGTTTTGAGCTCCGGCCCCATCGCCTATCGGCGTCCCGATGGGGTTGCGGTGGTGCCACTGGCACTCCTCGGTCCGTGAGTGTGCGCAATTGTGAAGGTCATTGTCTGCTGCCAGTTATGATCAGGTGGACAGGTCAGATGACAAGAGTCTTCAAGGGGTTGGCTTCCAGGCCAGCGACGTCTAGCGGGTCTGGCACTCGGCCACCTGGAATTCCGCGGCCTGATCCTCGATCAGCACGGCCAACCTTGAGGGCACGCAGGAGCCGAGTCAGCACAACTTGCTCCGGCAATCACCAGGATCATGGCCAGGATCAGCCGGGATGCGAAGAGCCGCTTCTCACTCTCACAGCGTGGTCGCCAGCGGTTCGGCTGATCGCCAGTTGGGATGCTCCTGTTGGTAGCCCGCCCATTGCTTGGCGACGTCTTTCTCCGCTCTGGTGGCAAAGAGGCTGGCTGGCGCGAAGAGGTGGGAATCGACCTCGGGCTCTTCGGTGGTCGGCAAAGAGCCGGCGCGGATCGCCTTGATCGACACCCAGGCGCCGACGGCCACCACCAACACCACCAGTACCACGAAGACGATGGACAATGTCCCCTGGATGAAGGTGTTGCGGATGACGGCGTCGATCGCCTCGGCCCCCTTGGTGGTGCCGACCTCGGTCAGGCCCTGGGCCTTGGCGTCGACGAAGCGCTGATGCTGGGCCCAATAGCCGAGTGCCGGATCAGCTGAAAAGATCTTCTGCCAGGAGGCCGTCAAGGTGACGATCAGGTCCCAGGTCAAGGCGATGCCGGGTATCCAGGCCCATTTGACCAGGCCCTTCTTGATGACGACCACGGTCACCAGGGTCAAAGCGATGGCGGCCAACAATTGATTGGATATGCCAAACAGGGGATAGAGAGTGTTGATGCCGCCGAGCGGGTCGGTCACACCCATCATCAAGATCGATCCCCAGGCGATGACGACGATCAGCGAGCAGAGCCAAGCGCCGATCCGCCAGGACGGGTCGCGGAAGCGCTTCAGTGGCCCGCCGAGGTTGCCGATGGCATCCGACAGCATGAAGCGGCAAACGCGGGTTCCAGCGTCGAGCGTTGTCAGGATGAACAAAGCCTCGAACATAATGGCGAAGTGATACCAAAATCCCTCATCGCCGCACCGCCGAGGAAGCTGAGGATCTGGGACATGCCGAAGGCCAGCGTCGGCGCTCCGCCAGTGCGCGAGATGATCGACGACTCGCCAACCCCCTCAGCTGAGCTTTGCAGCCAGGCTGACAGGCAAGCCTGCGGATCGGTCAGCCTGGCTGCAGTCTGCTCGGCGGTGCAACTGTAAGCCGGAATGTCAGTGGCGATGCCACCCCCAGTCAACCAACTGGCAGCGCTGTCGGCCGCGCCGCCAGTCAAAGTCAGCGGTGAGTTCATGGCGAAGTAGAGGTGCTGATCCAGTGACAGGGCCGTGACCAGGGCCATGACGGCGACGAACGACTCAATGATCATGCCGCCGTAGCCGATGATTCGGATCTGCGACTCCTTCTCGACCATTTTCGGCGTGGTTCCCGACGATATCAAAGCGTGGAAGCCAGACAGCGCGCCACAGGCGATGGTGATGAACAGGAAGGGGAAGAGCGACCCGGCGAAGACTGGTGCGGCGGTGGTGGCGGTGCCCGCACCCCAGGATGACAGAGCCGGGGTGTGAACCGCCGGCCAGGCGATCAGTACGCCGATGGCCAGCAGGAAGATGGTGCCGACCTTCATGAAGGTCGACAGGTAATCGCGGGGGGCCAGCAGCAGCCAGACCGGCAGCACAGAAGCCAGGAAGCCATAGATGATCAGGCACCAGGCCAGGGTCGGCTTGTCGAGGTGGAAGAAGGGGCCCCAAGATGATTCGGCGACAAAGCGTCCGGCGATGACCGCCGCCAGCAGCAAGACCACGCCGATCACCGACACCTCGGCCACCTTCCCCGGGCGGATGAAGCGCAGATAGATGCCCATGAAGATGGCGATCGGGATGGTCATGCCGATTGAGAAGACGCCCCAAGGCGAATCAGCCAGGGCCTGGACGATGATCAGGCCGAGCACGGCGATCAGCATCACCATGATCACCAGGATGCCGATGATGCCGAAGACCCCACCGAGGGTGCCCATCTCGTCGCGGATCATCTGGCCGAGCGAGCGGCCACGGCGCCTGGTCGACAGCCAGAGCACCATGTAATCCTGAACGGCGCCAGCCAGCACACAACCGACCACGATCCAGATGAAGCTCGGCAGGTAGCCCATCTGTGCGGCCAGCACCGGCCCGACCAGTGGGCCAGCGCCAGCGATGGCGGCGAAATGATGACCAAAGAGGATGCGGCGGTCGGTCGGCTGGAAATCCCGACCGTTGTCGTGCAACTCGGCCGGTGTGGCCCGGGAGTTCTTCGGTCGGATGACCTTGTATTCGATCAGCCGGGCATAGAAGCGATAGGCGATGACATAGGTTCCAGCGGCAGCCAGCACGAAATATGCGCCGTTGACCGTCTCGCCGCGGGCGAACAGCACCAGTGCCCAACAGCTGGCGGTCAGCAGGGCGATGACAGCGAAGATGATGCGTTTGGCCGGAGTCATCGGCGTGCGGTCGATGATCGCCACCGGTGGTTGATCAGCGGCGGTGCGGACGTAATCGAGTTGGTGGCTCATCGGATCTTCTTGCCGTGGCATGAGCGAGGAGTTGACGCCATCATGGCGGTGGCCGAGCCGTCAAGCTCATCGCAGACGGCATTCCCCCCGTCCTGATGTCACTCTAGAAGAGGTCCACATTGCGAGTTGGGTTATCTCAAAAAGCGAGATAACCCAACTCAGGAGGCATCTGCTTGGTCGGGTCTACTCCTCAGCGAAGTTGTTGTCGTCGAATTGGAGGGTGCGGGCGTTTTCGCTGATGGTGCGGGTCTCTGACTCGGTGAAACCGACGGGTTTGCTGGCTTGGATGTCGATGACGATTTCAAGGTCGGCGCCGGCGCCTTCGAGGCGTTCGAGGATTTCTTTGCTGATTTGGAAGAAACTGGCTCCATAGCGTTTCGGGTTGAGGTGAACCTGCCCAAAGAATCGGGTTGGTGGACGCTGTGTCTGGAACTGGCTCGGTGGTGCCGATTGTGGCTGGGTGAAACGCTGGCCTGACCCAGACGGCCCAGACGATGGTGGTGTGACGCCACCACCTGGGTTGTCATCACTGTGGCGTTGGGGTGCTTGCTGTCGAGTATCTGCTAGTTCTGACTCGACTTGGGCTTGGGCGGTATCCCAGTCGACGAGCATGGTTTGATCGGTGACTTGGATGGCTGCTGCGGATTGAGGTGGGATGATTAAGCCGATGTAACGTTTGTCGGTTTCATCCCAGGCAGTGGCGATGGCGTAGCGATCATCGCCCACCAAGACACTGTGGGTAGCTTGTTGCACGGCGTCGTCGAGGACGCCGCGTCGGGCTAGTCGTGGTAGGAAGGGGTAGCGGGTGAAGAGTGCCCAGATTTCGCCAACGGTGATTCGTCCGTCATGCCAGGCTCCGGTGAGGTTGTCGTGCAGTTCCATGCCGAGGACTTGTGGCCCGTAGACGGTGATCAACTGGGAGTCGCGTTTCAACCGGTCGGAGCATTTCTCGGCCAGTGAGCGGCCTGAATCGGCCACTTTGTCGCAGGTGATGGTGAAGGCGGCTTTCGGGTCGGGTTGTGTGGGGTACATCAACCAGATGAAGGTGTCTCGCAGTCGGGCGGTGACGGTTTGGCTGGTGCGCTCGACAGAGGTTTTCACCTGTTGGGCTTGCTGCGCGGTCAGGTTCAGGGTGTCGGCGGTGGCTTCGACTCGTTTCCATCCCAGGTAGGCTCTGGTGGCTGATTCGAGGGATTCCAGCATCGGCGCGTCAGCAGCCAGGAAGACGAGGGTGTTGCGGTGGATGCGTTGGGTTGAACCGCGTTGCTCGACGGCCTGCCTGACCCACAGGGTTGTGGGTGAGTCTTGGTTGTCTTGTCTGTGGCGGGCGTGGCGGGGATGCACGATGACCAGCCGAGTGTCTTCCAGGTCGGGAATGTCGCCGGAGGATTCGGAGGCGATGTGTATCCGGCTGAACTCACCGCGAGACCGCTCCTCGCTGCGCAGCCGGAGGGTGATCTCGTTCCACACGGTCTCTGGGTCTTCACGTAGACGTTCGGCGTAGTCGGAGGCCGTCTTAGTGACGGAGGCTTGGGTGTCGAACCAGTAGTGGCCCTGGTCGGCGTAGAAGTAGGTCGATTTCTGTTCCAGTTCTTCTAGGGCCGCGCCGATGTTGCCGAGCGCGTCACCGGGGATGGCGGTGCCGAGCCACACGTTTTGTTTGTCCAATCCTTTGCGGGTGGATTTCGCCCGTGGTGCTGCTCCGAAGAACACGGTGCGGGCGACCCGGCGGGTGAGGCTGCGTTGACCCAACGCGGTACGGGTGTTGTCGATCTGTGCGGCAGTGGATGCGGCCCCGTCGATGTCACGGTCGATGATGGGCTTCCAGGAGTCTTCCAGGTATTGGGTCAGGTCGGTGTTTACTCTCGTCTCATCCAAGGGCACGTTGCCGGGCAGGATCAACGGCGCGGTGTCACCTTCGGCCCACAGCGCGTGAACAATATCGGAGACGAGCTTCAATACCCCACGGGTGCGCTGGAAACGCTCCAAGGTGGACCAATCCTCATACAACCGATCCAACAACTCCGGGTGCAATGGATAGGAGGAGCGCAGCCGCAGCTCATATTCATCGCTGGCGCTGGAGGCTTCACGGGGAAACTCGGCGGATTTGCTGCGATACATCGCCACGAACGCTTTCGCGGTCGCGCTGATCTGCGCCAAAGCGGCTGCGTCAGGAGTTTGGAACAAGCGGCGGCGCACGATTTCGAAGGACTCGTTTTTGCTGGATGGCCGCCATTGATCGGCTACACGGCGCACCACGTTCTGCAACCGGCGCAGCGCTAGCTGGCCGTTCGCGCCACCAATCTCAATATCGTTGCCCTGACCATCCGCGCTGGTATCGGACGCCGGAATCGACACCACCAGCATCGTGCCCGGCAGGCCAGCAACCGTCTCAGTCAGAGTCTGAGCGAAACCGAACTGAGTGTCGAACGTCCCCGCGCGCAGGTTCTCTTTACCAACCAAGTCACGGGCATAAGCCACCCACTCATCGATCAGGATCAACGCCGGACCATATTCAGCCAACAACCCACGCAAAGCCTCACCAGGATTGGTGGCATTGCGGTCATCCTCAGCGATCCGGTCATAGGCGGCACGTCCACCCAACTGCCAGGCCAACTCACCCCAGATCGTATTGACCTCGGTGCCATCATTCTTGACCAACGGCGACCCGGCTTTCATCCGGTTGCCGACGATCACCACCCGGCGCACACCCATATGCTCCAGATCAGGTGAACCGTTCGTGGCCAGCAAATCCTGCACCTCTTGCGGATACACCGAAGCCGGTGTCCCGCCGAACAAGTGATACAACGCCAGCATCGAGTGAGTCTTGCCGCCCCCGAAGTTGGTCTGAAGATTCACCACCGGAGAAGCATTCGCATCCCCACCCAGGCGTTTGACAGCCCGTGACAGTAAATCCCGCAAGCCCTCGGTCAGATAGGTGCGGGCAAAGAACTCCACCGGATCGGAATACTCCGCCCCCGTCGCCTGCCCGGAATGCACCAGATGCAGATCAGCTGCGAACTCAGAGGCGGTGAACTCACCACGCGCCACATCCTCATGCGGCTGAATCACCTCACGCCACGGCTTCAACCCCGTACTTGAATCAAGTCGCATGGTCGCAGCTTTCGCCCGATGCCGGGAGGAATCCTCATACACTTGACGCTGTAAATCCATTCGGAGCTTACCCACGTCCGATGCCGAATCCGAGGCGTTCACTGCCACCAACAGCCGCTCAATCGTGTCCAGAATCCGAATCGCATCATCCGCGCTCAACGGCTCAGACTGGCCATGCGCCCACTTATTGCGTGACTCCAACAACTCAGCCGCGTACGCCCGCTGCCCGCTGGAGAGCAACTCCTTGAACAGATAATGCTTGTCACGGATCGCACGCAGCAACACCGCCACATCACCCTTCGCCATCGGACGAGGTGTGCTGGCATTCTTGCGCGCCAGATCAGCAGCCCACACCTCATTCCAGTTCGGACCATCCGCCTTGCTCATCACCTCATCAACGATGTCCAGCAAGCCCTCAGCTAACAGGTCCAACCCCTTGCCAACCCGATCCCTGTGACTCAATGCCATGACCTACTCCTTTTCATCGCCTGTGTCGGTGGTGGACTCGTCAGGCAACGCCAATCCGAGCCTTGTCTCAATATCGTCAGCACTCGGTAGCAAATCCTCATATTGTGATGGCAAAGCATCAAACAGTCGATACTCGCTTACGCCGATTGGTTTGTTGATGTCCTGGAATGCGTACTCAGCGACTAGGCCCTGTTTGCTCTTGCACAAGAGAAGCCCAATGGTCGGATTATCGTCATCGCTGGCAACAAGATCATCAACAACAGACACATAGAAATTGAGCTGACCCGCGTATTCCGGTCGGAACTTACCAGCCTTCAACTCAACAACCACATAGCAGCGCAGTTTCAGATGGTAGAACAGCAGATCAATATAGAAATCTTCACCTGCCACCTCCACTCGGTACTGCTCCCCGACAAAAGCGAACCCCGTACCCAGCTCAATCAAAAAACGACTGATATTACGAACCAACTCGGCTCCGATCTCACGCTCCACCATGCCTTCACGAGCGGAAATGAAATCGAAAATGTACGGGTCACGTAAAACCTCATTCGCCCACACCGCTTGTTTCTGCGGCAGACGCTCACTAAAGTTCGTAGTCTTACTGGGTAGAACTTGGCGCTCATACGTATGGCTGTCAATGTGATCCTCCAACGCACGCACTGACCACCGGCCCTCAGTCGCCTGCTCCGCATACCAACGCCGAATCGCAGGATCAGAAACCTTGTCCAATAAGACAGTGTGATGAGTCCAAGTGACTTGCGCAGTCACTGACTGCGCAAACTCCCCATCAGGATAAGCACGAGCGAAAGTGGCCATATAGGTCAGATTGCGCACCGAAAAGCCCCGAATCCCTGGATAGTCTCGACGAATATCCTGTGACAGGTTCTTCACAAAACTTGTACCCCACTGGCTGTGCGTGTCGATAAGCCGACCAATCCGCCAATAAAGCGCAATCAACTCTGTGTTGACTGACTGAAATGCGAGCCGACGTGATTCGGCAATCTGACTCTTAACCTCTGCCACGATCTGCAAATACTCAGCAGTGTTCATCAACATGATGCCGCTACCTTCTTCCATGACATCACCGTATCCACCAGCTCCGACATTTTCTGGTCACCAGGACACGAGCACCCACCCCAACACAGTTGCGCAGGAACCTCCTGCACAACCTGAACCGACTCGCCTCCACTCCAGGACAGCGGCTGATCCGGGTGATCTGGCATTTGCGCAGTCAGTGACTGCGTAAATGGTTCAACCGACGGTTGCACCATTACTGATCCCACCTGTGTCTCGGTCTGACGGAGCACGGTCACGCCTCCCCGCCGAAGTCCAAAGTGTCCTGGATGCCATGCGGTTGGGCCGCCAAAGTCTGGGCCTGGGCCGACAGCTCACTCCACGACGACACCAAGGCGTTGAACAAGATCGCATCTTGGGTGTCCGATTTACGCTCCGCCTCATGGAACAACAGGAACCCAAGCTCCTTCACCATGTCGAGAGAGACCTTCGCACCAACTGCAGGCAGCAGAGAGGCGACCTTCGTGGCACCCTCGGACTCCATCGCGGCAGCCAGCCGGACGACGGCCTCCCACACACTCACCCGCTCATCAGCCTCGGGGTTCCACTCACCAGCAAGGTCCTTCGGCGATAACAACCGCGCCTTGCCACCCTTTGCCTCGAAGATACCCCCGCGTTCTAACGCCGACGGCGAGGTGCCCGTAGCCCTAGCCAGGGTGTCAGCCGTGCCCGATGCCTCCGTACCCCAGCCATAGGTGCGATACCACTTGATAGCAAAACGAGTATCCGGGTCGTAATCACCCTCCTGCTCATCCATCACTTCATCAAGCGTGGCGTTGATCAACAACAACGCATCACGCACCGACATATCCGAACCATCAGCCTCACGCACACGCGAATACCGAGAGAAGATACTCATACCCGGCCCAATCGCCGCCTGAGCCAAATCCACCGGAGCGACCGCCCCCTGCATCATCGCCCGCAGTGAAGCGGGCAACTCAGACTTCAGTAGAGCAAGGAAACTGCGACGAGTCGTCGCCGGGGCATCCTCCAAGCGCGGGCGACAGGCCAGGACAATAGAAGATGCTAGAGCGTTGGTGCCCCCGGCGAGCATCCGGTTACTCAGTTCGCTTCGTACCGGCCAAGTCGCGGTGATCTCCCAACCGCTGCGAATCAGTCCATCAAGCAGGGTGTACCAGCCTGTCGAGGCGGTGCCGTCCGAACCAGCATCTTGCTGTTTATAGGCGTAATAGACGGTGAGCAACTTATCGAGATCGCCGTTGTATCCATGACGGATGCGAGCGAAAACACTATTGAACCCACTGACGAAGAACTGCTCAGCCCCCGTCTTCCCATCATGGCGGTAGGGGTTCGCCACCAACTCATCAGCTTTTGGAGTTAGTACTGTCCCGAACAGGCGAGGCAACACACTTTCCAGGCTCCGTTTCTGCCAGATATAGAAAAAATCAGACAAATCCGAATAACCGATATTGTCGTAATACGGCGGGTCGGTGGAGACTACCATGTGGGCGTAGGCACGAGTGCCCGCGTCCTTTTGAGATGAGTAGCCTTGATGCGCGACGGGCAGGCGCTCAAGTACCTCTGCGACAAAGCCAATACTGTCAGCGATGTTCCCGCTTGATGATGAAAACCAGTTTCCTTCTGCAAAGTCCCATGCCATCGGCACTGCCTGGCGGGCGAAGACTCCACGCACTTGCTCCTTTGTCGTGCTGTTGTCCCATGTAGAGACTGCGGAGTGCCTATCAAGTGTTCTTGTGAACGATAATCCAAGATACACAGACACCACATCGGCGTAGGCTGCAGCATCAGCACCCCCATCCTCCAGACGAGCACCCTCAATCATTCCCATAGCCAGCGCGTCCGCGAACACTTGCTCTCGCGCTTCGGCAACCAGATCACTGAACGTCGTCATCGCCACCAACTGACGATTGGTGAACAGATCAGAGAAGTGCGCCATGCCATAGGCGGGTGGTGAGAACCATCGTGGGTTATCTGCAATCTCCCCATCGCTGTCAAGTGCTGGCCGCTCAGTTCTAGCCGCTTCGATCTGCTCGGTAGTTGGCGTCACATAGAGACGACCTCGCGCGCCTTCAGCTACAACCGCAATGAGTTGAGACCCGATCCGACCGGCTTTGCCTTCCTGACGTACATACTCGTAGTCGAAACCAGTACCATCTGCGACGGACTTGGCTCCCTTGCCGTGCTTGATCGTCCAATCAGAATCACCCTTTGGTCCGTCAGCGTCGTGCATGACCTCGTACTGCACCTGTCCGTCCACGACGCTGGCTTTGACCCAGGCTTCTTTGCCTTTCTTCTTGCCGAGCCACCACGAGTTGACGAGTGGTACTTCGATGGGGTTGGCGGGGTTGGGACTGTGTACGGTGCGTGCCCATTTCCAAGCGATAACAGTGTGTTCCTTGCCATCCGGTCCGGTGACCGTTGGATACAGATGTCCGATCCGCTTGAACGCCTCGTAGCGCATCCATTGTCCGTAATAGCGCACATCCTCGGCCAAGCCTTCGGCTCGCTCCCAGGGTGTCATGCGTTGTGGTGGCTCAGGGTGGACTGGGGGTCGTTCGGCGAACTTGGGTGGTATTTCAATCAAGGCTTTGTTGATGAGCACGGCTACGGGGTTCAGGTCGGAGGCGTGCGCCTCAAGGCCGAGTCGTTGGACCTCCAGCGGGATTGAGCCGCCACCGGCGAATGGGTCGAGCACCGCAGGCAGGACACCGCCATTGGATTTCTTGATCTCCTCGGTGGCTTGCTTGAATATTCGGGTGTCGTTGGTGTTTTCCCAGACCACGAGTTTCTCGATCAGGTCATGCAGCCGCTTCCGCTCGGCGTCCTGTGTTTCTTGGGTGGGGAACTGTTCTGGATGAGCTGACGGGTCGTCCACCAGCTGAGCGAACAGCACCGCTCGTGCGGTGGCGGTCGGCTTGCGTGACCACCACAGATGCAGGGTCGATGGGTGTCCGTGCCGGATGGATTTCTCGCGGGCTGATTCGGCGTTGATCTTTTCTAGGGGCAGCCCGACTTCGATCAGTTTCTTTTTGCGTTCGGTCATGTGGGGTTGCGTCCTTTGTTCCAGTAGGTGGCCCAGTCTTCGTTGTAGGAGCGGGTGGTGTCGGTGGGTTGGAAGGTGGCGAAGGGGTTGACAATGTAGCGCAGTTCTTCTTTGGTGGGGTCGTCGGGGTGGACGGCGACGAGGGCTAGGCGGTGGCGGTCGCCTTGGGTTTGGGCGTAGGCGACTTCGTTGGCGGTGATGGTGAAGGTGGGTGAGCCGCGTAGTCGTCCTTTGACTTCGATGAAGAAGACTCGGCCTGCATGGTCGGTGGAGCGGATGTCGTAGCCGGGGTTGAAGTGCGGCATTTCTTGCGCAGTGCGTCCGAGTTGGCGTTCGGCGGCTAGGACGGCTTCGACGGCGCGGCGTTCCACGGCTTCGGTTTCTTTGGTGTGGGTCGGGTCGTGGTGGCCGCCTGTGGTGAGTAGTCGGCTGGGGATGACGAGTGCGCAGCCAGCGATTCGGGCCGGCAGCGGGGTTAGTTGGACGGCTTGGTCGAGTTGTTCCATGCGGTCATCGAGGCGTTCCTCAAGCTCGCGGGCCTTGTCGTGGGCGGCTTTGGAACTCATGCGGGGACGGTGACCGTTGCGTTCAAGATCGGCCAGTCGATTGACTTCACGGTCCCAGTGGCTGATTTCCAGATTCAGCCGCTCGTAGACCTGGCGACGCACGCGGTAAGTGTCGGCTTCCATGCGGGTAGTCAGTTCGTCCAGGCGGGGCTGGAGTCGGGTCTGATAAGCCCAGGTTCGTACGTCTCGCTGGTGGTCGGTTCTCAGCCAGTCTTGGGCGAGAACCTGTTGGATGCGTGTTTCTTCGTCGGGTGTGGGTGCGTCGTAATCAAGATATGGCGGCACCAACGGCACCCGGATGTCGCCATTTGGGGAGAGCTGAACGTACTCGAAATGGCGGTCCACCGTGTAAGCCCCAGCATTAGGACCGTCGAGGTGGGGCGAGTCGCCATCGATGAGTGGACGGGGTGCAAGGTTGTCGATCTTCTGTTCGACAGCGAATAGCAGTGAGGCGGCCGTGTCTTGGTTGTCGCGTCGGTCAACGAACACGGTCCCGTCGCGCAGCGTGCGCCCGAGGTCGGTGATGGTCAGGTCGATGACGGCCTGAAGGAGCGGGTGGCCGGGTGCGATCAACGTGGCATCCGCGCCAGCTTCGACCCGGATACGCTCGGTGGTGAAGGTGATGCGTTCAAACTGGTCAGGGATGGGTGCCCAACGGTTCGCGCGGCGGGCTTGGTCTTGGACACGGGCAGGCACGCGCAGGATTTGCCATCTGCCGGATTCGCGGTAACGGACCCGCCCGCCCAGCCTGGTGAAGGCCGGAATGAAGAAGGCTTGGATATAGCCGGGCTGGAGTTTACGTTCACGGTTTGCTTCCATGCGGCGGCGTACTTCCTCAACGTTCAGCGAGGGGTACATTTCGGGGTGGAGCGCTTTTTGGGCGAGCAGTTCGTCCAGCCCGTCGGCCACGGAGGCGTCGATGGTTTGCTCTAGACGGGACCGGACTTCTGGTTGGTCGCCATAACGGATCGCCTCGATGAGCAGGTCTTTCAAGCTGCGCTGCTCAGTCTTGCCTTGTTGGCCTGCTTCTTGGAATGCGCCCTGTTCGCCGAGCACGTTGAATAGGTTGCCGTCATAGGCCAGCTTCATACTCTTGATCTTGTCGAGCAGACGGGTGAACACTTCGCCTTCCCGAGTGCCAGCGGCGACCAGGTTCCATAGGTTGCAGACTTGCTTTTGGCCGATGCGGTGGATACGTCCGAAACGCTGCTCGATCCGGTTCGGGTTCCACGGCAGGTCATAGTTGACCATCAAATGTGCCCGTTGCAGATTTAACCCCTCCCCAGCGGCATCGGTGGCCAGCAGTACCACAGTGTCGGGGTTTTCGGTGAAGTCTTCGCGGACTTGGAGTCGTTGTTCCCTGGGTGTGCCGCCGTGGATCGTGGCGACCGCTTCTGGGCGTCCAAGATAGCCGGTGATCTTTTCTTTCAGGTAGGTGAGAGTGTCGCGGTGTTCGGTGAAGATGATGATCTTGCGTGGTGAACCGGTGCCGTCGTCGGTCAGTACCCGGCCTTGCAGGATCGAACGCAGTTCGACCCATTTCTTGTCCACATCCATGTGACGCACTCGCCGGGCTGCGGTGATCAGATCATCCAGAATGGTGATTTCCGCTTGGAGTTCTCCTATGGTTTGGGCGGCGGTCGCCAAATCAACCACCTCATCGGCGCGAATCTCCCGCTCGGTCTCAGACCAGTCACCGTCTACATCATCAAAATCATCCAGATTAAACTCCGGAAGATTGGGTTCTTCAATCCCTCGCTGGGTTTGGGCCAGTCGATCACGCAACCGGTCTTGGCGGCGTTCCAAAGACCGCAAGATCGCTTCCGGCGAGGAAGCGAGACGACGCTGCAAGATTGTCAATGCGAACCCGATGTTCCGGCCACGCTTCCGGTCGCCCTGAGCAGTGATCTGGTCGGCTAAGTTCATCTGCGTTCGGACATACTCAGTGACTTGCTCGTAAAGCTCCTGCTCGGCATCCGACAACTCGTAGGGCACGGTATAAGCCCGGCGTTCCGGGAACAGCGGTTTACCCTCGAACGTGAGCAGGTCTTCCTTGACCATGCGCCGCATCAACCCAGTGGTGTCGGTGTGATGAACACCGGCCCGATACTGGCCCTCGAATCGGTCCCGATCCAATAGCGACATGAACAGTTGAAAGTCGTCCTCTTTGCCAGCATGCGGGGTTGCTGTCATCAGTAACAAGTTCTGGGCGGTTTCCGACAGCAGGCGGCCCAGTTTGAACCGTTTGGTCTCATCGACCTCACCTGCCCAATAGTGAGCCGACATACGGTGGGCTTCATCCACCACCGCCACATCCCAATGGGCCTCAGCCAGTTGTTCCATCAAGTCATCGCGGCGGGACAGTTGATCCATCCGGGCGATCAAGTACGGGTGTTCACCGAACACGTTACGTCCGGCAGCCTCGTCAATCATCCAGTTTGAGAACACCTCGAACCGCAAACCAAACTTGAGGCTGAGTTCTTCACGCCACTGCTCCACCAGACCGCCAGGAGCGACGATCAGCGCCCGGTCACAGTCAGAATGTAGTTGCAGCTCTTTGAGGTACAACCCGGCCATGATCGTCTTGCCAGCCCCAGGATCGTCAGCCAACAGATAACGCAACGGCACTCTGGGCAGCAGTTCCTCATACACGGCCTTGATTTGGTGCGGTAGTGGTTCCACATCAGAAGAGTTCACCGCAACCATCGGGTCATACAATGCCGCGTACTTGATCCGCAGCGCCTCCGCTGCCAGGCGAAACTCGTCCGGGTCACCATCGAACGCCAGACCAGCACCAGACTCAGTGACAATCTCCAAGCGTGTTGCTGTCTCGGAAGTCAACACGGTATCGCCGAAGTGCCCATCTGGATCACGGTAAGCGACCTCAGCCAACCCATCACCCAGTGACGTGACCAACACCACCGTCACCACCCGGCCAGGCACGAGACAACGCAGGCGCTGCCCTGGAGTCAATTCGTCAAGGGTCACACCCTGAGTCATCGCGTGGGTCTCCTTCCTGTCACGAGGCGAATAGAACAGGCTACAACTCGCCTCCGACAGTTCTGGTTCTGGCCCTCAGGTGGTGTCCCTTCCGAGTGGTGTGCTCAAGAAACTGCGGTGCTCGTCCCTGACAACCGCAATTCTCCCACACCAAGTATGGGATAACTGTGCGGCTTGCATAAGCATGCGAATAGCTCGCCTCCAGAAGAGGGTCACATGCCTGTCAGGTGTTCACAGGCATCCAGGCAGGTGCAACATGTCACTTCGCGCTGGATAGGCGGGACAGAGTGGGTCGCCCGGTGCCGTACCACGATGCCCATCCCCAGATCGACCGCGAGGTGATCAACCATCCCGCCTACACCACAGACTCAATGGCGCAGCTGCTGTTGGCGCGCCCTGGCTCGTCGGCGCCGGCCCCGCCGCCACAGGCCGAGCATCATTAGAGCGAAAATGGCGGTGAACAGCAGGAAACTCAATCCGCCAAACAGCCGGGCCCAATAATTGTCGGTCGAGAAATAGGAGATCAGGGTCGACGGGATGGCCAAGAGGCCTAAGCCCATAGCCATGGCGTTGAGTGACCAATTGGTGCGGGCCTCACGGATTCGTTGGCGGTGGGCCCCTCGGGCCGAATCCATCTGGTACAGGTATTCCAGCTGCTCGATCAACTCGGCGTTGGCGGTGTCGAGGCTTTGTGATTGGCGCATCATGGCGAACAGTTCGAAGCCCATCGATGTGGTGGTGACCTCGGTCAGGATCACCTGGTTCTGCATCAAGGCGTTGCCCTGCTCCAGTCGAGCGATGTCCGACGAGTCGGTCTCACTGGTGGCCCCGACCTGATCGAAGCGGTCGGCCAGGTCGGCAGCCCTGGCCGTCATCTGCATGATCGAGGCTTTTTGGGCGATGGCCAGCAGCACCATGTCGGTGTAGAAGGTTCGAAACGGCCGGATGACGGCGAATTCCATGCTCGGCGGGCTGGCCTTGATCAACACCATGTAGGAGCGGTCGGTGACGACATGGAGCACGCCATCGTCCGCCCAGCGCTGATAGACGCAATCGCGCATGATGCTGGCCCGCAGACTGCGGTTCTGAATGGTCGGTCGGCCAGTGTCGACGAAGGCATAGGCGTAGAAGGCGTTGGCGATGTCGTCGTCTTCAGGGCGGGCCGAACAGATCGCATAATCGCCACTGTCCGGGTCATAGGCACTGGCGGCTTCGGCGATGGCGTCGTTGCGATAGAGGCAGCAGGTGAACATCCGCGAGTCCATCACCGGTGCGACCACGAAGCCGCGGCTGCCCCGCGGGCGATTGAGGGCTTGTTGAGTCGACGAAGTGGCGACATAGCCGAAGGTCCAATGGCTGAGCAGAGACTTGATCGGCTCCATCACGTATTGGAATTCCAGGTAGCCGGTCCAGTCGCCAGAGCGGGTCTGGAAGATGAAGTCGGAGCGGATCGGATCAGCTTCGCTGGTCAAGCCGGTGATACTGATCGAGTCAGCCACTCGCGGATGGCCGTGGCGCTGCTGATCGCCGAGGGTGCGCACCAGGCCGCGGTGGAGATAGGGGTAACAGATGCGCCGCCCGTATTCATTGATGCGGCGAATGTCGTCGAGGCTGTGCTCATCGCCGCTGTATTGCGTCTCCAGAACCAGGATTGACACCTTGGTGTTGTAGGTCAACAGCCGCACCCGGGTCAGATCAAGGTCGTAATGGAAATGGCGCGGCGGGCCGACCCGCCCCGGCGGCGTCTGCTCGGTCCAATCGATCAAGTAGTGGCAATCGGCCAGGGGCCGGCCGTCGGGCAACAACTCGAACTGGCGGACCAACTGGGGATCGCCAGTGGGCTTGCGGCCGAACACCAGGTCTCGGGCGGCGTCGGTGAAGAACTGGAAGGAGTTGTAGGCGTCGAACAGGTCATCGCCAGCCTCGAAACGCTGCAGACGGTGGGCGGCGGCGGCGGTCATCTCTGGGCGGCCCATGTTGCCGGTCAGCCAGGCTGGTGGTTGGTCGTCCAGCCAGGAAGTCGACACCCAGTGGTTGGAGTTGAGGGGAATCTTGTGGAACTGATCGGGCTTGTCAGCCGGTCGAACCACTGGGCGCCGACGCCGCTCGGTCGGCTTGGCTGCTTCCAGGTCATCGGCTGAGATGAACACCGCCGGATAGCTGATCAGCCTGCCACTGTCATCACGTTGGGGCACCTGGGCGACGAAGGGCAGGATGAAGGTGTGATAGCTCCAGGGGCCGGTGCTGCCAGGAGCGGTGCTGGTGCCGGTGGGGGTGGAGCATGGGGTGGTGCCGGCGCCGGGCGTGGGGGCCGGTGCGTCCCGAATGGCATCGGGCATGGTGGTGGGGGTCGCCAAGATGTCGGGCGTATCCGGCTCTTGGGTGGCGCTGGTGGGAGCCTGGTCCTGGGGTGTTTGGGTCACGCCGACCTGGGGTGGGGCGCTTGCGTGACTGCCAACTGGAATCATCCCAATGGCTGCTTGGTCCGATTCGCGGGCGATGGTGGCGCTGGTCGGCAGTGGCATCGGCGGCTCCCTTGGCCAAATAATCTAGACATCAAAAAGCGGAACAACGGGAATTCCGTATTGTGATAACACTAGTGGCGAGAGGGCGTTTCGGCAAAGGAAGGTTGTTAGATGCTACGAGCGGTCCGGGTGGGGGGTGGTGCCAACTCACCTCATTCGGGCTGATCCTCAAGGCGCAGGTTCCAGCCATCATTTCCAGCTGTCAATGGCACCCCACCGTTGCTCTTCAAAATTGAACCCGTTGGCTAATCAGGCATCGTCATGCTAATATGAGGTAGCGGCTGAGCCGACGTGCGATGAAGCGCCGGCGCTCCAGTGGTGGTTGGGCAACCCCATTGATGGTCGCTGGCTTCGGCGGGTCGTCGGAGCTAGGGGGTTGGCGAAGACGCATCCACCGATGCCGATTGGAAATCGAATCGAGATCGGATGGATCATGAGAACTGAACAATCAATCGGTCGGCGTCAGGCAATCGGTCGGCGGCAGGTCCGCCGCGGTTTGCTGGCCGTGATGGCGCTGGGGCTGACCCTGCCGGGTCTGACTTGGGCGGCAGCTGACGAACCTGCGGGAGGGGCAAGCGACATGGACACGAATGTGCCGGCCGTGGTCTCACCGCCTGAGGAATCCAATGGGGCTGTGGCCTCACCGCAGGCCGATGCAGCCGACGAACCCACAGCCTCACCGATGACCGAGACTCCGGCGTTGTCCGATGTCTCGACGACAGGGGAGTCAGCCGTGGCGGCCTCCGCTGTTCCCAGCAGTGTCGGCGGCCAGGTGGTGGCTGATCTGCCGCTGGGGCCGACCGTCATCGCCACCGACGACTCGGTCACCGGTTATGCGGTGGTGTTCCGCTATCGGCCCGGCGCCGAGCAGTCCGTCACCGACGGCGTCAAGCTCAACGGCGAATGGGCCTTCGCCCAACCGAGCGCAGCGGCCGGTTGGCCAGGTGTGGCGCTGGTCAGTCACGGTGGTGACGCTTACGTGGCCGGCGACGTTCAAGTCGGATCGATCGCCTATGACATGGTCCTGGGCGACGACGGCGTCTACAGCTATGTGGTCGATCTGCCCAGTGGCACCTTCTCCTATGCTTTCCAACTGGGGGGCGACTGTGGGCCATTCGGCTGCGTCAACCTGCCTGACCCGGCCAATCTGCCTTGGGAGAACAGCATCGCCGGGGCGACCGCCCAGGCGATGAGCCAAATCTACGTGCCGGAGTCGACAGGCCATCCAACCAGAGACAACGCCTATCAGGCCCCGACCGCCATCGGCCAGCTGATCGACCTCGGTTACCCGGCGCCGACTGCGGATGACCCAAACCACACCAATCGAGTGGCCGTTTACCTGCCGGTCGGCTATGACGCCAATCGGGCCATTCCTTACCCAGTGCTCTATATCAGCCACGGCATGTATGGCAATGAGGGCGATTGGACCACCCAGGGAGTGGCTCAATACATCGAGGAGAATGCCATCGCCGCCGGGGCGACTCAACCCTTTGTCATCGTCGCCACCAACTGGACCGGCGTGGTCACCACGCAGGATTACGCCCATGATCTCTACGACCTGGTGATTCCCCTGGTCGAAGAGCGCTTCAACATCGCCACTGACCCCAGTGGCCGGGCCTTCGCCGGCCTGAGCTGGGGAGGCATGCTGGCTGCTGATCAGCTTTACAACCACACCAACGAATTCGCCTACTACGGTTCGTGGAGCGCCGCTGTCGCCTACACCGAGCCGACTGCCGAGCAGTTGACTGCCATCAAAGCGATTCGTGGTGGCATCCATCTGGGTGTGGGTGATCAGGATGGCTTGGGCAGTGCCGACAGCTTCATCATCAACCAGGACACCTTCGACCGGCAGGCCGGTCTGACGGCCTTGGGTGTCGAGCTGACCAGTCATAATGTGGCAGGCATCCACTCCTGGGAGGTTTGGCGCGACCTGTTGAACGACTTCATCGCCAGTACGCTGTTCAAGACCACCGAACTGACCGTGACTCCCAACGGTGCGGCCGTCCAGGCCGGGGAGCCGGGAGCCGACGCCGATCATCGCCTGGTCACCGCCGCCGGAGCAGCCGCCCAACTGCTGGTGACGGTGGCGCCGGTCACGGCCAATCAACTGGCGCCGACCGGTCTGGTGCGCTGCTATGACGTCGCCGCCGACGGTGGCCGGTCATTGCTGGCGGAAGCGGCCGTCGGCGCTGATGGCACAGCCAGTTGCCAATTGCCTGGTCTGGCCTCGGGAGCGGCAGCCCAGGACCATCAGTTGTTGGTCGAATACGCCGGCGATGGGCTCTACAACCCTTCATCGATCACGGTCTTCCTGACCTTGACTCCGGCAGTGGCGGAACCAGGGGCGGCAGACCAGCCTGGAAAGGCTAAACCGGGCGCATCCGCTGAAACCGGTGGGGTGGCCCTCCAAGGGTCCATCTTTGGTTTGCCGGCCAGTGACGGGCTGTTCGCTGGCGGTTTGTTGGCTTTGGGCGCCGCCGGTCTGCTGGTGGTCGGCGCGATCGCCATCGTCAGCAGCAATCTGGGTCGACGCCGCTAGCGACGGCGTAGAAGCGTTTGGGCTCCGGCGGTCTGACTGATCGCCGGAGCCCGCCTCGATTCATGCCCGGCGTGGTGTGAGGTGCGCAGTGGTCCGGCGGAGTTGCAGAGCGGCGTTGCGCGGCGGCGCAGGCTGGTGCTCGGATCAGCCATGTATCGGCTCGAACCAGTGGCGGGCCGAGCCAGTCAAAGCCCGAGCCAGTCAAAGCCCGAGCCTGTCAAAGCCCGAGCCTGTCAAAGCCCTAACCAGTGGCTGCCTGCGGGGCCCTGAGCTGGGTCGAACCCCTAGTGGCCCAGCGTGGCCGCCAGCCCTAATGTCGCCCATTTTTCAGGCGATGGTGACGATCCCCCAAGCCCCAGGGTGACTCTGGCCAATCTGCCCGTTATCAGGCGATGGTGGCGATCGGCTGGCCCTCCTTGACGACGGTGCCCTCTTTGACCAAAGCCGCGAAGACGCCGGGCTGGTCAGCGATCAAGGGCATCTCCATCTTCATCGCCTCCAAAGCGCCGAGGCTGGTGCCGGTGGTGACTGTCGATCCAGTTGGCACGAACCAGCGCGACAAGACGCCGTTCATTGGCGCCCGGATGGCGCCGGTTGGAATTTCAGGGCTGGGCGCGGCGCTGACCGGCGCGGAGTTGGGAGCCCCGCCAGCCCCACTGCCGAGGAAGGCCGCTGGGAAGCCGAGGCGAATCCAGCGCCCATCGACCTCGAACCACTCGCGCACCACCGACTCGCGGGTGACGCCTTGGGGCAGGGGCTGGGCCAGCTCGGGCAGCCAATCGCATTCAGTCTCGATCCAATTGGTGTGTATCTTGAAATCGGCGGCGTCTTCGGCGATGAAAGCCGGCTCAGTCAGGATGCGCCGGTCGAAGGGGATAAGGGTGGGAATGCCATCGATCTGGGCCTCTTTCATCGCCTGACGGCCGCGGGCGATGGCTTCAGTGCGATCGTTACCCCAGACGATCACCTTGGCGATCAGCGAATCGAACTCCGGCGAAATCACCCCACCGGCGGTCATGCCCTCGTCGACCCGGACGAAGGGGCCAGCCGGCAGATCGAAACGGGTCAGCTTGCCGGCTTGAGGCAGAAAGCCCCGCCCTGGATCCTCGGCGTTGATCCGGAACTCGATGGCATGGCCTTGGGAGGGCACGACATCGGGCAGCGATTCGAGCCCTGATCCCTCAGCGATCATGAACTGCCAGATCACCAGGTCGACGCCGGTGGTCCGCTCGGTGATGGTGTGCTCCACCTGAATACGGGTGTTGACCTCCAGGAAGGACAGTGAGCCATCGGAGCCGAGCATGAACTCCATCGTGCCGACGCCGCGATAATTGACCGCCGCACCGATGGCGATAGAGGCATCGGCCAATTGTTGGTGTTGCTCGTCGGTCAGGAAGGGGGCGGGGGCCTCCTCGACCACCTTCTGGTGGCGGCGTTGCAGCGAGCAGTCGCGGGTGCCGACCACCACCACCCGGCCCTGACCGTCGCCGATGATCTGGGTTTCGACGTGGCGCGGCCGGTCGACGAAGCGCTCGACGTAGCATTCCCCCCGGCCGAAGGCCGACACCGCCTCGGAGACGGCTGATTCGTAACGCCGTTCCAACTCTTCCGGCTTGAAAACGACCTTGAGGCCGCGCCCGCCACCACCGAAGGCGGCCTTGATGGCGATCGGATAGCCGTAGACCTCGGCGAAGGCCCGCACCTCTTCGACGGTCGAGACGGGGCCGGGAGTGCCTGGCACCAGCGGCGCGCCGACCTGCTCGGCGATGCGACGGGCGGCGACTTTGTCACCAAGCAAGGCGATGTTTTCTGGGGTCGGGCCGATCCAGGTCAAGCCGGCCTCCTCGACCGCCGCCGCGAAATCGGCGCGCTCCGCCAAGAAGCCATAGCCCGGATGGATGGCATCGGCGCCACTGGCCTTAGCCGCCTTGAGAATCTTGCCGGCGTCGAGATAGGTCTCCAAAGCGGTGCGCCCCTCCAGGCAATAGGCCTCGTCGGCCAGGCGCACATGGTGGGCGTTGGCATCAGCATCGGCATAGACAGCGACTGATTTCAAACCATAAGAGGCACAGGCGCGGATGATGCGCACGGCGATTTCGCCGCGGTTGGCGATTAAGACCTTCTTCATGAAGACAGCATAAGCGACGCCGGTGACAAAAAGTTAGCGACTGCGGCTGATGCCCTCCCACAGGCCGTTGAGATAGGTGACACCCAGGGCGCGGTCATGCAGACCATAGCCAGGTCGGCCGACCTCACCCCAGATGTCACGGCCATGATCGGGGCGGACATAGCCTTGATAATCGGCGTCGACCAGCGTTTTCATCACCTTGAACATATCGATTGAACCGGTCGACGACAGGTGTGGCGACTCGTGGAATTGCCGGTAGCCGGTATGGGCGATGTTGCGGGCATGGACGAAGGGCACCTTGCCGCGGGCGAGAAATTCGCCGAGGATGGCCACCACGTCGTTGTCGGGGTTCTCGCCCAATGAGCCGGTGCAGATGGTGAAGCCGTTGGCTGGCGAGTCATGGAAGGCCTCGATTCGGCGCAGGTCATCGATATTTTTGACCACGCGCGGCAGGCCGAAGATCGGCCACGGCGGATCATCCGGGTGGACGGCCATCATCATGCCGGTTTGCTCGCAAACGGGCATGATCGCCTCAATGAAATAGCGGAAGTTGTCCGCCAATTGGGCCTCATCGACCGGCCCATAGGCATCGAACAGGGCTCGAATGTCGGCTAGGCGCTCGGGTTCCCAGCCGGGCAGGAGGAAGCCGTCGGCGGCGTCGGCCATCCGCTTGACGGCCTGTTCGACGGTGGCTGGCATCTGCTGATCGTCGTAGGCCAGGGCGAAGGAGCCATCAGCCAAGGGGAAGCGCAGATCGGTGCGCATCCAGTCGAAGACCGGCATGAAGTTGTAACAGATCACCTTGACGCCAGCGGCCGCCAGTCGCTCGATGGTGGCGATGTAGTTGTCGATGTAGTGGTCGCGGCTGGGCAGACCGATCTTGATGTCGTCGTGGATGTTGACCGACTCGATGACTTCCAAGGTCAGTCCGACTTGTTCGACCTGGCTCTTGAGGGCGGCGATCCGGTCGATCGGCCAGGCCTGACCGACGGGCAGGTCGAACAGGGCGCCGACCACACCACTGACTCCCGGAATCTGGCGAATATAGGGCAAGGCGATGGCGTCATCGTCGGCTCCGAACCATCGGAAAGTCATCTTCATTTCAGTCCCCCTGTCGTCGCCATTGATCGGGCGGCCGCATTAGCTCCGGCTTGAATATGCCATCCGCCGCCGTTGAGTTGACGCTACTCGGCTACTGTTGGCGGGGCAAGACGGCTGATCAGATAGAGGTTGGAGCCGAAATCGCCGAGCATCCGCAGCTGCGCGTTGTAGCCGGCGCCGATGAATTGATTGTTCAAGTTCAGCCCATCAGCCAGCAGTCCGCCGGTGGCCTGGTATTGCTCAACGGCATCAGTCAGCCGGTAATGCTGATCGATCAGGCGAATCGCCCGGCCATTCGGATTCAACTCAACCGGCAGGACATGCTTCAACAAGCCACCGAATCGGCCAACGAACAACGATTGCGGTCGTGTTTCCAAGCGGTAGGCGGCATCGGCTTCAAGCCCATCAACACTGAGGCGATCCAGGCCTTCTGAGGCATGGGCCTCGGTTTGGAAGAGGCCGGTGATCGCCTCATGGCCATCGCTGGCCACCATCGTCCAAACCACTTTGTTGTCTTTGCTGGCCAGGTCCCGGTCACCGCGATAATGCCTGCCGAATTGCAAGGTCATTCGGTGCTGTTTATAGAACTCGATTTGTTCTTTGATTTCCAAGCGCTCCATGGCGGTCAATTCATTGAGATTGAATTCATAACCTAAATCACCGAAAGCCGCCACATTGAATCGAGTGGTCAGCGGGGTTGAGCGTAAAGTTTGTTGGTGGGGTGATTGTGAGACATGCGCGCCCATGCTCGACGGTGGATAAAACAGGCTGAGGCCACCTTGAATGGCCAAGCGTTCGATTGGGTCGGTGTCATCTGATGACCAGACCTGTGGCGAAAAAGCGAGCATACCCAAATCAAAGCGATTGCCGCCCGAGGCACAGGACTCCAACAACACTTGGGGGCGGGGGCCAAAGATTCGATCGAGCACTTGATAAAGGCCGATGATCTGACGATGGTTGAACTCGCCTTGGGTGGACGCGGTCAGCGTCGGCGAATAAGCGTCACTGATCGGGCGATTGCAATCCCATTTGATGTAGGTCGCTCCGGTGGCATCGATGATGCCTCCGACCTGCTCGACGATGTAGTCGCGCACCTCGGGGCTGGTCAGATCCAAAACCAACTGATGCCGCCCCAATCGCTGTTCGCGTCCGGGGGTGCTGATCGCCCAGTCCGGATGGGCTCGAAACAGGTCAGAATCTGGGTTGACCATCTCCGGCTCGACCCATAGACCGAAATCGAGTCCTAGGCCGCGAATCTGATCGGCGAAAGCGGGCAAGCCGCGCGGGAACTTATGCCGGTTGACGGTGTAATCACCCAGGCCCGCCGAATCGTTGCGGCGCTCGCCGAACCAGCCGTCATCGAGCACGAAGGTTTCAACGCCCAAGTCTTTGGCCTGGCGAGCGAGTTTCATCAGCTTGCCGGCTGTGAAATCGAAGAAGGTCGCTTCCCAATTGTTGTAGACGATTGGGCGTGGCCGCTCCTGCCAATGGCGGGGCACCAGGTGATGGTTGACGAAGTCATGGAACTGTCGTGAAACAGCGCCAATGCCCTGGTTCGAGCAGGTCATGATCGCCTGCGGCGTCGTGAACTGGCTGCCGGGAGACAAGGCCCAGTTGAAGCCTTCGGGGTTGATCCCCAGGCTGATCCGCAGCAGGTCATGGGTCGACCGCTCGACCGATTCGAGGTGGTTGCCGGAGTAAATCAGGTTGTACCCGAAGGCGCGGCCGGTCGTCTCGGTGGCTGCTGGGTCGACTAATAGCAGCCCGGGATTGTTGCGGGCCGAGCTCCAGCCCAGGGTCGAGCCGTGGCTGACGATGCCATAGGTCAAGGGGTTGGTCTGCGCGTGGGCCTCCTTGATCCAAGCGCCATGGAGGCTGATCATCTCCAGATTGGCCTGCGGCAGATCGACCATCATCGAGGCACAAGACTCAATGAAACATGTTTCTGGGCCATTGTTGCGCAGACAGACTTGTCGGGCGATGACGTCGCAATCGGCGAAGACGACGTATTCCAGGGTCAAGCTCAGCTGGGCAGCGGCGTCGACCAGCTCAATCCGCAAGGTTTGGCAATCATCACCATCGCTGAAGCCTCGCGGCAAAGTCACTGAGTCGTCTTCTGGCCCTGGCCCGGGCTCGGCATCGCCGTCAATGCCGGATTTGCGCCCATCGCCGTCGATGACACTGGCCCCGACAAAGGTGAAGTCACTGACCCGGCTGCCATTGGGCAAGCGGATTTGCAAGGGTGGCTGCCGATAGTCGCCGACCCCGGCGCCCGACCACTCCAGTGGCAGCTGGTCGAGGGAGTAAAGCGGATCGGACTCGTCATAGGAGATCGGCCCGATTGGACTGGTCCGTTTGACTGCCAAGGCATTGGGGTCTTGGTCGAGGGGCAGGCGGACGCCGTGGTGGAGGTGCTCCAGGTGGCCGTGTTCGGTGACTCGGAACCAATAGGAGGAATGGGCGGTGGTCAATTGGAAGAGACGCTGATCACGGATATTGACCGGATTAACAATTGGTTTCATATGTTTCACCTTGTGGTTCGGCTGTTTTGGCTGAAGATGGGCTGATTGGAGTAGCGCATGCGGCTTCGGTGTCACCAGCGGGGCGCCCAGCAGATTTGGCAGCGGCGTCGCCATCAGCAACTTCGTCTGTTGCGGTGCCCAGGCGGATGATGACCGCCTCCCAGGCCAGCAGGCGCCCATCGAGCTGACGGCGGCCGGTGGAGGAGGCGACGATCTCGCCGGTTGGCTGGTCATGCCCGGTGCTCGGCAAACGGCGAGTTCGCCCAGACAGGTTCACCCAGATGTCATAGGTCGAGTCAACCTTGGTCGTTTCAGTTGTTTCAGCCACCGTCTGGGGCGTGCGACGGAAGGCCAGTAGCTGCCGGTCGCCATAGAGTGGCTCAAAGCCACCAGCGATCAGGGTGGGGCTGGCTTGGCGCAAGTGAACCAAGCGGCGGTAGAACCACAACACCGAATGCCGGTCCGCCAGCTGCGCTTGATAGTTGAGCCAGGAATGATTGTGATTGATCCCCAACCAGGGTTGACCGCTGGTGAAGCCCGCCCCGGGGCCGGGGGTCCACTGCATTGGTGTGCGGGCATTGTCGCGCGACCCGGAGCGGATCAGGCGCCAACGCCAAGCCCGGGGCAGGTGGAGGCGTGCCAAGAGCTGATCGACGCCATGGGTCTGAGTGTCATTGACTTGATCAATCGATGAGAAATCGAAATCGGTCATGCCGATCTCTTGCCCCTGGTAAATGAACGGTGTGCCGCGCTGGGCAAATTGGAGAATCGCTAGGGCGCAGGCTGATCGGCGCCAATAACGGTGATCATCACCGTAATGCGAGACAATCCGTGGTTGGTCGTGATTCTCAAAATAGTTGGCCGTCCAATTTAGCCCTTGTTGCCAATGGCTCAATCGCCGCAATAATTCGGCAGCCGAGAATGGCTTCGGGCCATAGTTGGCGATCAATCGATCAACCTCCAAATTGTCGAAATAGAAAATGAGATCCAACTCGTGGCGCTGGGGATCAGTCAGATCATGAGCCTGGTCGAGATCGACCATCACAGCTTCGCCGACAGTGAAAGCTTTAGTTGGCGAGAGGACCTCTCTTTGTAATTCCTGCAAAATGGCGTGGGTGCCTGCTTGTGATTGATAATGCTCCAAGCCAATGACAGCTGGCCGCCACCGGCCGTTATCGAGGCTGGTCTTATACAGGATGTTGATGACGTCGCAGCGGAATCCGGCCACGCCGCGGTCGATCCAAAAACGCATCAATTGCTTGACTTCGGCCATCACGGCTGGATCATGCCAATTGAGGTCGGGTTGTCTGGGGTCGAACAAATGAAGGTAGTACTGTTCACGGAGCTCGTCCCACTGCCAGACTGGCCCGGCGAAGAAGGATGTCCAATTGTTGGGCGGGCCGCCATCAGGCCCGGCGTCGCGCCAAATGTAATAGTCGCTGTAAGGCTTCTGGCGTCGCCGGCTGGCTTCGAACCAGGGGTGCTGGCTGGAGGTGTGGTTCACCACCAGATCCATAATGATGCGAATGCCCAGCCGGGATGCTGCCGCCACAAGCTCATCAAAGTCGTCGAGGGTGCCATAGCGAGGATCGACGGCGCAATAATCAGCGATGTCATAGCCATTGTCGGCGTCGGGAGATGGATAGATCGGCGACAACCAAATGGCAGTGACGCCCAAGGCGGCTATTTCAGGCAAACGGGCGATGATCCCCGGCAGATCACCAAAACCATCACCATTCGAGTCCTGGAAACTCCGGGGATAAATCTGATAGAAAACAGCGTCTTGCCACCATTGGCGAGGCGCCGGCGTTGCGGATTCCATAACATCCAGCTTAGAGGCTTGGGGGCTCCTCATAGTTGAGAGTATGCGAGTTTATTGATACCCCCTATTTTGCGGAGGGATCGTAGTCGCGGCTGGTTTTGTACCACTCCAATCATGGCCGACCACTGACCCCCAACTACCAGCCATCACCCAGCAGATTGCAGATGTCATGCCGTCAATAGTGAAGAACCGCTTGATGGGTTGAAGCGGTCAACGCAATTCGCGACGCCGATCCATCAGCCACGGCAGGAAACAGAAGAAAGCGGCGGTGGCCAGCAGCACGGCGACACTGGGAGCATCAGGCGCCAATGCCCGCCCCCGCACCGCCACAAAGGTCAGGTCATTGAGGTTGGCGAAAGCTGGATTGACGAAACCGCCTAACCAATTCATTGGCTCAATCCACTTGATGATCGGCGCGAGTAGATCCGAAAGCATCACTGGCAACACCATCAGCCAAACCACGCCGATCAGGCAAGCGACCAAGCGGCTGCGCAGGCAATAGGCCAACGCCATGGTCGCCCAGCCGACCCAAATAGCCGTCGCCAGGCAGATCGCCAGCTGGGCGGGTAGCAGTGGCGGCAGCGAATGGCCGATGCCTCGCCCCCGCCAACAGCCGATCAGCCAGGATCCCAGGAGCACCACCAGGGTGCAGCCGATGCTGAACAGGGCCACCAGGGCAGCCTTGGCCAAGGCCATCCGGCCACGACCGGCCCAGTGTGCCGCCATGCCGGCTGTTTGAAATCCCCAGTCAACCCCGCCGACCCAACAACCGATCACCAGCGGCATGATCCGGCTGAGCATCGTTGAGTTGATCAATGCGTAAGAGACGCTGCGGCCTTCAGCGCCAAGCAGGGGATCAAAGACACTGCTGGCGGGATTGCTGGCGTTGAGCAGCGTCGCCAAAGGCAGGGCGACGGCAAAGAGCAGGACAACCCACGGTGCGGTCTGGCGACGCAGCTTGATCCACTCGGCGTGGATGTTCTTGATCATGATTGAACCCCCGCTCGGCTGCCTGCCAGGGCTTGTTGATAGAGCTCGGTCAATGGCGCCTCGGCATCAATGGTCCGAAAGTCAGCGGCGATCTGGCCCCGATCGAGCACCAGGCAACGGCTGATCACTCCTTGGAAATCATTGAGTGAATGAGTGGCCATCAACAGCGTCGCACCGACCGTGGTCAAATCCTTGATCAGGGCGAGCAACCAGAGCACGCCGTCAATGTCCAATCCATTGGTCGGCTCGTCCAAAATGATCAGGTCGGCCGGGTTGATCAACACAGCCATTGCTAATTGTAGACGCCTTTTCATCCCCAGCGAGAAGCGACCGACTGAGCGACGCGAATTCTTAAGGCTGACAGCCCTGAGAATCGTGTCAATGGATGGTGAGTCGAGAGCCGGCCGAGTGCGTGATAGCGCAGATATTTGTAAATTACCAGCGGCGCTATTATGGGGGAAGACGGCTAGCTCCTCACAGAGGTAGTTGATTCGCTGATGGTCAATGCCGGGTGTGTTGCCGAAAGTGGAAACCAGGCCAGCTGTTGGATGGGCCAAACCAAGAATCAAGCGCAGCAGAGTCGTCTTGCCAGCCCCATTCGGAGCTGCTAAAGCCACGACCTCCCCGGAGTTGATCGACAACGATAGGCCATCGAGAATCATTCGGCCGTGATAGTTCTTGCTTAACCCCTTCGCCTGGATTATCTCCATATCGTGTTCCCCTGTTTAATAGCGGCAGTGATACGCGGGTGGCTGATGGGGCGATATTCCCATCAGCCGCCATCTTGATAGCCTAGCAGCCGTAGATGCAACCAGCCCGTAAAGCTGTGGCGACGGCCGTAACATGTTTGGTGCCCTGGGTTATCTGGATGAAGTTGCTGGGCAGAGGAACGCCAATACGCAACGTTGAATCAGCAAATGCTGTTGCCTGGGTTGTGCTGGTTTTTGTCCACCCGGATTTGGTATCCGCCCAGGAGGTGAACGGATTGTAAGTGTTGGCGTAGGCGTGTGTTGCCCCACGATTGATCCTGACTCCAGGAGTGTAGGTGTAATCGCCTTCAATGCGCAGTTCTGTGGGGTCCTGTTGGTGCCGGGCCAGTTCCAGTAGAGCCGGTTGGAGGCGACGGCGATCAGACTGACTCCTTGAGCTGTGCTGGAACATCCCAGCAAAACTCCGAGTGAAACAATTGCCGCGGTCAATGCAGACGCGACTTTGCGCCGAGTTGAATTCATAATGTGTCTTCCTTATTGTTTATTGTATGGCTCCGGGGAAGAGGATTTCTCCCCCGTATCGGTTATCCTGGCTTGAAAGTACCCCCCCCCCCCGTGATAATGTCAAATCACGAAGAAGTCGCGGTGAAGGAGACTGAATGAAGTCAAAGCGCAATGTTAAATTAGTGTTTCTGGCCCTCGTTAGCTCACTGCTACTACTTATGGCTAGTTGTTCTGATCAGCAGCCTATTCCGTCCATTTCATCAGCGGCACTATCGGTCGATGAGCTTATTCAAGCGGCAGATCGATATGAAGCATGTATGACCAATGCCGGTTTCCTGATGTT
>JAITVZ010000021.1 GCA_031285505.1 Propionibacteriaceae bacterium
TTACTGATGGGTGCAGCCACATTGATGGGTTGTACCAGCGAGCCAGAGATCGACCCGACCGTTCCGCCGCAAACACCGACCCATCAGTTGGCCGGTTCGGTGTTACCCAACCGCGTGGCTGGCTACACCGCTCAAGGCCAAGCGCCGGTTGCGGGTCAAAGTGAAGTCACCTATGCCAGCGACGCTGATTCGTTCCAGTTGGCGGTTGTGACCCTGGGGGTCGACCAGAGCTATGCCAAGACTGAACTAACAAACAGTTCTTGGTATGGACTGAGCCGTTGTGGTGTTTTGTGGACAGGATCCAGCAAGGTGACACCACGCCCCACCCAAGCAGCTTGCATCACGCACTTGGTTGACGGGTTGATGACGTCCGTCTCCGGTGGCAATCAGTCGCCCAGTGAACTGGCTGACTTGGCCAATGCAATTTATGACGGATTGGCATCGGCGTGACGAGCACCAAGGCTGCCTTCGGCTATGGCGGCAATCAGCTTTGTTTTAGTGAAGGAGACCGACGTGGCAATTGAAGTTGCCGTCGAGGATGTGACGGTGCGCCGTGGTGCCACCTTTATGCTGGATCATGTCTCTTGGGCCGTGTCTTCGCAAGATCGCTGGGTGGTGATCGGGCCCAACGGTGCCGGAAAAACGACCTTGATGCGTCTCCTATCGGCTCGACTGTTTCCGACATCAGGACAAGTCTGGTTGCTTGGTGAGCGGCTTGGGGCTGTCGATGTCTTCGAGTTGCGTCCCCGGATCGGCATGTCATCGTCGGCGATTGATGGCCAAATCCCCGCCGATGAAGTGGTCTTGGATGTTGTGTTGTCGGCCGCATATGGCATCATCGGTCGCTGGCGCGAAGTCTACGGAGCCGCCGACATGGATCGAGCGACCTGGCTCTTGGATGAATTCGGTGTGGGACGGCTCGCCAATCGTAGCTATGGCAAATTATCGGTCGGTGAAAGGCAGCGGGTAATGATTGCCCGGGCCTTGATGCCCGATCCAGAATTGCTGATTCTGGATGAGCCGACAGCCGGATTGGACTTGGCCGGACGCGAGTCGTTGCTGATTTCTCTATCGCGCTTGGCTGCCGATACAACGGCGCCGGCCTCGGTGATGGTCACCCACCATGTTGAGGAGATCCCCAAGGGTGTGACCCACGCCTTGTTTCTCAAACAAGGCCGGGTGGTGGCCGCCGGGCCAATTGATGCCGTTATGACAGCAGCTGTCCTGAGCCGGACTTTTGACATGTCACTTCGGGTTGATCAAATCGATGGTCGCTGGCGGGCCCAAGCCCAAGAGGCGTGAAGGCTTGATCGAGTGATTGGTGATCAAGCGTGACGGCTGGGATCAAAATCTCGCTTGGGGCTGATCGGCCAGTCGTCGGGATAGCGGTAGGCCAGGGCGTCATGATCGGCATAGAGGTGGCGGCGCGACCGACCTGATAGGCGATCACCGAAGACCATACCGGAAAGATGATCAGTTTCGTGCTGCAGGCAGCGGGCCAACAGGCCAGTGCCAATGATCTCGATTGGCTCACCATTGTGGTCCAAGCCGCGGCAAATGGCCTGATCAGGTCGAGCCAAGGGTGCATAGGCGCCCGGCAATGACAGGCAGCCTTCGTCTTCGCTGACTAAGTGGCGTTTATTCCCTTCCGGCAAAATGACGGTCGGATTGATGACGGCGCCCACTTGTAGGTGATTGTCATCGTCGGGGCAAGCAAAGACGAACAATGACAACGATTGATCGACTTGAGTGGCGGCCAATCCGACACCATCGGCGGCCGCCATGGTGGCGAACATGTTTTGAATCAGACTGTGCAATCGTTCGTCAAAAACGTCGATTGGCGCCGTGGGTTGGTGCAAGACATCCTCAGACCAACGTGTTACGCGCTGCACTTGGCCTCCGGTGAGCAGGTCTTTCAATTCCACCATCTTCGTCCTTTCGATCAGACCGATCCTAGAAGACCAGGCTATAGCTGTCGAACCATCATGACGCTGTGCTGATCAGCGACTTTGCCGGCCCGATGTGAATTCACTGGTGTGTTGCGGTGGCGGCCTGGTTGCCTGGCAGGGCAATCTATGATGATGACGCAGGCAGCTCGACTACTTGAGGAATTCGGCGATTCACTGATTGGCAATCACTCTCAAGCCACGGTCAGGGCCTACAACGAAGATATCGGCGCCTACTTGGAGTTTCTGTCGGGCCAGGGCATCGACTCTGCCGTTGGAATCACCTTGGAATCAGCCAGGGCGTGGCTCGGCAGTGAGGTTGATCGGGGCTTGGCTCGCAGCACTATCCAACGACACATTTCAGCTTTTCGGGCTTTTGGGCACTGGCTGGCGCAATCAGGTCGGTTATCAGCAGATCCGAGTCGCCGACTGGCCTCGGTGAAGATGCAGCGCCCACTGCCGCAAACTTTGACCCAGGCTGAGGCCAGGGAGCTATTGAATGACCTTGTTGCGGTGGCTCAGGAGATGGACAGTCCGACCGCCTGGCGGGACTCGGCCATTCTTGAAGTGCTCTACGGGGCGGGGCTACGTGTCTCGGAGTTGTGTGGCTTGGATCTGTCATCGATTGATCGCGGGCGACAGGTCGTGGTGGTCCACGGCAAGGGCAATAAGGATCGTTCGGTGCCAATCGGTGATCCGGCTTTGCGAGCCATTGATCGCTGGTTGGAAGTGCGCGGCAAACTGGCCACGACTCGCAGTCAAACGGCGATGTTCATCGGTGAAAGGCTTGGCAGTCGGATTGACCCACGGGTGGTGCGACGTCTCGTCCACCAATCCCTGACTTTGTTGGAGTCTGCACCGGACATGGGCCCGCATGGCTTGCGCCATGCGATGGCCACGCACCTGTTGGAGGGTGGAGCCGATCTGCGGTCGGTCCAAGAGGTGTTAGGCCACTCATCGGTGGCCACGACCCAGATCTACACCCATGTGACTGCGGATCGTTTACGAGCTGTCTTCAATCAGGCCCATCCTCGCGCCTAGGACGTCGTCTTGGCGTTTGGCTGATTCATAATCCCAATGGTGCCAGCCTCTCCTTGGTTGCCGACGACGGCAGCGGCGCTGGCAGTTGGCCAATTGCCCCGGCGGTTCCGGTGATCTAGACCGGTTAATCCAACCAATCAGCCGGATCTGATAGTTGCCCATCACGCCAGACTTGCCAATGAAGGTGGCAGCCGGTCGAAGTGCCCGTCGATCCGACAAATCCAAGTACTTGTCCCACTGAGACCTCTTGCCCGCGACTGACAATAAGGCTGCTGGCGTGGGAATATGAGCTGGCCATGTTTGCCCCATTGCCGGTGTTGTGGTTCACGACCACCCGATTGCCGTATCCGCCGCTGACGCCGGCGAAACTGACCTGACCAGTGGCGGCCGCCCGAATCGTGGCGCCGCAAGCAGCGGCGATATCCATGCCGTCGTGGAACTGGGACTGGCCGTTGATCGGATGGATCCTCATTCCGAATGGTGAACTTATCGGGCCGTCAACCGGGCGGAGTAAGCGATCGGAGCCAGGAGCCAGGAAGTCGCCGGGATCCATCGTGCCAGGATCGCCCAATAATTCGGCTGCCTTCAACCGGGCAGCTCGCGCCTTGAGAGTTGTCAGGTCAGCGGCAGACAGCAAGCGAATATCGCCAAGCCCCAGTAGCGACATCGGATCGTGATACTGCCCATCTTTGCGCATTCCCCAATGCAAACACGCGTCAACGGGGCACCCTTCATGACCGGCGATCAGATAACCGATGATTTGACCGGCGGTGACGCCTTCTCCGCGAGTGACCTGGGGATCGACTGGCTCATAGGTGGTGTTGAATCCACCATGATCAACCGTGATGACTGGGCGTCCTGCCACAACACCGACAAAACTGACCTGTCCATCACGAGGCACAATCACCGGCTGACCAATCATTCCAGCCAAATCAACCCCTCGATGGCCTGGCAGCCAGTCGTGGTCTGGTGGATCAAAGTCCCGAGTGACAGTGGAACCGATCGTCGGGAGAGCTGTGGTGGAATCGGCGTTGGCTGGAGCGGCGGCCAAACTGGCAAGTAATGCCAGCAACGCGGTCATGATGACAGTACAACCGGTGGGAAGCAGCAATTTAGTCATACCCATACAATGGTCGGAAGCGCTGAACATTTGCTAAAGAGATTTTGCCTGTCACCTTTGGTTGCTGCTTCTTTGCCCCGGGCTGCTCGTTGTTCGATGCGCGTTCTGACGCCTTGACCGGAACTAGCCGAGAGGGTAAACTAGTGCGCTGTTGCCCTTGGGTTGGTTTCTGGATTAACTCCGCGGCACTGAAACTCATGTTGCTAGAGATGGAAGATGGTCTGACACATGTCTACCTATAGTCCTAAGCCGGGCGAGGTTACCCGGAATTGGCTGGTCATCGATGCTGAGGATGTCATTCTCGGGCGTCTGGCGGTGACAGCTGCTGGTTTGTTGCGCGGCAAGCACAAGGCTCAGTTCGCTCGCCACATCGACACCGGCGACTTTGTGGTCATTGTCAACGCGGACAAGATCGCCTTGTCTGGCAAGAAGCGTGTCGGCAAGCTGGCTCATCGCCACTCCGGTTACCCGGGTGGGCTGCGGTCGGTCTCCTATGGGGAATTGTTGGCCAACGATCCACGCAAGGCCGTCGAGAAGGCAGTCTGGGGCATGATGCCGAAGAATCG
The DNA here is from genome assembly GCA_031285505.1 of Propionibacteriaceae bacterium. Lineage (GTDB taxonomy): Bacteria > Actinomycetota > Actinomycetes > Propionibacteriales > Propionibacteriaceae > WQYJ01. The sequence goes on from JAITVZ010000021.1 coordinate 4,674, forward strand.
TTTGAGCCGACAGATGATGTCGAAGCTCAAGGTGTATTCCGGGGCTGAGCACCCGCACACCGCTCAGCAACCCCAGCCGTATCAAATCACCCAGATTGCCCAGTGAGAGGTCTGTCCATGTCGCAACCCGAAGTTGAAGTTGTCGAGGCCGACGTCCAAGACGTGCCTGAGTCATTCGTTGACGAGCAGGATCGTGAGATCGCCTACCGCGCTGAGAAGGTGAAGTCGGCCGAAAAGACCGGGCGTCCGGCGGTGGTCCAAAACTCTTGGGGGACCGGACGACGCAAGGAGGCTGTCGCGCGGGTGCGGATCGTTCCCGGAAGCGGCAAATGGACCATCAACGGTCGCAGCCTTGAGGATTACTTCCCGAACAAACTGCATCAGCAAGAGGCCTCAGAGCCTTTTGCAACAGCCGACGTTCAAGGATCCTACGATGTCATCGCTTTGATTGCTGGTGGAGGAGTTACTGGACAAGCCGGGGCATTGCGCCTGGGTATTGCCCGGGCCCTTAATCTGGCCGATGCCGAGGCCTCACGTCCGGCCTTGAAGAAGGCCGGCATGCTGACGCGTGATCCGAGGATCAAGGAACGCAAGAAGGCCGGTTTGAAGAAGGCCCGCAAGGCTCCTCAGTACTCGAAGCGCTGACCCGATCATGGCGCGCCTCTTTGGAACGGATGGGGTCCGCGGCTGTGCCAATGTCGATCTGACCGCCGACTTGGCCTTGGATCTATCGGTGGCGGCGGCTCATGTGTTGGCCGAGGCGGAGCCGGGACATCGCCTAAAGGCGATTGTTGGACGTGACACTCGGGCTTCGGGCGAGTTTCTCGAAGCGGCTGTTGTCGCTGGCTTGGCTTCTGCTGGCGTCGATGTGGTTCGCGTTGGGGTCATCCCAACGCCAGGTTTGGCGTTCCTGGTTCCGGAATTGTCTAAGGACTTCGGCGTCATGCTATCGGCTTCTCATAACCCGATGCCGGATAATGGCATTAAGTTCTTCAGTGGTGGTGGCATCAAGCTGCCCGACCAGGTGGAGGATCTGATCGAAGAGGAGTTGCATCAGCACTGGGAGCGGCCGACCGGTGCGCAGGTTGGTCGCGTGACCGACAATCCCGAGTATGTCGATCGATACGTGCAACATCTGGTTGACTCCCTGGGGTCTGATCGCCCCTTGACCGACTTGCGGATCGTGCTTGATCCTGCCAATGGTGCTGCTTCACGCACGGCTGTCAAGGCATTTATGACCGCTGGCGCCCAGGTGACGGCTATTCATAACCGGCCTGACGGCCTCAACATCAATGACGATTGTGGGTCGACGCACATCGAATCACTCCAGCTCGAGGTCATCTCATCCGGCGCCGATCTGGGTATTGGCTTGGATGGGGACGCTGACCGCTGCATTGCCGTCGATGCTAACGGTCGGGTGGTCGATGGGGATCAAATTATCGCCATCCTGGCTTTAGCCATGAAGGATGCTGGTCGTTTACACCAAGACACGGTCGTGGCGACAGTTATGAGCAATCTTGGTTTCTTCCAAGCGATGAAAGCCCAGGGCATTCGGGTCGACACCACCAAGGTCGGCGATCGCTACGTCGTCGAGTCGATGAACGCTAATGGCTTCACTCTCGGTGGCGAGCAATCGGGGCATGTGGTGATGAGTGAGTTCGCCACCACGGGCGACGGCACTCTGACCGGTCTTCACCTGGCATTGCGGATGGCTCAAACCGGTGAGACATTGGCCGAATTGGCCAAGGTGATGAAGCATTTGCCGCAGGTGATGATCAATGTCAAAGGAGTCGATCGCAGTCGCACCAACCTCGACCAAGGGGTTGTCCGGGCGGTGGCAGCGGCTGAGGCAGAATTGGCTGGGGCTGGCCGCGTGGTGCTGCGACCATCAGGCACTGAACCGGTGGTTAGAGTGATGGTTGAAGCTGATACCCATGATCGTGCTCAAGGTGTGGCTGAGCACCTGGCCGACGTGGTTCGCCAGCGTTTGTCTTTGTAAATCAGCTTGTCACTTGCAAGCCGGAAGATGGGCAAGCAGTCCGGGTCATTCCAGTCAGAGTAGGCTCAGGCATTAGACCACTACAAGTCAAGACCTGTCCAAGGCACGTCGTCGTTCGGCGATTCAGGCTTTCCTGAGCCTGATCCAGTCAACATCGTGGTTTGCCCCTTTGCCGATGACCACAGTCGCCCGGTCTTTGGTGGGGAGGATGTTTTGATGCAGATTTGGTCCGTTGATCGTGTCCCAAATGTCCAGTGCCATCGTTCTGGCTTGATCATCCGGGAGCTGCGCCACGGAGCGGAAATACGACCGTGGATCGGTGAAGGCCGTGTCTCGTAACCGTTCGAATCGGTCCAAGAACCAAGAGCGGATAACAGATTCGGGGGCGTCGACGTAGATTGAAAAGTCGAAGAAGTCGCTGATGACCGGACCCATCGGGCCAGTGCGACGTTGTCTGGCCGGTTGGAGGACATTCAATCCTTCGACAATCAGTATCTCTGGTTGATTGACTGTCTGAAAGCGGTCGGGAACGATGTCGTAAACCAGGTGCGAGTAGGTCGGAATTTCGATGTGTGTCTGACCGGCCTTGACGGCGGCGACGAAGGCCAACAGGCTTAGCTGGTCATAGGACTCGGGGAAGCCCTTGCGATCCATTAGGCCACGCCGCTCCAGTTCTTGATTGGGCCACAGAAAGCCGTCGGTGGTCACCAGATCGACTTGATGATCGCGGCTGAGGAGTTCTTGAAGCAGCCTGGCGGTGGTTGATTTGCCGACCGCCACCGAGCCAGCTATGCCGATAATGAAGACTGTCGGTGCTTGTTTGAGGCCCAGGTAGTGATTGGCTGAGGCGGATAGCTGATGCTTGGCTTTGATGAACAGCTCAATCAGCTCACACAAGGGTAAGTAGACCTGTCTTACATGGTCCAGATTGATTGGATCCCCCAATGCCAGGAGCTGATCCAAGACCGCGGTGGACAGAGCCAAATGGCGCCGGTGAGCCAATTGTGACCAATGATCACGCGACAAGGTCAGATAAGTGTGGTCCAAGGACCAGTCAAGGTCTGGCATGGTGTCTTTCGATCGGGGAGCCAACCCACCCATTTTAAGGTCAGGTTGTTGCCGGCTCCAATCGATCGCTCAGGTCGGTGTCTTGAATCACTGGCTCGGCGACCGCCAGTCGGTCATGCGCATCGTTTTGAACACTAGAGTGAGGTCGTGCAATGGACAATTGATCAACTAGCGGCTGCCTGGCCTCGCCCGAGCGAGCAAGGTGACAAATACGCCCGCGGTGCCGTCGGTATTGACACAGGTTCGAGTCGTTATCCTGGGGCAGCTATCCTCTCGACGCTCGGTGCACTATACAGCGGCGCGGGCTTCATCCGCTTTTGTGGCGCCGAAGTCGCCCATGCAGCCTTGCTGGTCTTGGCGCCGTCGGTCACTTTTGGTCCGGGGCGAGTCAATGCCTGGCTACTGGGCAGTGGCTGGGATGATCAGGTAGACAACCAACAGCGCTTTGACAGATTCGTGGCGACTGGGGCACCGCTGGTGCTCGATGCCGGAGCCATCGCCTTGCTGTCGCAGCCGGTAGGTCAGCCCTGTCTGTTGACTCCGCACGCAGGCGAATTGGCTAGGCTGCTGGGGGTCAAACGTCAGCAAATTGAAGAGCAACCGGCTCGATGGGCCAGTCAAGCGGCTGCCCGCTACAACGTGACAGTGTTGCTGAAGGGCCATCGCCAGTGTGTCGTCAGTCCAGACGGCAGTCTGGACTGGGCGATGGTTGGTCCATCATGGACAGCCCAGGCAGGATCGGGAGACTGTCTGGGCGGCATATCCGCCAGTCTGATGGCTCAAGGACTGTCCGCTCATCAGGCAGGCTTGGTGGCCGCATCAGTCCAAGCTGAGACGGCGCGCGTCCATCCTGGTCCCTATCCGCCACAACAGTTGTTGAGCTTCCTGCCAGCGATGATCGCCGCTTTGACCAATGAGATCTAAGTGGTCATGAGTACGCAACAGGCCTGATGGGTCGGTCAACGCCCGGCTGACAACCAGCACAACTGCCGGGTCGAGATGGTGAAGCCCAGTTTGCGTTGCAGATGGTCAGAGGCATCATTGCCGACGACAATGTGATCATAGGGTCGGTGTCCCGCCGCCAACAGGCGATTGCCGAGGTCGCAGACCAGAGCTTCTGCCACACCTTGATGGCGAAATGAGGGGAAGACATAGAGTAGCCCCATCGCTCCTTGAGCGTGAGTGCCGATATAGCCGAGCAGTTGGTCTTCGCGCCAAGCGCCGAACATCGCCTTGTCGGCGAAGCGTTGACGGATATAGTCAGGACCATTGAGGTCATAAGTGGTGATGACTTCATCGATCTGGTCGTCAGCCAATTGTCGAATGTCAATATCCGTGGGTTTGGCTGGGAATGATTCGCCGAGAAAGGCCGCCGACCAGCAGGGCGTCAACCAAGAATAGTTGTAGCGGTTGGCGACCACCGCTTTGGAATCGTCGTTGTGGGTGACGATGTAGGGCTGATCCAATCTGAGCTGATCAACCAAGTCGAGTTGCCGCGATGTGGCCTCGGCGTCGTGGCTGGCCAGGAGGATGGTGCCGTCACTGGTCAGGAGTACCACGCCGTCGGTGTCGCTGGCGACGATTTCAGCGCCGCGGGCGATTGAGGCGATCATGTCGGCGAAAAACACCGGGTCGTCGAGAGCCGCCAGGGCTGAGGCACGCAACGTTGTCATCGTTCTTCCCTTTCACGTCCGGGTTGGTTGGCTGTGGCTTGCAAGGCAGGCCGGCCGATCTGGCAATCGGGGCAGGTGCCAACAATCTCAGTCAAGTGGCTGACGTCGGCAAAGCCATGAGCCTGAGCCGTCGCCTGCACCCACTGCTCCAAGGGAGCATCCGACAATTCAATGGTCGCACCGCACTGTCGACAAACCAAATGGTGGTGATGCTTGGTTGAGCAGCGCCGGTATGACGCTTGGCCGGCCAAAACTCGTTGATCAACTGCCTGTGTGGACACCAATCGGGCCAGACTGCGATAGACAGTGGGTAGGCTGATGGTGTGCCCCTCCAGGCGCAGCTGCTCATGAATCTGTTGCGCTGTCCAGAAATGGGGATGCTGTTTCAGAAAGTCCAAGACCCAGGTCCGCTGGCGTGTCTGGCGATCTGAGGCTGCCAAGGAGCTGACGTCAGCCATTGGTCGGTCCGGAGGCGATGTGACCTAATGATCCGATGTGGCGGCTATGGCGGTGCAACAAGGCACTGATCGGCCAGGACACGACGAAGAAAGCGATGGTGATCAGGACGATCAGGGCTCCTGGGGACAGGTTGGCGTAGATCGATGTGACATAACCCCCCAGTGAGGCAATCAAGCCGATGAGCATGGCGCCCCACAAGCCGGCTTTGAAACCGTGGAAGATGTTTTGAGCCGCCGCCACCGGAATGACCATCAGAGCTGACACCAGCAGCAAGCCGACTGTGCGCATGGCACAGGTCACGGTGATTGCTGCCAAAACGACGATCAAGTAGTTGTACAGGCGTGCTGGCAAGCCGAGAGTCTTGGCGAAGTCTTCGTCGGCGCAGACAGTGAACAATTGGGGGGACAAGCCAATGGCGATGACAATAATGATCACCGATAATCCCCCCACGATCCACAGATCCCCACTGGAAACTGTGTTGAGTGAGCCGAACAAATAGCTGGACAAACCACCGGCGCCTTGTCCAGCCACCGATGCCATCAACACACCAGCTGCTAGACCGCCGTAAAAAAGCACTGCCAAGCCGATGTCTCCGGTGGCTCGTCCGCGCTGGCGCAGCGTCTCAATCAAGAGGGCACCAACCAAACAGATGCCGACAGCCCAGGGCAGCGGCGCACTGCCAGTCATCAAGGCCAGGCCAACCCCAGCGATGGCCACATGGCCCAAGCCATCGCCCAGCAGCGACAAGCGCCGCTGGACGATGTAGGTGCCGATAGTCGGTGACGACAGTCCTACCAGGGCTGCGGCGATCAGGGCCCGTTGGACAAAGGCGAAACTCAGGAGATCCATGGACGGTCCATTCCGGTTAGCAGGGGATTACGGGCGGGAGGCTGGCTCTCATGTGACCCCAGGTCCTCCAGGGTGGTGGGCGCCCCGTCATAGACCACTCGCCCGGCTCGCAACACCACCGTCCGATCCAGGTTGGCGGCCATGGACTCTGTTTCGTGCAGCACCACCAAAATGGTGGTCTTCAGGCTGGCCAGCGATGATGCAATGTCTTTCTGGTTGATCAGGTCGACTCCGGCGAATGGCTCATCGAGAATTAGGAAACGCGGCTGATTGACGATACCTCGAGCGATCAGCACCCGCTGCTGTTGGCCACCCGAAAGATGCAGGTAGAGCTGCTTGGCCTGGTCGGTCAGGCCAACCGTCTCCAAAGCCCAATCGACCCGGCGGCGATCACGTCGCGATGGCCAACCGATTGGGCGATTGGCCAGCACTCCCGAGGTGACAACCTCTCGGACTGTAGTCGAATGCAATGACACCGAGGCTCGCTGGGGGACGTAGCCGATTTGCGACCATTGATGGAAGCGCTCAATCGCTGTCCCCAGCAAATCGATAGTGCCAGCACTGTGAGGGATGAGGGACAGAATCGCTTTGATCAGGGTCGACTTGCCCGAGCCATTATCGCCGAGCAAAGCGACTGTCTGCTGATCATCGACTTCAAGACTGACGTCATCAAGAATCAGGACGCCACTGAGTTCGACTTTGAGATTGGAGACTGACAGGCAGGTCATGCGGCACACCCGTTGGCTTGCTCCAAAGCGGTTAGATTGGCCTGCATGATTGTTGGGTAGTCGTCGCCGCGAGACTCTTTGGTGATGCCTTCAATGGGGTCGAGAATATCAGTTTTCAAACCCAGGTCATCAGCGATTGATTGAGCCAGCACTGGTGAAACCAGAGTTTCGAAGAAAATGGTGGTGATGCCATCCTTGATCGCCAAGGATTGGATTTCGGCGATGCGCGTTGGTGACGGGTCGGTGTCAGGTTCGACCCCAGCGATTGGCACCTGCGTCAGATGATATCGATCAGCCATGTAACCGAAGGCTGCGTGGGTGGTGATGAAGGTGCTGCGCTGACAATTGCTCAGCCCAGTGCGGTAAGCCTCGTCCATGTTGGCCAATTCGGTGGACAACTTGGCTTGATTGGCGGCAAATGTTGATTGATGGGCGGGGGAGACAAGCGCCAATTGGCTGCTGATCGCCGCAGCAATGGTTTGCATCCGGACTGGATCCAGCCAAACATGGGGATCGACCTCCAAGGTGCCATCGGCATCGATGGCATGTTCCTCAAGCGGGGTGACGCTGGTGATGTCGAAGGAATGAGCTGGCTGCGCCTGGGCGACGGCCTGATCAACCGCTGGTTGGAGACTGCGCTCGAAAATGGTCAGATCGGATTCGGCGATCCTGGCGACCTGATCGGTTGTCAGCTCCAAGTCGTGCGGCTCGGCGCCGGGCGGCGTCAGGTTGGTGACCGTGACCAGTTCCCCCCCGATTTGTTCGGTCAGCCAGGCGTAAGGATAAAGGCCGACGACGACAGACAGCTCCTGGGACGAACCCAGGCTGCTGGGGTTCTCCGTGCCTTGAGCACAAGCGGTCAGGAGCATTGAGGCGAGGGCAGTGGCCCCAACGGCAGTCAGCATGGTTCGCAGTTTCATGAGAATCATTATCAATTACAACTGCGTTGATCGTCAATGAGTGTTGATTCTGGTCGCCGGACTGGCCCCGTCGGCGTTGCCTGGAGTGGTCCGCTAGGCTGGATGGTGGTGCGCTTCTGCGGTGCGCCAAATATCGATTGGGAGGAAGTGCCATGGCGTCGGTGTTGGATAATGTCATTAGCTTGGCCAAGCGGCGGGGGTTCGTCTATCCCTGCGGTGACATCTATGGTGGCACCAAAGCGGCCTGGGATTACGGACCCCTGGGGGTCGAGTTGAAGGAGAACATCAAGCGCCAATGGTGGCGGCAAGTGGTGACCGCCCGTGACGATGTCGTCGGCTTGGATTCCTCGGTCATTTTACCGCGGCAGGTCTGGGTGGCTTCCGGTCACGTTGGTGTCTTCAATGATCCACTGACGGAATGTCTCAGCTGTCACAAGCGTTTTCGGGCCGACACCTTGGAGGAAGAGTTTGAATTCCGCAAGGGGCGCAAGCCGGCCGGCCTGGATGAGGTTCCGTGTCCGAACTGTGGCACCAAGGGGCAGTGGACCCAACCGCGTGATTTCAACATGATGCTGAAGACCTACCTCGGCCCCATCGAAGACGAAGCCGGCCTGCATTATCTGCGACCGGAGACAGCCCAAGGTATTTTCATCAATTTTGCCAATGTCGTGCAGACACAGCGGATGAAGCCACCATTCGGTATCGGACAGACTGGTAAATCTTTCCGTAATGAGATCACGCCAGGCAATTTCATTTTCCGGACGCGCGAATTCGAGCAGATGGAAATGGAGTTTTTCGTCAAGCCCGGTGAAGATGAGCAATGGCACCAGTACTGGATCGACGAGCGGACCCGCTGGTACACCGACCTGGGTATCAACCCAGACCACTTGCGGCATTACGAGCACCCGAAAGAAAAGCTATCCCACTACTCCAAGCGAACAGTTGACATTGAATTTCGCTTTGGTTTTCAAGGCTCAGATTGGGGCGAGCTTGAAGGTATCGCCAATCGCACTGATTTTGACCTGGGCACTCACTCTGAGCACTCAGGCCAGGACTTGACCTATCGCGATCCTGTCAGCGGTGAGCGCTATTTGCCCTATGTCATTGAGCCGGCAGCTGGATTGAATCGATCGATGATGGCTTTCCTGGTCGAGGCATACACGGAGGATGAGGCGCCCAATACCAAAGGCGGTGTCGACACCAGGACAGTGTTGCGTCTGGACCCACGGTTGGCGCCGGTCAAAGTGGCCGTCTTGCCATTGTCACGAAACGCCGATTTGACGCCGGTGGCCAAGGATTTGGCAAGCGGCTTGCGCCAGCAATGGAACACCGATTTTGATGACACCCAAGCGATTGGGCGACGCTATCGCCGCCAGGACGAGATTGGCACTCCTTTCTGCGTGACTGTAGATTTCGACAGCTTGAATGATCAAGCGGTGACGGTGCGTGAGCGCGACGCCATGACCCAGGAGCGGGTGGCCATGGATCAGTTGTCGTCCTATTTGGCCGAGCGTCTGGTTGGGTGCTGAGCGACCATTGCATGAGTCTGGTATTGGGTAATCTTCAGCTGCCGGTAGCGGTGGCCTTGGCGCCGATGGCATCGGTGACCAACGCCGCTTACCGGCAGCTTTGCCGGGAACAAGCCGAATCTGGAACGACCACTCGCCCAGCCGGCTTGTTCACCTGCGAGATGATCACCGCCACTGCTTTGGCCTTCAAAGCGCCCAAGACTCTGGAGCGGATGGTGGCAGATCCAGGCGATCCGATTTTTTCAGTGCAGCTCTATGCCACAGATCCAACGATGGTTGCACGGGCCGTGGCCGTGGCTTGTGGGGAGCGGGGGGTCAATCACATCGATCTCAATTTTGGTTGCCCGGTGCCTAAAGTGACCAGGCGCGGCGGCGGTGGAGTGCTGCCCTGGAAGAGCAATCTCTTCGAACGAATCGTCGATCAGGCTGTCAAGGCAGCTGGTCCTTATGGGGTTCCGGTGACGATCAAAACACGCATCGGCATCGACCAGCAACACCAAACAATGCTTGACGCCGGTCGGATCGCCGAACAGTGCGGGGTGGCTGCAGTCTGCCTCCATGCCCGAACGGTTGAGCAAGCCTATTCCGGGCAAGCTGATTGGGCGGCCATCCGGGCGCTGGTCGACGCCCTGACGATCCCAGTGATCGGCAACGGTGATATTTGGGAAGCCGATGATGCCCTGCGAATGATGAAGCAGACCGGCTGTGCCGGAGTCAGTGTCGGGCGAGGTGCCCTGGGGCGGCAATGGTTGTTTCGCGACTTGGCGGCTCGGTTGACCGGGCAGGCGATGGCGCCCTATCTGCCAACCCTGGCCGAGGTGGCCGGCATGATTCATCGCCACGCGACCCTACTGATCAACATGTTCGGCGATCAGGCTCATGCCATGGCCGATTTGCGGAAACACATGAGTTGGTATCTGAAAGGCTTCCGCGTCGGCGGTGATCTGCGGGGGCGCTTGGCCTTAATCAGTTCCTTGGTGGAACTAGACGATCTTTTGGCGCAACTCGACGGTGATGAATCCTATCCCAGTGCCGCCTTGGCGGCGCCACGCGGACGTCAGGGCGCCGCCCGAAGTCACGTCAAGATGCCAGAGCGCTGGCTGGAATCGCGTACCTATACGGGACCGGCTTTGGCTGATGATGGCGATGTCAGCGGTGGTTAGTTGCAGTAAGCCAGCGAGACCGTGTCGACAGCCTTGAGAGCGTCGGTCATGGTCGGCAGTTGGTCCAGGTAGACAGCAGCGAACCTGTCTGACCCCTCCAGTGCCGCCGTCGACATGGTCTCCAAGGCGCTGATGCTTTGGTCGAGCGGGCTGACGGCAGCAGCTGGCGGACCAGCCTGACTCAGTTCGATCAACAAGTCTGCCAGGCCGGCAAATGAGTCGGCAATGGCGGCCATGTCCGCGCTCGACTGGTCAGCCAGGCCATCATTGACCGATTGGCTCTTGTCGGGCAAGTTGATGTAGATCTGGCAATAGCTGCTTGCCCGATGAGCAAAGACTAAGCGTTGCACCAGAAATGCGGCGACACCGATCAAGGCCAGGCTGAGAACAATGATCACAACCATCCGTCCTCGACGGTGTTTCTCGGGTGGCGACGCCAATGGGGATGGCGCTGGTTCAGTGCCATCATCCGGCGCCGATGGCGCGACGGTAGGCAGTGCCGCTTGGTCTGGTGTTGGTTGAGACATGGATCCCTCCTGATTAGATGGCAGTCTTGCCCAAGCCAGAGCCTTGAAGCAACATGGTAGGAGTCGAAGGAGGGTGCAGTTGCGTTGATCGGGCTTTTTGCCACTCCTGTCCGGCATACTCGTCTCATGCAGACTTCATCGGCCAGCCGCATCTGGGCATCCACCATGCATGGGCATCAAGACCAGCAGTGCGTCACCGCCCATCAAGACAGTAAATCTCATTTGCGTGGCGCTGCGCCGATTGGTCGAATCGCCCGTGAAGACCAACAGGATCAGGCCATGGCTGCCGGTGCGACACGGGCTCAGGGCGCCGGGCGCCGGCGGTTGGCCGAGGACCCCGACCCCTGGAGGACCTGCTTTCAACGTGACGCCGATCGGATCATCCACTCCTCGGCCTTTCGCCGCCTGGCGGGCAAGACCCAGGTGGTCGTTTTCCCTCTAGACCACCAACGCACCCGTTTGACCCATGCTTTGGAAGTGAGCCAGGTGGCCGAGGCAGTGGCTCGCGGGGTCGGCGCCAATGTCGACGTGGCTCGAGCGATCGCTCTGGGCCACGACTGTGGACATGGTCCCGGCGGCCACGCGGCTGAGACGGCATTCGCCCGATACTTGCCCGACGGCTATCAGCATGGGCCGTGGGGAGCAGATGTCGTGCTGCGGCCGCTGAACCTCTGCGCTGAGACGCTCGATGGCATCCGTCGTCATTCATGGTCAGAGCCGGCGCCGGCCACCGTTGAAGGTGAGATCGTTTCCTGGGCCGATCGGATCGCCTACTGCTGCCACGATCTGGAGGACGCCACCCACGCTGGTGTCATCGACCTCGACCAGTTGCCCACTTTGGTGGTGGAGCTAGCCGGGCGTCGCCGGTCGCAACAACTGCGTCGGTTCATCACCGCCTTGATCGAAAACACAGTGCGCTCTGGCCTGGTGTCGATGAGTCCCGGTGAGGCTGAGGCTTTGGCCGCGTTGCGTCAATTCAACTATGACCACATTTACATGCGACCGGCGTCACAAGAGCAGAGCACTGCCGTCATCACCTTGCTGCGGGCTTTGACTGATTACTACATTGAACATCCCAGTGCGGTCCCAGCCTTGGATGATCCACCAGAGGTGGCGGGAGTGGCTGGGGATGTGGTGAGCGCGGTGGTCTATGTGGCCGGCATGACCGACCGCTTCGCTTTTCATCAGGCACGCAACCTGCTCGATTATGACTTGGAGCGTATCCCGGCAGGCATTGGCCGTGAGGATTGATTCTCGGTCTACTCACCGGTGCTGGCATGGATCAAGCGGTGGCGCTGCTTTTCCAAGTCGACGATTTCGCTGTAGATGGCTTGATAGGCCTCGGGGGCGTTCGTCGGATTGATGCGCCGCAATTTGGAACGGCAGTCCAACAACCGTCGTTCAATCGGTGCGATCTTCAGCTTGGCGACATATTGAGCGGCGGACAAAGCTTCCAGGGGCACCATTGCTGGTTCAACACTGAGTTGGAGCGCGAGCTCCTTCAGCCCCGGATGTTTCAACGCATCCAGCAGTGGCGATGGCCAACCAACCTGAGGCAATGGGATGCTGGCAATCACCCGGAAGAGAGCCCGGTAGGCGTCATTGCTGAAGTCATGTTCTGTCAGGTCGTCCCATGGTGCAGTGGCAGTGAACAACTGCGGATGTTGGAGGATCAGTCGTAGCAGGTCCCGTTCCGAGAGCAAGGATCGGTCGTTGGCGGCCGGCAACTGGGCCGTGGGGGGCCGGCGATCCGGCTGGGCTGAGCTGACAGTCTGATCGGCAGGCGGGTGATGCCTGGGGGAAGGCGCACGAGACGACAGGGGAGCATGCCGGGTGCTGGAAGAAATCGCTTGCTGTCTGGCTCGGCTGACTTCACGACGGACCACCGCCGGTTCCTGACCGGTCAGAAAGGACAGCTCACGCATGTAGGCGTCCACTTCGGACCGGTCCTTGATCGAGGAAATCAGCTTGGCGGCTTCACGCAAGGCCTCCAGGTTGGCGTCCATGTGATCGAGG
>JAITVZ010000026.1 GCA_031285505.1 Propionibacteriaceae bacterium
AGACGAGGCTGCTGCCAATCCCCGCATCCTCAGAGATCTACTCGACACCTTTGTCGCTAGGCTCTGTTAGACCACGGTTGACATGCGCCGATGGTGCCGCACCGAAGCTGCACGGTCAAGACCACCCACCATCCCTCGCGAGTCAACCCTGTTTCCATGTCAACGCTGGTCTAACAGAGCCTGTCGCTATGCAACTCAGACCTGAAGTCGCGTGTTCGGAACGTCCACCTCGCAGGCTCCATCTGCGTGATCAGGCGGGCGTCACGAGGTTGACATTCTCCTCGAATATCCCCAGCGGCACAGAATTACCCCCAGCGGCACAAAACACGAACCGCTCCACCGCCCCGCATCCAGTTCCGAGGGCCACGTTGTCTATCATGTGCCAATCTCAACTCTGACCCACCCGCCGCCAATGGGCTATGTCTGGCCTGTCAGGGCCGATGAGCTCCCGCGATACAAACGAACAGAAGTCCTTGACTGAAGCGGTTGGTGTTTTGGTTGGTGGGGTCAAGCGGTACCCGGCCCTGTCAGTGTCAACTACTGCGGGAAGACGCCAGATCACTGGTTCTGTCGCGATTTATTGACTGTTCTGTTTGTAGCCGTTCTGCTAAACGTGCAGTAGATGTGGTGCTAAATGTTCAGTAGGAACAGTGCGGAAGGTATAGTTCGACCAGGTTGAGCGTATGCTGGCACGCATGGATTATGAGCCACGACTCCTGGATGGTCACTTGTCAGACCTGATGTCAGCGTTCCCCGCATGTGCGATTGATGGGCCGAAAGCCGTTGGGAAAACCGCCACGGCCTCTCGTCTGGCGGCTGCTACTGTCCGCCTTGATCGTCCAGCGGAGGTCGCGGCCTTTCGTCAGGACCCTGACCGCCTGTCGAGGCTGACACGGCCCCTTCTGATCGATGAATGGCAGATGTACCCACCAGTATGGGATTTAGTGCGTCGCAGTGTTGATGATGGGGCAGGCAACGGCTCGTTTCTGCTAACGGGCTCGGCGACACCGCGACATGCGCCACGGCATTCTGGCGCCGGGCGGATTCTGCATCTGCGCATGCGACCCTTCTCGCTGTCCGAACGGCGCATCGACACACCAACGGTGTCCCTTGGCGAGCTAATGACAGGGGATCGACCACCTATCCATGGCCAGAGCGATGCCGACATCCAAACCTATGCCGATGAGATTACCCGCGGGGGGTTCCCTCGGCTACGAACTGTTCCAACGCGCTTCCGTCGTGACGCCTGGGACGGGTATCTGTCAGAAGTCTTCAATCATGATCTACCTGAACTCGGCCAGTCGGTCCGTCGGCCAGCCACGCTTCGCAACTGGATGCGATCCTACGCAGCAGCGACAAGCACGATTGCTAGCTACACAGACATTCTGGACAATGCCTGCCCAAATGACACAGACAAGCCAGCGAAAGCAACTACTCTGGCTTGGCGGGAGGCACTTGGTCGAATGTGGCTACTTGACCCGCTGCCTGCCTGGGGCGATCCAGCTCATCATCTGGGCCGCTTGGCGTCCGGCCAAAAGCACCATTTGGCCGATCCGGCTCTGGCTGCCCATCTGCTCGGAGTCACAGCTAAGACTCTGCTGACTTCGACCAACCCAACTAGCTTCGCTATCCCGGTGGCGGGGACACTCTTCGGCGCACTTTTTGAATCGCTCGTGACTCAGTCGATCCTGGTATACGCCAGCATCATCGGAATTGCAGTGTCACATCTGCGAACTCGCAACGGCGACCACGAAATTGATCTTATTGCCTCCCGAGACGACGGAAGGATCGTGGCTATTGAGGTCAAGTCATCCGCCGATATTGATAGGCGTGACACACGCCATCTCGTTTGGTTACGTGAACGCATGGGCGAGGATGTTCTGGACACCGTGATCGTCAATACCGGCCCGGCTGCATATCGCCGAGACGATGGCGTTGCCGTTGTTCCGGCCAGCCTCCTGGGGATTTGAAGACCTCGAGCTGCTCAGCAGCGATCCATTGGGGGTGTCATGCTTCCAGTGAGCCAGTGTCCATCAAAGGGAATGCATGATGCCAAATGGTGTTCTGGTGGGTGGGGCTAAGCGGTTTCCGCCACAGTTCAAGGCTTGGGCTGGCTCGTGATGACGTGTCAGCCCGCTTGAACATGAAGCCGGATACCTGGTCGTCCCACATGTCTCGGGGTCAGGCTCCCGATCCATCGAGGCGGGTTGGAGCCACTCAGGTATTGCGGGCGAGAGACATTGACGACTGGCAGGCGTCTCGTAGGGGCGGAGTTTCTCGACGGTCGCTGATCTGATGAAGGATCTTGATGACAGCAGCGACTCGTCGTTGGACACCCAAGCTGCTTGCATGCTTGCTCTTGCGGAAAATACACGATCCGGGCGCGTGACGCCCATGGAATGGGCTGATGCCAAAGCTTAACTCGACCGTGAGTTCCGTTCGTGACATGTCCTGTGGTGGCCTTCCCGTAGGCATCAGCACTCCACTTGTGCGGATTGCGCTTGCACTCAGTGAAGGCATTCCTCTGTGACGTCTGAGCGGCCATCGATGGCATCAATATGATCGTGATCATCGTCGGCGTCCTCCACCACAAGCGCAACCCTGCCGTGGTCGAGGAACGAGTTAGGCGGTCCTAGCACGGGTTTCTGAGGCCCTGGGGGAGTGGCTCACTTTTCAACCATCAAAACTGGCCCACAATTCGATCGTCGCGAACAGGCATGCGCCAGCCTGTGCGTGCCAGGGTGGCATTAGTGACGCAAGTGACCAGTTACGTGCCCAGGGTGGCGCGGAGGTGAGGGCGCTGCTTCGGTGTTCCGCTCCTTCCTTACCTAAGAATGTCAACGTGGAGCGGTTTCGGTTCGGTGAACGCGGGCGAGTGGTCCATCGCACTGAGACCAATTCAATCTTCAAGACGCCGGTGGTGAGGAGGCGGAGCTGGAGAGGATTACTAGCGGTTAGTTCAGCGTTCGAAGTTTTCTGTTCGGGGTTACCGCCAGAGGCTGGCGATGGGGCTGGCCCATAGTCGTGGTCCGAGGGGGTAGGTCATGGCGCCGGTGTGGAGGACTAGGCCTTTGGTGAAGGTGGGTCCGAGGGTGTCACGGAGCCAGGCGAGGTGTTTGGCGTCACTCTGGTTGACGTGGTTGGCAGCCTTGATCTCGATTCCGGCGATCTGGCCGGTGGCGGATTCTAAGACAAGGTCGATTTCGTGTGCGCCCCCTTGGTCACGCAGGTGGTAGGCGCGTATGGAGGGTGTATGGAGTGCCAGCAATGGTCGTAGCTGCGCCATGGTGAAAGTGTCGATGGTTCGACCGAGACGATCGCCATTGGTGAGGAGGCCTTGATAGTTGTCGCCGGCTAACTGTGAGGCCATGCCTGGATCGATGATGTGATACTTCGGGGACTTCACCAGGCGATGGAGGCGGTTGGATGCCGATCAATGCTGTTTTCACAGGCAGTCTAATGCTGTTTTCATGGGGAACGATGCCTGTGGTCAGGCTTCAGGGCTGGCCCACAGGCACACTGGTGGTTGGATCGGGCTGGTTGTGGTGGACACCGGGGAGTTGACTTCGGCTGGCGCGGCTGACACTTTCGCCGTGCTCGTCATCACTGCCATGGAAAATTGAGGCAAGTTTGGTCAGATCTCGCCCCGTTTCTTTGCTTGTTTAAGATCTCGTTTGAATCGAGTGGTTGTCTCAAGTTCACGCATCATCACTGTCATCATCGGTGAGGAGTGCAGTGATCATGTCGTTAGCTGAGGGGAACGGCCCGAGAAGGTTGCGGCCAAGTGCGGCATCCTCCATCGCGTCTAGCGTGGCCTGGTTGTAGCTGTAGGGGTTCGACGGATTGAAGGGGCAGCCGCCGCGTCTGTTGAATGCGGAGCCGAACATCCGCAAGGCGTTTGAAGGTGTCGTGCCGATCTCAGCAGTGATGCGCTGAAAGTCTTTCTTTTCCTGTGGAGTCAGTTTTGTCGCCACAGGTGTCATGGTTGCCGGTATTTGTGATCCCTTGCTATTTCGGTTATACCGTGTGCAACTGAGTATAACTCAGGCATGAGGTGGCCTGCCCAATGCCGGGTGTGTTTCACTGGCGCGTGGTACACGAATTCAGGCCGTGAACACGCGTGATGTCATCCGTAGAGTTGGCTGTGTGTGCCGACGTCTTGAAGGTTGGCGACTTCGCAATCACCGACGAGTGTCAGCCTGAAATGGATGCGTAAATCACCACCGGCACTAATCGAGTAGGTGCCCTCATACTGACCTTTCAGCTCATGTAGACGCAGGGCACGATCATTTGAGTTCTCCAGCAGCAGGCGTAGTGCCTCCAATACACGGCTACGTTTACGGTCGGGTAAGAGTCCGAGTTGCTTCTCAAACGTCTTGGTTGGACGGACCAGAGCGATCTTCACTTGTTGGCCTGGTTGAAGGTGGCGAAGTAATCGTCTAGATTATCCAGGGTGACATCGGTGTAGTCGCCGTTCGCAGTGTCTTCATCGGCCGCCGCGATCGAGGCCCGCAATCTCTCGGTCGGGATGTAGGAGTCTTCATCGATGACGACTGCGCGGCCATTGATGAACTGGCGCAGATCATTTTCAACCAGTGTGGACATGGACAAGCCGAGAGCGCCAGCGCGAGCGCGAGCGGCCTGCTTGATCTCGGGGTCTACGCGAATAGTCAAAGTTGTGGAAGCAGCCATGCCAGCCAGTGTACACTATCCGAGTGCTGCAACGGTCTTTGCCAGGCACCTCGCAGGCCTGTCTTATGGTCAAGTGGTTGGCAGGCACGGCCTCGACGGGGTGGCCCTCCAAACTCCTGGCCCCGATGGCTTTCCATCAACCGTCGCATCGTTGCATGAGCCGGCCAGTCCTGCCTGCATGAGAGGGCTGGTGATCCGTGCATAATCGGGCTAGTCAAACGTGTGTGAGATGGCTAATCCGAGCATTCTAACTGCCAGTTAAGGTTCCCGCCGCAATCCGCTTTGCTCGGGTAGGTCAAGTGTGGCGATGACGACACAAACGATGATCCCTTTTGCGGGCTCTCTAGGCCACCGTTCACGACACCAATTGGCTGGACACTTGATCGAGTAAGTCCAATGCTTCGGGGTTCTTGATGTTCAAGCTCATGGTACCAATGAGAGCATGAGCGGTACCTGACCATCCCTGGCCTAATTCTGACGTGTTCATGAGCTGGACCAGCCACGGCTCGATCGTCCGTTAACAAGTCTTGGCGTCACTGGGGTGATGTGTCGTTGGTGGTGTTATTTCCTGAACATGATTCTGGTGATCGGGTGGCCGACGAAGCGTGGTTCGAGGGTCATAAGGTGGAGTGTGGTCGAGTTTGCCGAAATTGCCCTGTGGATAACTGTCATTTGTTGCTGCATTTTTGGGAAAATGATGCTATGGCGACGGCGGTTGGCTGTCGGGATGGGAGTTTCATGGGGTGGGGATTGTGCTTGGGTGCTGCTGCTGGCTCGGTGGATCAGGGTTCGGGGCGGCAGGTGCCGGGCTTGGCTGGTGGTGAGCTGCTTGGCACTCGGGATCGGCATGCCAGTGATCAGCTAGTCGGTGGTTGTGCTCGGTCTGCTCGTGGTCGGGGTTTGGTGTTGCTGTTGGGGTTGGTTTTGTCGTTGTCGTTGGCCGGGTGTGTGGAGGAGTTTTCGCATGATCCTTTGCCGCCGGCGCCACCGGAGGCGACGTTGACGTTGAGCCCGGCGGAGGCGAAGACCTGGTCGCCGGATCAGTTGGGGGCGATTGACATTGTCCAGCAATACATCACATTGTGGGATAAGTTGGCGACCAATTTATATGCCAGTGATTTGGATGAACTCGGCACGGTGTTGATCAACCCGATGATCAATGACGAGTTGATGGCTCTCAATGCTGTCCGAGGTGAGGGATACACCTATTCTGGTTGGACTGAGTTCACGGTTGATGATGTCCAGCCGATCTATGAGGGTGGCAGTGATATGGGGCCAAGTTGGCGGGTGTCTGGCTGTTATATCGTCACCAATTCGACTACCCGCAATAAGGAGGGAACAGTGCTGACGCAAGGGCGTGTTGAGCGAAGTCAAATGAGCTTTGACGCTGTTTTTTTGGAGCAAGATCAGGTATGGCGGTTATATGACAGTGAATCAGGTGACTCCATATGCTGAGGATAGGCAGATTTGGCATGGCGGTAGCCGTCACTGGCCTGGTTTTACAATTTGCAATTGTTGTCGAAGCTTCAGCCGACGGTGCCAACTGCTCCGTTGCCGCCGATACCACGACAAAACACGGCCTTGATATTGCCTTGTCGTGCTCCACTTCGACTCCTGGCGCGACCGCTGGCTCGGGCTCGGCCTCTGGTGCTGCTTCTTCTGAGCGGGAGTGTCGTTTGGCTGGGGGTGGGGTGGTGGATTGTTGGTTGGATGGTCGGGCTTGGTTGGATGAGTTTCAGTCGTATTGTTCGGTCAGGCAGCTGGCGGATGATTCGCCCTTGTGGTTGGGGCATCGGCGTGAGGGATTTGGTGATGACACGCCTTATTCCTGTGCTTGGTGGTCGTATTTGGCTGATGGTGATGTTTATTGGGTTGAGGGGGTGTTGTCGACGCCGGTGAGGCCGCAGGTTGATGCGCGGGTGTTGGCTGATCGGGCGGTGGCCAGTATTGGTTTGCATGCGCCGACGGTCAATGCCAGTGCTTATGTTTATGATCAGTGGCCGGATCAGGGTGTGATGTGGTGGGTTGGCGCGCCGATGTGGTTTTGGATTGATGCGGGTGATCGTTTGCAGTATGGCCGGCATCAGGCGAGTGTGACGGTCGATGGGGTGACGTTGTCGGTGGAGGTGTCGTTTCAGTCGGTGACATTCAACAGCGGTCTTGATGAGGGCAGTGTGACTTGCACGAGCCCGTTTGATGTGCGGTCGCGGGATTCGTTGTTGCGTGATCACGCGCCGTCGGGTTGTGAGTACACCTATATGGTGACCAGTGACTTGGATGATGCCGGTGATCGTTTTCAGTTGTCGGGGTTCAGTGACTGGTTGGTGGAGTGGACCAGCAGTGATAACCAGTCTGGCCAGTTTGATTACCGCACCCCGGTCAGCGATGGTCCGGCGGTACGTGTCAACGAGTTGCACGTTGTCGAAACCGACCCGAACAAGATTTGAGCGGTTCTTTGGAGCGTCACCTTATCGAGGCCGGGCGCCTCATTCGAGCCAATGCGGCATCAGGGGCGAAGGCGAAAGCGGCAGACTTCGAATAGTTGTCGATGGGTCCATGTCGTTGGAGTGTTGCTGGCCTAGGGTCGTTCTGCCAGCGCCCCGAGCAGCAACGAGACTGACTGCTGCTTGTGAGGGTCAAGTCGATGGCGGGATGGTCTGCCACCGCTCATCTGGTTTGGTGCTTGTCGCCTGTTTGGCGAAGGTGGTGGCTGCATGAAATGCGGGATGGACCGTGTGTGAAGTGATGGGTGCGCGGTCGAGGTGCCTCAGATAGTTTGAGCGCGTGGTGGGATGTGCTGGCCCAATTCGTCATGCCTGACGACTTGGCGAGGCAAATCCACATCAGGGGCATAAGGCGGCAAGAGGAATGACGTGGACCCCATCGGGGCGAGTGTAGGCAGTGCCATCCGCTGTCACAATGGCGAGGAAACGGGGTTCAGTTGTCATGCGCCGAGCGATGCTGATCAGGCCCGAGGCGGCCGTATCAAGCACCTGTGGGATCTGACTAAGTTTCACCTCCACACCAGCCCATTGGTCGCCCTTTACTATTACCTGATCGATTTCCCTGCCGGATCCATCCTGAAAGGCTCGAACTTCCAGACTGTCTGCCTGGGAATAAGTCACCATGTCACGAAAGACCAGTGATTCGAAGAGTTGGCCCA
This sequence comes from Propionibacteriaceae bacterium, assembly GCA_031285505.1. Taxonomy (GTDB): domain Bacteria; phylum Actinomycetota; class Actinomycetes; order Propionibacteriales; family Propionibacteriaceae; genus WQYJ01. The sequence continues at coordinate 7,856 of JAITVZ010000026.1, forward strand.
AGGCTTCGTGCTCACGCATAAGGTCGTGCGGATCGGCGCCCATCGACGCGGCAGCCAGGGATGGGTCCACAAGGTGGCGCTTGGGTGCCTTCCGGGTTGCCGCTGACGAGCGGAGGTGTCCGCCCCAAGCTGCTTGCTCGGCAACGATCCATAGCCGGATCAAGGCGTCAAGATAGTTGGCTATTGTCGCCGGATCGATCAAGGCGCCGTACTGCGCTGAATCAGCTTGAAGACGACGATTTGTCACGTAGGTGGCACTGTTACGGCCCAAGGCTGAAATTAGGGCACCGACCTTGCGAGGGTCTCGCTTGATGCCGTCAATGGTGACAATATCAGTGGCTGAGACCGTTCGAAGATATGACTCGTTGAGATCCTGGCAGGTCTGAGTGTCTAGGCGTTCGTGGGAGGGCCATCCACCTCGACAGATTGCGTCGGCGATGTCAGCCAAAACGAAGCGGTCGGACGCTAGGTGATCCCCACCTTGCCACAGATGATCCAATGACACCTGAGATGTGCCCAGGCCACTCTCAGCTAGAGCCATCGGACGCATTGAAATCCTGGCAAAGCGCATCGCACCGCTGTGCCTGGTGATGTCGTCAGCTGGCGTGGCCGATCCGGTGAAGATGAACTGCCCTGGGGACCGGCGATCGTCCACTTCGGAGCGCGCTGCATTCCACACCTGCGGCACGAGTTGCCATTCGTCGATCAGTCGCGGATTCTCTCCAGGCAACAGCA
>JAITVZ010000061.1 GCA_031285505.1 Propionibacteriaceae bacterium
ACCAGACTGGGTTGAGTGTTTGGACCAGACTGGGTTGAGTGTTTGGACCAGACTGGGTTGAGTGTTTGGACCAGACTGGGTTGACTCAGGCATTCTTGTCATGCCAAACACTGATCAACCACCTTCATCTATTCAAGCCCATCACCGGCTCGCGGGTGATGGGAGACGCCGCCTCAGTTCGTCGATGAGCTACTAGCCGACTGATCATCGCCTCTTGTTGCTGTTGCACAGACAGAACAGATGCCCCGACGGATCCGGCATGGCGACAAAGTCATCGTCAGGAATCTGCCACTCGACCACACGACCGCGATTGTGGCGCCATGTTCCTGGGTGGATGCATCACTTTAGTCCTGCCATCACTGACCGGTCAGCCTCGTCAACGGCTCACGCCTCGATCAGTTCAGTTATCCGACCAGCCATGGCAGCGGGCGTGGTGGCGGGAGCGTAGCGCTCGACAACCGCGCCCGACCGATCAATCAGGAATTTCGTGAAGTTCCACTTGATCTTGCCGCCGAACAGTCCGCCCTTCTGGGACTTCAACCAGCTGTAGACCGGGCTCTCATCGGGGCCCTTGACGTCGATCTTGGCCATTTGCGGAAAGGTGGTGTGGTACCGCAATTGGCAGAACTCAACGATCTCTGCGTCGCTGCCGGGGGCCTGGTGGCCGAACTGGTTACAGGGAAAATCGAGAATGACCAGTCCTTGATCGCGGAAGCGCTGGTGCAATTCCTCCAAGCCGGCGTATTGAGGGGTGAAGCCGCAGCCAGTGGCGGTGTTGACGACCAGGATGACCTGCCCGCGGAAGTCACCAAGGGTGATGGCCTCACCCGCTGCCGATTGGACGGTGAGGTTGAAGAAGTTGGTCATGATGGTCCCCCCAAGCACGGATGCTGGTGCCCGTGGCTAACAGAAGGCTAGCAGGAGCAGACCACACACGTTGCACTTCTGTTTAGAACCCGCCAACCCGCCCATCCAAATCCAGATGCCGGTAACATTCACCCATAGAAGCGCAACCCTTCCTACAACGTGAGACTCAACACCCCACATCCTAGGCAAGGCGTTGCACTTCTATCTAGAACCCGGGACCCCCAGGGTATTGCGCTTGGTCCAGTAGACTCTGACCCGTGAAAATCCACGTCATCAACCATCATTTCTGGCCTGACGCCTCGCCCTCGGCCGTTTTGGAAGAAGGCTTGGCTGATGCGCTGCGCGATCTCGGGCATGACACCGTGCTGGTGTGCGGATCGGGCCACTTCCATGACGGGGAACGCCCTCAACCGGCATCGCCGATCAAGCGTCTCAGTAGCCACGAGACCGGCAACCGGCGCTCACAATTGGCCGTGGTCGCTGACTATCTCCACTTCTACCGGGCGATCCGACATTATGTTCGCGATCACGTCGCGGACGACGAAGCGGTCCTGGCAACTTCATCGCCCTTCCTCAATAGCTTCCTCATCCGCACCCTGCGCCGCCACGCCCCCCGCGCTCAACTGATCTTCCACTTGCACGATTATCTGCCGAGCAATCTGCGCTCCCTGGGTCTGATCCAACGGGCGCTCGCCCCGATTCTGCGCTGGCGACTCGACAAAGCGCTGCATGCCTGGGACTTGGTGATCGCCTGCTGTGGCAACATCGACTATCAGGGGTCGAATCGGCAAGTGGCGCGCTTCTGGCCGACCATCGATCGGCCAATTGAGCCACGCACAGTTGACAGCCAGGCCAAACGGGCCCTGTACGCCGGCAACCTCAGCATCGTCCACGACATTCCGGCCTTGACGTCAGCCATGACACAGCTGCATGACGACGGTTGGGACATAGACGTGTTCGCTGATGGGCCATCACTCAAGCTCTTGCCCGAATGGGTCAAGCCCCATGGGTTCGTCTCGGGGGATGACTACCTAGACATTCTTTACGCACACCCCGTCCACCTGGTGGCTGGTGTGCGCGGCACCGGCACCGGCGCTTTCCCATCTAAAACCCTCAACTCGCTGGCGGTCGGTGCCAAGGTTCGCCCCTGCGGCTTCCAACCGGAGATGCTCGACGAACTGCGCATACTCGAAGGCATCGACGACTTGTGGTCCAACCGGCAGGCCGCCGCCGTGATGATCGATCAATTCCTCAACGACGATCAGAGCAGCAGCGCTGAGTGAACCCTGTGCCGGGTGTCCTCACATTAGGCAGGGGCAATGGCCGCCGCTGCCAGCGAGCCCGGACCCACCTGGGTGGCAGTAGATATCTGGGGGGTCAGATAATGCGCTAGATAACCGGCTTCCGAGGCAAACCGGCTCAGGAGTGAGGCTGTCCATAACCTAAGCTATGAATCATGACCGATTCCAGGATCATGGTGGTGGATTTCGACTCGACCGTCCAGGCACGATTGTTCGCTGAGCATGGGCCGACCGAAGCAACCAGTCGTTTAATCACAAGCCTGCGAGTGGTTGACCTCTTGGGGAGCCGGACGGTGATCACGGCAGCCGAGGTTTTGGATGGCCTTTTCTTCCTGCTACTTGGCCCGGAAGGAGTGCTGGACTGTCTAGGCATGGATGTTCGCTCCAAGCTTCCGCTCATGGTTTCAGGTTTGACTGAATCATTAGCCAGCGAGTGGGATCGTTTGATTCATCCAACAAACCATGGCCGGCAGTCGTTCTCATGGTCCTCAGATTCGGTCGCTCATACTGTTGGTTGGAACTCGTCAAGGCTCACGCGAGCCCGCCAGGCATGGATCCGAGCAGCGACAGCAGGTCAGATCGACTTCCTGCACGTGGATCGTTCGAGTCTGGACATGGGCTCAGCTCGTCAGCAGTTGACACCGATACCCAATCCCCCGTTGCAAAGGCTGTGGCTGGGCCTGCCGGATAATCGTTCAGATGCGTATACCTTAATAGCTGATGCTGATGTTACAGATTTAGCCAAGCGAGACCTTCGTCGTTGGTATGACACCGCCTACTCTCTGGCCATTGCCCGTCAACATCAGGCCGAGCTGCTCGAGATCAACCCTTCTGGTGACATGATGGGACCGAGGCTACGCACTGAGTCGCGCACAATCATCAAGGCTAGTACTCCTTTGAGTGGAGCAATGACCGACGACTTGGCTGCGATGACTGGTGCCATCTATTCATTCACCCGTCAACGCACCGAAACTGCTCGGCTCGAATGGCACAGGTCAAGCACCGCGCTCGGTCGAAATCGGGCGCTGAAGTCTCTGAGTTACGGCGTGCGTCTAGTTTCGTCTGATCACGGCCATACTTGGGTCAAAACGGTGCGACGACTGATCTTGTCATCACTACTTGTAATTGTGGCAGCAGTAGCAGCATTCCTGGTGTCAATTGAGGTGCTGACGCAGCCATTCATCGTGGCATTCATCGCCTTCATCGGCCTATGCCTGCAAGTTCCATGGTCACGCATCCCGGAGCTTCGGGACACTGCCCCAAAACGCCTCGACGCGTACCTGAGTATGAAGGTGACCAATGAGTGAGAGCCGGAGAGTGGTTTATCAGTCGGACAGCCCACCACTGATCACATTGGAGACTTTTCCGGTGGAACACAATCGTCATCAGTGGACACAGCACCAGTTGACTTTGCAAGCCGGCTTGCCTGGCGTAGTAGTGATTGGGCGGCGGGCCGATGGTTGTGTCGCTCTGGTTCGGCACTACCGCCCGGCGGTTGGTTGCACTCTTTGGGAACTGCCTAGAGGAATGGGTGAGCCCAGCGATTTCAAGGGTGTGGCTGAATCGATAGGGGCTTGTCGAGCTGCTGCACGCGAGTTTGGCGAGGAGACTGGTTGGGAACTGCTTGATCCAGTGGCATGCGGAGCCATTTGCCCCGATTCAGGCATTCTGGGCAATCGGGTGGTGATCGTTCACGGCAAGGTAGGGCGCTTCTTAGGAAATCCTGATGGGGAAACCGATCAACTGGAGTTCATTGCTGAAGCAGCGGTGCTGCAACGGCTACTCCAAGCACCGAGCTGTTCAGACGGCATCAGCCTAGCGGCGGTTCTGGTTGCCCGCAGTGGCGCTCACGTGCCTGGGTAAGCTGGATAAGCTGACATCATATGTGCCGTATGGGCCGCTGAGTAGGATGGCTGGATGCCTGTTTTGGATCATCCACAAGCATCCAGTCGAAACAATCTGGCGTCACCAATACGCTTAACTTCAGTGAATCCCGGTGCTCCGATGAGGTTCTCCAGACCAGGGTAGCGGCTCGGGTCATTATCGACCTGCACGGTGCCGAAGTCCAGGGCGTACTTGACACCCAA
>JAITVZ010000100.1 GCA_031285505.1 Propionibacteriaceae bacterium
GCCTCGCTCGGCCGGTCAGATTGGTCTAGCCTGGCGAAGCTGCGTGATCGGTTGGGGCAGCGATTCATTGCCGGGCTGGTGGTGAATACGGGTGAACGGATATTGCCGGCTGGTGATCGGCTCTGGGCCATGCCAGTCAGCGGGTTGTGGAGTCGGTGATGGTGACAGTGTCGTCTCGCACCTCACCCCTGCCCGAGCAGCGGGGTTCCGGTGGCGGTCGCCGCGGTGATCAGGGCTTGGTCGAGGGTGGCCAGGGGCAGGTGCTGCCACAAGGCCAGTTCCAGATAGCAGGCGTCGTAGGCGGTCAGGTTGTGTTTGAGGCTGAGGTTGACGATGATGGCGGCCTCGGGGCGGTGCGTTGTTTCAGTGATCGGCAGGCGCTCGAGTTGGTTCCACAGATTGTTGATCTGGGTGACGGTGATGCGGTCGCGGCGTGAAGCTTGGATGAGGGTGTTGAGAACTTCTGACCGCCACAATGGTGGCACGATGACCCCACCGGCAATGGTTTGATCTAGGAGCTGATCGATTGGTGGCGTGGCTTCGTCCGCGAAAACCCAAGCGCAGGTGACGGAGGCGTCGAGCACGAAGCCAGTCATTTTCGCCCTTCATTCTTCAGATCGTTGATGGATAGCCCGCCGAGTGTCAACGGGGAGCGGAGTTGGCGGATGGTGGCGACGGCATCCTTGGCCTCGTCTGGTTGGGGGCCGGTGATCGGGCCCAATTGGGCGACGGGTGTGCCGTGTCGGCTGACCGTGATGGTTTCTCCGTTGGTGGCCCGTTCGAGGAGCTCGGAGAAGTGGGTCTTGGCCTCGTAGGCAGCAATCGTGACACTCATGACAGTTAGACTAGTCGAAGACTGGTCTAACTGTCATTTGACCGAGCCGTGTCGGTCGGCGTCCCAACCACCCTTCAATTGTGGAGTTTGGCACGGTTTTGTTCGGTAGTTTGGCGCGAAGTATTATCTCGGCGGGCGGCTCGACGGCGTTCATCACATGTCAGGCAGGCTGTGCAGGGCATATAAGGGCAGGTCTATCAGTGAACCGTGTCGCGCATATGGGGCCAGTGAGGAGCGCACAGCTAGGTCGGGCGTGTATTTCTCGCGGTAGACCCGCAGACTTTGGGCTTTGAGGTTGCGTGTGGCTTTGATTTCTACCGGAACGACATCGGCCTGGCGTTGTGCCAGAAAGTCAACCTCGGCCGATCCCCCGGTGTTTGTCCAGTAGTGCGGTGGCTGGTCGAATGTCTGTGTGAGTTGCATGGCGGCATACTGCTCGGTCAGGCTGCCGCGGAACTCGGTGAAGAGTTGGTTGGAGTCCAGCAGGGTCGTCGGGCTGAGGCCTGCTAATGCTCCCATCAGCCCGACGTCGGCCAGGTAAAGCTTGAATGAGTCCGGGTCGTCGTTACTGGCCAGCGGTAGACGGGGCACTGACGCAAGCTTGACCTCTATGGCAGCGCCAGATTGGATCAGCCAGTCGATGGCTGCCCGATGGCTGCGCTTTCGGGCCCCCGAGCCGACTTGGTTATAGAGGAAACGGTGTTGTGGCTTGGCTAGTTGGGCAGGAATGGACGCCCAAACGGAACGGATTCGGGGCACTTCGTCAGTCGGCGCGTGTTTGGAAACGTCAAGGTCGTAAGCCTGCAGAATCTCCAGTTGAACGTTGCGAGCCTGCTCGTAGCTGCGGTTGGTGGTGAAGACCGACACCACCTCGGGCATGCCGCCGATGAGCAGGTAGTCACGCAACAGTCTGACCAGCTGTGGGTGGAATGGTGTCAGCATTGGCCAATCAGGATGGGCCAGGGCCTGGCTTAGGTCGGCCTGGTCGATGGCCCGAAGAAACTCCAGGAATGACAGTGGATGAACTCGGATGAAGTTGACCTTGCCCACCGGAAACGATGCCTGCTGGTGAGGGGCGATGCCGAGCAATGATCCGGCGGCGGCGATGTGATAGTTGTTAGCTCGGTCATGGAAGTATTTCAAGGCGGTCAGGGCCCGGGGGCAGGCCTGTATTTCATCGAGGATGATCAGCGTTTGACCCTGCGTGATGCTGACACCGGTGGCCAACTGCAACTGGCTGATGATCCGGGCGGCGTCGAAGTCGCCGTCGAAGATGGACCGCAGGGTCGGGGTCTCTTCAAAATCGAGGAAGGCGACATTCTGATAGGCACTCTCGCCGAACTTGGTCAGCAGCCAGGTTTTGCCGACCTGGCGGGGTCCTTCCAGCAGGAGTGGTTTGCGTCGCGCATCCGCTCGCCAGAGGTGCAGTTTGGCCATGACATCGCGATCCATGTGGGCATTCTATCGAGATTGGTCAGCATTTGTGGCAGTAGCGCCAATGATTGGCTCTAAAAAGTGGCACGGCAGCCGCTTATTGGGGCCGAAAGTTGGCACAGCATGCGGGCTGCTGGTTAACGGTCCCCGTAGTGGTCATAACCCTAGTAGGGCTAGTGGAATCACGGCTATGCCGTCTGGTCGTCTGTAGGCCGTTTGTCCAGTGGTGAGCACGATCAGGTCGATCACTTGATCGGGAATTTGTTCCTTGAGCCAGGT
>JAITVZ010000028.1 GCA_031285505.1 Propionibacteriaceae bacterium
GTTTTTTATCCGGGGCGCCAGTCGTGGGGCGCGGGGGGGCCCCCCGCCCCAGAACGACACCCCCCCCGACACCGGTGGGGGTGTGCTGGGCGATGTTGACTGCGACCAGCGGGCCTGGCACCTCCCCCGGGCTCGGGAACAGCCGGGTTCGGGGTGCTGCCGCTGGTCCTCGGTGAGGCAACTCCCCTGGGCTCGGGAACAGCCCACGGGGGTTGTGTCACATTGCTGGGCATCCTTCCTTACCTTGCCCGCGGGGTCTATTTTCGCCGGGATTATTACTTTGAACCGCGACGAAACTAGACCCACCCGCGGGACAAGCCGCCTCTCTCCAGTGGCCCATCCGGCAGGGGTGGTGGTTGGGGCGACACTGCAGGTGGTCTATGCACCGGCAGCTGGCGGCCAAGTCGTGACGCCCTAAACTAGCCCCATGCCTGAACTGCCTGAAGTCGAAACAGTCCGTCGCGGTTTGCAGCGGTTGGTGGTCGGCCGGGTGATCAGTCGGGTCGAGGTGCTGACGCAGAAATCCTTTGGCGTTGTGCCGCCAGCCGATCTGACCAGCGACCTGCTCGGCGCCGGCGTCACTCAAGCTGATCGACGGGGCAAGGTGATGATCCTTGAGCTGTCGACGGGGGCGGCTTTGGTGGCTCACTTGAAGATGACCGGCCAGTTGGTCTTTGTTGACCATGACCATCGTTGGGGGGCAGGCCATCCCAACGATTCGCTGGTCGACGCCCTGCCTGATCGATCGACGCGGGTGATCATCAGCTTCGATGATGGCGCGCACCTGTATTTCAACGATCAGCGCAAATTCGGCTGGCTCCATCTGATGCCTGGCTCGGCGGTGGCGGCCATCCCCCTGATCGCCTCAATGGGTCCGGAGCCCTTGGAAGGCGACCCGGCTCCGGAGTTCCTGCGCCGGATGCGCCGTCATCCGTCCTTGAAGATCAAAGCGGCCATCCTCAATCAAGCGGTCCTGGCCGGAGTGGGCAACATTTACGCCGATGAGGCCCTGTGGGCGGCCAAGATTCATCCGCGCACCCTGGTGTCACGGCTGAGCGATCAGGAGCTGGCGTTGCTGTTGGAATCAGCGCAAGCGGTGATGCGCACCTCAATTGATTACGGCGGCTCAACCGATCGCAATTACGTCGACGCTGAGGGGAAGCGGGGCAACTACTTGAGCTTCGCCCATGTCTTTCGCCGGGAGGGGCAGCCTTGCCCGCGCTGTGGCGCCATCATCGAGAAGATTCGTGTGGTTGGTCGCGGCACCCACATCTGCCCCAACTGTCAGGTGGAGGTGGTCTGAGGGCTGCGATGGCGGAGCCGACGCACTGAATCGACACTCAGCACCACCAGAGCCAGCCAAACCAACCCGAAGCCGATCCAGCGCACTGGCGGCATCGCTTCACGGAAGATGACCACGCCGACCAGGAATTGCAGCACTGGGGTGAGGTATTGGATGAACGCCAGGGTGATCAGGGGCAGCCGGGCGGCCCCGATGGCGAAAAGAAGCAGGGGAGCGGCTGTGACCAGACCGGCGACGGCCAGCAGCAATGCGTAGCCCCAACCGATGCTGGTGAAGGTGCCTTGGCCGGTCAGTTCCAAGCTGACAATGTAGATGGCGCTGATCGGCGCCAGTGCCAACGCCTCAATGCCCAACCCGACGAAGGGGCTGGCCTGGGCGCCAATGCGGTTCTTCGCCAGTGAATAGAAGCCAAAGGTCAATGCCAGCCCCAACCCGATCCAGGGGACTGTGGCCAGCCCCAGGCTGATGGTCAGCACAGCCGCCAGACCGATGAGCAAAGCGATGCCCTGGCCCAAGCTCACCCGTTCACCGAGGAAGAACATGGCGATGAGCACGGTCACCAATGGATTGATGAAATAACCAAGAGCCGCATCGACCACCTGGTTGGCGATCACCGCGTAGATGTAGAGCAGCCAATTGAGGCTGACCAGCACCCCAGCGCCCAGAAGGGAGAAAGTCAGTCGGCGCTGGCCCAACACCACCCGAGCCTCACCCCATCGACCCGTCAAGACGATGGCGATTGCGCAGAAGACCAGGCTCCAAAAGATCCGATGGGCGACTATCTCCAAAGCGCCAGAGCGATTGAGCAGATGGAAGTAGAGCGGGAAGAAGCCCCACAAGCCGTAGGCGCCAGCGGCGGCCATCAATCCGCGCCGGTCCCCGTGCTGCTCCATGGCGACAGGTTATACCCACCTGCCTCGATCCTCTGGACCCCGGTTCGAGGGCCGAGCGGGGACTGGCACGGTGGTGGGTGGCTCGGAGGATGTGCTGCGCCACCCACCACCGGTCAGATCGGACACTCCCTTGCACCCGGTCGTCGAAGCTACCAACCCAAAACAAACATCCATTGCTTGCAAGTCATCGAAGGGACGCTCGTGAGGTTTCACCTCCTTGGCTGCTCGGGTAGTCACGCTGCCTGCTCTTGAATGATGTCGCCAAGCGACTTGAGTCAACCGGACTCAACTTTGTTTGACAGTCTGCATTGAGTCGACTACACTCAACTTTGTGAGCGTCACTGGGGCGTTCATCAAGAGTTTTCAATCATGGAGGAAAACATGGCTCGTGCAGTTGGCATTGACCTCGGCACCACCAATTCATGTGTCGCCGTTCTTGAGGGCGGCGAACCAACCGTCATCCCTAACGCCGAGGGTGCCCGCACGACACCGTCGGTGGTCGCTTTCGCCAAGGGTGGGGAGGTGCTCGTCGGTGAGGTGGCCAAGCGCCAGGCGGTCACCAACGTCGAGCGGACCATCCGCTCGGTCAAGCGCCATATGGGCACTGATTGGTCCGTCGACATCGACGGCAAGACTTATAAGCCGCAGCAGATCTCAGCCTTTGTGCTGCAGAAGTTGAAGCGCGACTCTGAGGCCTACCTCGGCGAGGCCGTCACCAACGCGGTCATCACCGTTCCGGCTTACTTCTCTGACGCTGAGCGTCAGGCGACCAAGGAAGCTGGTGAAATCGCCGGTCTGACCGTCGACCGGATCATCAATGAGCCGACCGCCGCCGCTTTGGCCTATGGCCTGGACAAGGGCGACAAGGAACAGACCGTTTTGGTCTTCGATCTCGGTGGCGGCACTTTCGACGTCTCCTTGCTGGAGATCTCCGATGGTGTCTTCGAAGTCAAGGCCACCAAGGGCGACAACCGCCTCGGTGGCGACGACTGGGATCAGCGAGTGGTCGATTGGCTGGTCAAGGAGTTCAAGAACGCCAACGGCATCGATCTGAGCAAGGACAAGATGGCCCGCCAGCGTCTGCAAGAGGCGGCGGAGCGCGCCAAGATCGAGTTGTCGGCCGCTCAGGAGACGCAAATCAACCTGCCCTACATCACGGCTGGCGCCGATGGGCCGCTCCACTTGGATGCCAAGCTGACCCGGGCGGAGTTCCAGCGGATGACCCAGGACCTACTGGATCGTTGTCGGGCCCCGTTCAACGCTGTCATTGCCGATGCCAAGACCTCGATCGCCAAGATCGATGAGGTCATTCTGGTTGGCGGCTCCACCCGCATGCCGGCTGTGGCTGACCTGGTCAAGGAATTGGCCGGCAAGGATCCCCACAAGGGTGTCAACCCGGACGAGGTCGTGGCCTTGGGGGCGGCCCTTCAGGCTGGCGTTTTGAAGGGCGAGGTCAAGGACGTGCTGCTGCTCGACGTCACCCCGTTGAGCCTGGGCATCGAGACCAAGGGTGGGGTGATGACCAAGATCATTGAGCGCAACACCACCATCCCGACCCGCCGCTCGGAGATCTTCACCACCGCTGATGACAATCAGCCCTCGGTGATGATCCAGGTCTACCAAGGTGAGCGTGATTTCGCTCGGGACAACAAGTCCCTGGGCAATTTTGAGCTGACCGGCATCATGCCGGCGCCGCGTGGCGTGCCCCAGGTCGAGGTTGGCTTCGACATCGACGCCAACGGCATCGTTCACGTCTCGGCCAAAGATTTGGCCACCGGCAAGGAGCAGTCGATGACGGTCACCGGCGGGTCGGCTCTAGGCAAGGATGAGATCGACAAGATGGTGCGCGAGGCCGAGGCCAATGCCGAGGCGGACAAGGCTCGTCGTGATTCGGTCGAGATGCGCAACACTGCCGATGGCCTGGCTTTCTCCACAGAGAAGCTGCTCGACGAGCATGACGCCATCTTGACCGACGATGTCAAGAACCCGGTCAAAGAGGCGGTTGCCACTTTGAAGGAAGCCCTCAAGGGCACCGACAATGATGACGCCGTCAAGGCCGCCATGGATGATCTCAACACCAAGGCGCAAGCCATGGGCCAAGCCGTCTATGCGGCCGCTCAGGCTCGGGAAGCCGAGCAACCGACCGATCAAGCAGCCAGCGACGCCACCGCCCCTGAGGGCGATGACGTGGTCGATGCCGAGATCGTCGACGACGACAAAGACAACAAGTAAGCAATGACTAGCGAAGCGCCCTCCTCCACGGGGGAGGGCGCTTCGGCCTATCAGGAGAATGATGACTGACAACACCACGCCTCAGCCAGACTGGGACAAGGAACTCGAAGACTTGGTCGATCAGGTGGCCAATGATGATCAGGCGACTGCCACCGATGAGGCGACCTTGGCCGCCGACGCGGCTGTGCAGGCCGCCGTGGCCGGTGCCGCCAGCGCCGCTGGCAGCGCTGACCTGGCTGAGCTACTGGCCGAGCGGACGGCTGATCTGCAGCGGTTACAAGCTGAATATGTCAATTACAAGCGTCGGGTCGACCGCGATCGTGATGTCGCCCGTCAACGTGGCATCGAAGCGGTGGTGGCTGACCTGTTGCCGGTGCTGGATGGCATCGATGCGGCCAGAGCTCATGGTGATTTGACCGCCGGGGCGGCCATGCTGGCCGATGAGCTGTCCAAGGTCGGAGCCAAGTATGGCTTGGAGTCTTTCGGTGCGGTTGGCGACCCATTCGATCCACATATCCACGAGGCGCTGATGCACATCGATGCTCCCGGTTATTCAGTGGCGTCGGTGGCGCAGGTCTTCCAGCGTGGCTATCAGCTGGGTGGGCGAGTGATTCGTCCGGCCAGGGTCGGCGTGGCTGAGGCTGACGAGTCGATCGCGGCCAGCGAACAGGCTGGCGGCGACGCTGGTTCGCCTGAAGCTGCAACACCTGTCAACCCGACCAGCGGTAAGGACGTCACGCCGCAGGAGGAGACTGACAAAACGGCTAGCGATGCGGGCGCCGATCAAGCATGATGGCAAGCTGGTCAGCGATGGGAACAGTTAGGAGGGCTCGGTCATGAGTCAAAAGGACTGGCTGGAGAAGGATTATTACGCCGTCCTCGGTCTGAAGAAGGATGCGACCGACGATCAGATCAAGAAGGCTTTCCGGAAGCTGGCCAGGCAGTATCACCCCGACCAGAACAAATCACCGGAGGCTGAAAAGAAGTTCAAAGACGTCACTGAGGCTCACGATGTCTTGGCTGATGCCAAGAGTCGGCAAGAATACGACCAGGCACGTTCTCTCTATGGGTCTGGCGGTTTCAGTGGTTTCGGTGGTGCTGGCGGCGCTGGGTTCCCCGGTGGTGGCCGGAGCAGTTCCGCCAACTTTGAGGATCTGTTCTCAAACCTGAATTTCGGCGGGGCCGGTGGGTCTGGTGGCATCGGCGACATCTTTGGTGGCTTGTTCGGCGGTGGCGCCAGCGCTCGCACCCAAGCCGCTCGTTCGCAGCGTGGGTCCGATGTTGAGACGGAAGTGACCCTGACCTTCCGCGATGCGGCCAGTGGGGTGATGGTGCCCGTGCGCCTGTCGGCTGACACGGCTTGCAGCGCCTGTCACGGCACCGGCGCCAAAGCTGGCACCGCACCGAAGATGTGCCCTGATTGTCACGGCTCCGGCATGACTGCGCGAGCGACTGGCTCATTCGGCATGTCGTCGCCTTGCCCGACCTGCCATGGTCGCGGCGTGGTGATTGAGAACCCCTGCCCGGTCTGTCTCGGATCTGGTGTCGGCCGATCGAATCGGACCGTCCAGGTGCGGATTCCCGCCGGTGTGGCCGATGGGCAGCGCATCCGGGTCAAGGGCAAGGGCTTGGCCGGATCGTCGGGCGGTCAAGCCGGCGATCTCTACGTCGTCGTCCATGTCAGCCCGGATCGCCTCTTCGCGCGCTCCGGTGACAACCTGACCATCAATGTGCCGGTCACTTATGTCGAGGCGGCCTTGGGGGCGGAGATCGGTGTGCCGACCCTCGATGGTGGTCAGGTTCGGCTGAAGGTGCCAGCTGGCACCAAGTCGGGCCGGACCTTCCGGGTCAAGGGCCGTGGTTTGGAGCTGAAGAAAGGCGCGACTGATCTGTTGGTCACGGTCAACGTGGTCGTCCCGAAGGGCCTGAGCACTGCCGCCCAAGAAGCCTTGCGAGCCTACGAGGCTCTGGCGGACGAGGGCAATCCGCGGGTTGATCTGAAACCTGGCCGGTGATGGCCCGCAACAGTTCCCGGTTACCGCAACGCTTCGATCCGGACGCGCCGCTGTTCTTGATTTCGACGGCGGCTCGTCTGGCGGGCATGCATCCGCAGACGCTGCGGACCTATGACCGTCTTGGCCTAGTGGTGCCTCATCGCACCGCTGGGCGAGGGCGGCGGTATACCCTGCGTGACATTGAGCGTCTGCGCATGGTGCAGTACCTGTCGCAAGATGAGGGCATCAACCTTGAAGGGGTGGCCCGCATCCTTGGCTTGCAGGCCCAAGTCGATCATCTGCAACGCCAAGTCATCGACTTGGCCGGTCAAATCCAGGCGCTGCGTCAGTCTGGACCGGCGGCTGGTCGGGTCTTCGCCGTTTCCGGCAGTGACATCGTCTGGCTGCGCGGTGGACGGGGCAACAGGCAGGATGTCGCCGCCAGCGATGAGGCAGCGGTCGCTGCCAGCTGAGGGTCGCTCTTGCGCGACAAAACTGGCGGCGGGCATCGCAATCAGGACTGTGGCGCCAGCGGGTAGCGCTGCCAAACTTTCTCCGAAACTATCGTAATGGGGCTGTTTCGGATTTGATAAGCACTTTTGCTGGTTGATCTGCGCTCTGCTCTGGGGCATTCCGTTAGTCGCTATCCGAGATATCTTGAACTGACTCCACCTTTTGATCTAGGTTGCACTTGAAGCACATCGATGGTGTTTCGAAACAACTGATGGATGCGATGGTCGCTCCGGTGAAGTTTGATTTCAAGGGGGAATGATGGCGGTTGCGCTGGCTGCGGCAGCGGCGACACTGCCGAGCAGGGCTGAAGCCGATCCCTTGGAGGGTTTGCCTCGAGGGACCAAGCGCCTGCCCGACGGCACAATTCGCTTGCCTCAAGGCTATTGGCGCCATGATGATGGGACCATCGGTCGCAGCCACAGGCAGTCGAAGTGGAAGCGGATGCGCAAGGATTGGCGGCTGTACACCTTCGTGGCTTTGCCGCTGGTCTACTTCTTGGTCTTCTGTTACGTGCCGATGGTCGGCAATGTCATCGCCTTCCGCAAGTACATCCCTGGCTCGCCCTTCCCCTACAACATCATCGGCAGCTCATGGAAGGGCTTCACCTACGTCGAGCAATTCATCTCCAACCCGGCGTTTTGGACGGTGTTCAACAACACCCTGATCATCGCCGCCCTGTCCTTGCTGTTCAGCTTCCCCTTGCCGATCATCTTGGCCTTGTTGCTCAACGAGTTGCGCTCGCGGCGGGTCAAGCGCTTTGTTCAAACCATCTCCTATCTGCCCCACTTCTTGTCGATCGTCTTGGTGGCTGGTTTGATTCTGCAGTTGACCGCCTCCAACGGTCTGATCAACTCGGTGCTCCAGGGACTGGGCCTCATCGATTCGCCAATCTTGTTCATGCAAGACCCGGGCTGGTTCCGCCCGGTTTATGTCATCTCGCAGATCTGGCAGACCGTTGGCTGGGGCACCATCCTTTATCTGGCGGCCCTGACCACCATCGACGACCAGCTCTATGAAGCCGCCGCCATCGACGGGGCGTCGCGCTGGCGCCAAACCTGGCACATCACCCTGCCGGGCATCCGTCCGACGATGATCGTGTTATTGGTGTTGAACATCGGCTCCTTCTTGGGAGTTGGCTTCGAGAAGATCATCCTCATCTATAACCCAGCGACTTATCAGACCGGCGATGTGCTGTCGACCTACCTCTATCGGGTCGGTCTGGGCATGGTGCCTCAGTATTCTCTGGCTACGGCCATCGGCTTGTTCCAGTCGGTCATCGGCTTGATCCTGATTATTTCCTCGAACCTGTTGTCGAAGCGTCTGACGGAAGCGAGTCTGTGGTGAGTGATTCAGCCCTGATGACACCCCCAGATGCTGGCAGCCTCTACAAGAGCCGCACTGAAGGCAAGGTCCACCATGACAGCACCGGCTACAAAGTCTTCCGGGTGGTAAACGCGGTGTTGATGGTCTTGCTCTGCGCCATCATCATTCTGCCCTTGCTCAACATTTTGGCCCTGGCTTTCTCAGGTGAGCACGCCATCGTCGCCGGGCAAGTCGGCCTGTGGCCGGTCGGTTTCAACACAGACACCTTGATGGTGGTGGTCTCCGATCCGATGTTCTGGCGTCAATACGCCAACACCGTCATCTATACGGTGCTCTACACCGCCATCGCCATGACTTTGACCACCACTTTCGCCTACGCCATCTCACGCAAGGATCTGATCGGCAAGTCATTCTTCACTTGGGTGGCTCTGTTCACCATGTTCTTCTCCGGCGGCATGATTCCGGCCTATGTCCTGGTGCGCGAACTCCACATGATGAACACGATCTGGGCGATGATCCTGCCGGGGACCATCTCAGTGTTCAACCTCCTGGTGATGAAAACCTCGTTTGAGAACTTCCCCAAGGAGTTGGAAGAGGCGGCTTATGTCGACGGGATGACCACCTACGGCGTCTTCTTCCGGATCGTTTTGCCCTTGAGTAAAGCGATCATCGCCACCATGGTGTTGTTCTATGCCGTCGGCATGTGGAATTCCTGGTGGGGTGCTTTCCTCTACCTGTCGAACAAGGATCTCTTCCCGGTGACGATGTATCTGCGCAATCTGATTGCCGGGGCCAACAGCCAAGGCGGCGCCGCTGGTGGCGATGTCGGCGCTCAGGCTCAGATCAACGCCAACATCAAGGCGGTGGCGATGGTGCTGACCGTCCTGCCGATCATCTGTATCTATCCGTTCATTCAAAAATACTTCGTGTCCGGCGTCATGCTCGGCGCGGTGAAGGCCTGAGGGCCACCAAGAAAGGAAAACAATGAAGAGAGAAGCGAAGGCTTGGGTCGGAGCCGCCGCCGGCTTTGCCGCCTTGGCCCTGTTGCTGTCAGGCTGCACCCAACCGGGTGTCGATGATGGCACTGATTCCACAGCGACCAGCTCCGCATCGGGCGCCAGCACTGACCTGATCGACGCCGCCCATTCCGTTGGCGCGATGGACGATTTCCAGGTGGGCGACACCTTCAAGGCGACCGAGCCGATCGACATCTCACTGATGTATCGTGACATGCCGAACTATCCGGTCAAAGATGATTGGCTGCTCTTCAGCCAGATCGAAGCCAACCAGAACGTCACCTTCACCAGGACTGACATCCCCTTCGCTGACTGGCAGACCAAGCGGGGCCTGACCATCACTGGTGGCGACGCGCCCGAGTTGATGCCGGTCTTCTACTCCGGCGAGGAAACGGCCTATGCCGGCTCCGGTGTGTTGTTGCCGATCTCGGACTACCTCGAGTACATGCCGAACTTCTCAGCGCTGCTCGACGACTGGGATCTGCGTGACTACTTCGAAACCAAGGCTCAGTCTGACGGCAAGGTTTACCACCTGCCCGGTTTGATGGAGATCGCCAAGGTTCAGTATTCGATCATTGTCCGTGATGACATGTGGGAAGCCGCCGGGTTGACTGACGACCCGGCCACCATGGAGGATCTTCAGGCCGCTCTTCAGGCACTGAAAGACACTGGCCTGTGCACCTCCGGTTACCCGCTGTCGGCGGCCAACAATGCCAAGGACATCATGGCCCAATTCTCACCGGGTTATGGCACCTCTTTGGGTGACTGGTCGATCCAAGGATCCTCGGCCGTTTGGGACGAGGACGCTGGCGAGTATGTGTTTGCCGGTATGCAGGAAGGCAACAAGGAGTTGGTCACCTATCTGGCTGGCCTGGTGTCCTCTGGTTTGATGGATCCGGAGTCGATGACCCAATCGACCACTGACAACACCGCCGCTGCCGCCAAGTTCACTTCTGGCCAATCCTGCGCCATGACCGGCAACGATCAGGACGCCAACAACGCCCAGAAGACCATCCAGGAAAACGGCATCGACACCACGGTTCACATGCTGCGGGTGCCGGAAGGCCCGGCCGGCGACCTCATCTCCGGCGGTCAGCGCTTCAGCTCCGGCATGATCTTCTCGTCAGCTTTGGCTGATGACCCGCACTTCAAGGCAATTCTCCAGTTCGTCGACTGGCTGTATTTCTCAGAAGAGGGCGTCGAGTTCGCTCAGTGGGGCGTGCAATGTGATGACGGCGCCACCGATTCTTCGACTTGCACCTACACCAAGGACGCCGATGGTGTGCGCACATTGATGTCGGACATCAACAACGCTCAGGGTTTGAACCCGGCGGGCACCAAGATGCTGACCCCTGACTATGGCTTCGGCAATGGCGTCTTCTGGCCGGCCAACGGCACCTACAAGGACTTGATGCTCAGCTACTACAGCCCGATCATGGCCGATTTCGCTGAGAAGATGGCCGACAAGGGCGAGACGGCCACTGCGCCGCCGACGCCGATGGACGACGACACCCTGCAACAAACCGGCGCGCTATACACCGCGCTGCGTGATGCCGTCAACACGGCCGACACCAAGTTCATCTTGGGTCAGCAACCGATGTCTGATTGGGACGCCTATGTCAGTCAGCTTCAGTCGTTGAGCGTCGACCAGTACATCCAGCTCTACAACGACGCGGTCAAACAGTAGGAGTTGGCAAAGCCTAGGGGTGGCGCTGTCAATTCCAGTGCCACCCCTGTCCGACGTGACTCTCCCGCCAGAGATCACGTCACACCACCACGGTCGGCGTCGGGCCTCCCCCCGGCGCCGACTGGTGTGTTTGTGGTGGGGCGAAGCGGGCTTTAACTGGGCGAGTGGCCTCGGTTTGTAACGTTTGGGTAACGATTTCACGTAATAGCCTGTTGCTCTGCTGGGGTCATGTCAGAATAGAGATATGTGGTTTTCTTTTGGGTGTCGGTGGGTGCATCGTTGGGCATTGTTGCTGTTGTTGTCGCTCTTGGCTGGCCTTTTCCTGTCTCCGGTGGTTGTGGTTGCTGACCCGGTGGGCAGCTCCGTGGTGTTGACGGCTGGGGTGGTGGATCGTCGGGGTTGGTTGGATGTTGATGGGGATGGGTTGGCGGATGTGGTTGAGGAGGGTTTGTGTGGTTCGGCGGGGTGTGCTCGGGCTGGGGTTGATTCGGATGGTGATGGTGTGGAGTTTTTGGTTTGTGGGTCGGCGGGGTGTGTGGTTCCGGTGGATGGGTCGGGGGATTGTGTGCCGGATTTTGTGCCGTTGATTCTTTGTGATGGTGGTGTGTGTTCGCGGGCGGTGTTGGATGGTGATGTTGATGGGGATGGGGTTCGGAATTGGGTTGAGGTGGTGGTGGCGGGGTCGGCTTGGTTGGCTGATGGGGTTGAGGATTTTAATGGTGATGGTTTGAGTGATGCTGAGCAGTTGATGGCTTGTAAACCGGTGGTGGCGTCGGGTGGGTCGGGGGTGGCTGGCCAAGATGGTACGTGGATGGTGGCAGTGGTGGTTGGGCTGGTGGGTGTGGTGCTGCTTGTGTGGTTTCGTCGGCGTGGAGCGCGGGGGTTTGATTCGTGATGATGGTTTTGCGCAGGGGAAGCCGTGGCTTGGTGCTGCTGGTTGGTGGGTTGGTGTTGGCGTTGGTGGTGGGTGTGTTTGGGGTGGGTGTGGCGGTGGCTGCGCCGAGTGATCCGTTGCCATCGGCGGGTAGTTCAAGCGATACGGGTTTGTCAGGTTCGACTGATGGGGCAGCGGATGCGGGCGAGTCGTCACCCAGCGTGGATCCGGGTGGTGTGCCTTCAGAGTCGCGGGATGTTGACTGGCCGGTGGTCGGGGTGGGGACCATTGTTGCTGGGGCCTCGTCGGTGGTGGAGACCGGGGTGGCGCGGCTGGTGTTTTCTGGTCGTGAGCTCGCTGGTGATTTGTTGGTTGAGGTGTCGGAGTCCGATGCCGAGGTCACCGGTTTGGCTGGTTTGGCTGGCCAGTGGTCACCGGTGGGTGGGGTGGTTGGTGTGTCAGCGCGGACGGGTGCTGGGGTGTCGGTGACGTCTTTCCCGACGGTGGTGGATGACCCGGTTCCGGCTAGTCGTTCGGGAGATACGTCGCTGGTTCCGGTGGTGGTGCCGGGTGTGGTGGTTGAGGTGCCGGTCGTGGCTGCGGATTTGGCTGGGTTTGATCCGGGGTTGGTGCGGTTGGCGACTAGGGAGTCGGATGGGGACCCGTGGGTGGTGTTGGCGTCGTTTTGGGATCGGGCGCGGGGTGTGGTGGTTGGTGAGTTGGATCATTTGTCACAGTTTGTGGTGATTGGCTCTAGGCAGGAGCCGGATCGGCCGCGGGTGGTGTTGGATCCGGATGATGATGTGGCTCATACCACGGGTCCGGGTGGGCCGTTGAGGGAGGGGGCGTTGAATGTGCGTTTGGCGAGTGGGGTGGCGGCCCAGTTGTCGGCGGTGTGTGACGCGAGTGTGGTGGTGACGCGCACTGATGAAACGCAGGGGTTTTTGTCTCAGGGCGTTCGGGCGGGGATGGCGTTGGCGCATGATCCGGTGGTGTCGGTGACGTTGGCGTTTAATTCGTTTAATGGGGTGCCGTGGGGGTTCAGCCCGGCTGATGGTGGTTCGAGGGTTTACTCGCGGGGTGGGGTGGCGGATAACGAGTTGGCGAATAGCTTGGCGGGTGTTTTGCCGACTTATACGGGTCGCCCGGCGAAGGTGTTGGCTGATTCGCGTTACCCTTACGCGGCGTTTGATGGTGTTCCTGGTGGGTTTGCTCATTTGGAGGCGTTGTTTATTGATAATAATTGGGATCGCCCGGTGATTGATGAGGCTTTCCAATTGATTGTTGATGGGGTGGCGCGTGCGCTTGGGGATCAACTGGTGGGGGCTGGGTTTGAGTGTGGTGGTGGGGTTGATAAGTGGCCTGACCCGCCGACTGGTGAGCAGTTGGCTCGTTGGCGGGGTTTGGGTGAGCAGAATTTCCTGATTTTTGGTGGGGATCCGGTGGCGTTGGCGACGGGGAATTTCACCCGGAGCGAGTCTTTGTTTGAGGTGTCGGGTGCTGGTGGGCGGGTCACTGGTGTGGGTTTGTTTTATAACAGTTTGGATGAGCGTTTGACCAGGGTGGGGGCTGGTTGGGGTTCTGGTTTGTTGACGACCCGGGTGCAGCGGTTCACTGATGGGACTGTGTTGGTGGTGGCTGGTGATGGCGCGTCAGTGTTGTTTCGCCCGGATGGTGTGGGTGGGTTCACGCCGGTGTCGGGGTCGAGTCTGGGTGTTGATGGTGATCGTTTGGAGTGGCGGGATGAGGATGGTGTCGCTTGGGTGTTTGATGGGTCGCATCCGAGTGGGTTGGGGGATTTGCTGGAGGTGCGTTACCCGGATGGTGGGGTGACCAGCCTGGGTTATGGGTCGTTGACTGGTGACATGTTGTTCCGCCCGTTGGTGTCGATCACGCTGCCGGATGGGCAGGTGATCGCCGTGACGAGTGATGGGTTGGGGCGGGTGACTGGGTTGGCTAGCCCTGATGGCCGGGTTTGGGGTTTGAGCCAGGATGATGCTGGGCGATTGGTGGGTTTGGTGGCGCTCCAGGGGACAGCGAGTTACAGCTATGACTCGGCGGGTCGGATGTTGTCGGTGTCGAACCGGGCTGGGCTGGTGATCGTGTCGAATGTGTTTGATGACACGGGTCGGGTGGTCGCGCAAACGGATGGGTTGGGGGTGACTCGTCGTTTCGAGTATCTGCTGGGTGAGACTCGTTACACCGATGGCCGGGGTGAGGTGTGGGTGTATGGGTTTGATGACCAGTTGCGGTCCACTTTTGTGGTTAACCCTTTGGGTGACCGGTCCATGTTTGAGTATGGCGATCTTGCTTACCCGACCGCGTTGGTGGATGAGTTGGGTGGGCGCACCGAGTTTGTTTTGGATGGGTCGGGTCGAGTAGTCGAGCAGACCAGTCCGGGTGGGGCAGAGACCAACACTGCTTATGACAATTCCGGCCGGGTGGTTTCGCAAACAACCCCGGATAATGCTGGTGGTGTCGCGGAAACGGTTTTTGAGCGTGACGTGGCGGGTCGGGTGGTGTTGGTGGAGGACGCGTTGGGGGCGGTGACTGAGTTTGCCCGCGACATCCAGGGGAACGTCACAACGGTGACCGACGCTTTGGGCCGGGATTGGGTTTATGGTTACGACAGTCATGGGAACCAGACAAGTGTCATTGACCCGATGGGTGGGGTGACGAGTCGGGTTTTTGATGCGGGTGGCCGGGTCACAGCCGAGACAACGCCAGGGGGAGCGACGACGGGTTTCACTTATGACTCGGCTGGGCGGTTGTTGTCGGTGATTGACCCGGTTGGCGCGGTGACTGCTTACTCTTATGGGTCTAGTGATGAGTTGTTGAGTGTGACTGACCCGCTCGGGCGGGTGACCAGTTACAGCTATGATTTGGCTTTGCGGTTGACCAGCATGACAGACCCGGCTGGTGGTGTGACGTCTTACACGTATGACGCTGAGGATAACCTGGTGGAGACGGTTGATCCTTTGGGTGGGGTGACCAGCCACGCTTACGATCCGGCTGGTTTCGAGCAGTCAATGACCGACGCGAATGGCAATCGCTGGCTGTATCAGGTGGATGGGTTGGGTCGCTGGGTTGAAGAGATCAACCCAGCTGGTGGGGTGACCTCTTACAGCTGGGACCCGGATGGGCGTCTGCTTGAGACTGTCGACCCGGACGGGGTGACCAGCACTAATTCTTACACCGAGACTGGGTTGCTGGCGTCAACCACGATCGACGGTGACAGCACCAAATACCGTTACGACGCTTTGGGTCGATTGGTGGAGACCATCGACCCGGCTGGTGTCGCCACCAAGCGGGAGTGGGACGCTGTCGGCCAGTTGATTGCTGAGATTGATGGGTTGGGCCAAGAGACAACCTACAGTTTTGACCGGGCTGGCCGGGTCGAGTCGGTGACTGACCGGGCTGCTCAAACCTGGACGATGGGCTATGACTTGGATGGCCGCCTGGAGTCGGTGACCAGCCCGGAAGGCCGGGTATCCAAGCAATCCTGGGACCAGGCCGGGCGGGTGACCAGCCTGAGTGAACCGGGTCAAGGCAGCGAGTCTTACCGTTATGACAGCGCCGGGCAGTTGCTGGCGGTCACGGATGGGGCCGGAGCGACCACCAGTTACACCTATGACGGGTTGGGATCAATGACCTCGATCACTGACCCGGTGGGTGCGGTCACGAGTAG
>JAITVZ010000101.1 GCA_031285505.1 Propionibacteriaceae bacterium
ACCGACATACTGATCAACCGGCATCCAGCGGGCCACCGCCGCTGGGTCAAAGGGTTGCTGCTCATCATGGGGCGAGCAGTAGCGGAAGAAATACCATGACGAGTCAACAAAGGTGTCCATGGTATCGGCATCGCGGGTGGCCGGGCCACCACACTTCGGGCAAACGGTGTTGACCCAGTCAGAATCTGCCGCCAACGGCGAGACACCCTTGGCCACTAACTGCTCACCGCGCAAGTTCGGTAACCTCACCGGTAGTTGATCATCCGGCACCGGCACCTCCCCATCGACTGGGCAGTGAATGATCGGGATCGGACAACCCCAGAAACGTTGACGCGACAGCAGCCAATCGCGCAACCGGAAAATGGTGGCGGACTGTCCACTGCCCTGCTCTTCGAGCAAGCGGCAGATCTCCTCAATGCCAGCGGGTTTGTCGGTCAAACCATCGAGTGGACCGGAGTTGACGTACGCGCCATCACCGGTTGTGGCCACCCCAGTCACAGCCGGGTCGGGCGCCCCAGTGTCAATCACCATGCGGATCGGCAGCCCAAAGACCCTGGCGAAGTCACAGTCACGCTGATCATGAGCCGGCACCGCCATGATGACACCGGTGCCATACTCACTCAGGACATAATCAGCTGCCCAGATCGGCAATCGCTCACCATTGACCGGGTTGATGGCGTAACGCCCCAGAAAAACGCCAGTCTTCGGGCGATCGGTTGACTGGCGCTCAATCTCTGTGGCTTGTTTGGTCTGCTCAAGATAGTCCTCGAAGGCAGGCCGACACTCATCAGTCACCAGCTCGGCAGCGATCTCCGCATCGGGAGCCACCACCATGAAGGTGGCGCCATAGAGTGTGTCTGGTCGGGTCGTGAAAACCGTCACCGGCTGATTGGAGCCCTCAACCGCGAAGTCGACATGGGCTCCGGTCGAACGACCGATCCAATTGCGCTGCATCGACAAGACCCGCTCCGGCCAATGCCCCTCCAATTGCGGCATGTCATCCAACAGGCGCTGAGCATAATCGGTGATGCGGAAGAACCACTGGGTCAAACGGCGCTTGGTGACCTGTGAATGGCAACGATCACACAGACCCTGAGTCACCTGTTCATTGGCACGGACCGTTTGACAGGACGGACACCAGTTGACATAAGAGGCTTTTCGATAGGCCAGGCCCTTCTCGTAAAAGCGGAGGAACAGCCATTGGGTCCAGCGATAATACTCGACGTCGGAGGTGTGCAAACGGCGTGACCAATCAACTGACAAGCCATAACGCTTGAACGAACGCACCTGGGTCTCGATGTTGGCATAAGTCCAGGTGGCAGGATCCGAGTCATGGGCAATCGCGGCGTTCTCCGCCGGCAGACCAAAGGAATCCCAACCCAGCGGATGCATGACGTCGTAGCCCAATAGACGCCAATAACGCGCCACAACATCGCCCATGACAAAAGCTTCGGCATGGCCCATGTGTAAATCACCGGAAGGATAGGGGAACATATCGAGCATGTATCGACGGGGCTTGGAGCCATCATCAAGCGTGGCAAAGGTGGCATTCTTCTCCCAGAATGACTGCCACTTCTCCTGGGCGCGCGCGGCATCGTAACCGTCGACCATTGCCTCTTCCATGTTGTCTCCTATGCTCCATTCAATCGATTGTCCAGCCCAACCGATTGATCAAGACCGGTCGTCGCTTGTGATGATGACGACCAGCATTGGCTGATTCTACTGCCCAAGCGAAGATCTACTGGGTCATGCCTAGCCAATGACCAGCGGTTTTCCGTGGATCGTTGGCCAAACGTCTGCCTCGCTAGTCGGCAAGGCTGGGTCCACACCAAGTCCCCCCTTAAGTTGAAGCGCCAATTCTCACTTGGCAGTATTGGTGTGTGTCCCACCGCCAGCCTGATTCTCTCGCCGCCAAGTTGAATTGGCTGCGAGCCGGAGTTCTCGGCGCCAATGACGGGGTCGTCTCAACCGCCGGTATCGTCATGGGCGTAGCCGGAGCCACTGACAACAGCAATGCCCTGCTAGTGGCCGGGTTGGCCGGTTTGGTGGCCGGCGCCTTGTCCATGGCCGGGGGCGAGTATGTTTCGGTCTCCAGCCAGAAGGACACCGAAATCGCTGCGGTCCGCCAAGTTCGATCACAATTGACTGACCACCCTGAACAATCACTCGACGAGTTGACAGAAAGCTATCAGCGGCGCGGGCTCAGCCCCGACTTGGCAAAACAAGTAGCCACCGCTCTCTCCCAAAACGACGCTATCGCTGCCCAAACCGAAGCCCGCTTCGGCATATCAGCCCACGAGCACACGTCGCCCTGGGCGGCTGCTTTGGCCTCCTTGCTGTCCTTCACCATCGGTGCGGCCATCCCCCTGGTGGCCATGGTCTCAACAAGTGTCCACTGGCGAATCCCCGCTACGATCGTGGCAGTCATCTTGGCTCTACTGTTGACCGGCTCGGTCGCCGCTTGGCTGGGCCATGCTCGGGTTGGTCGGGCGATGCTGCGCAACTGCCTGGTCGGCGCCATGACCATGGCAGTCACTTACGGTGTGGGGCACCTGCTCCACGTTCAGCTGTGAAGCCACAGCAA
The DNA here is from genome assembly GCA_031285505.1 of Propionibacteriaceae bacterium. Lineage (GTDB taxonomy): Bacteria > Actinomycetota > Actinomycetes > Propionibacteriales > Propionibacteriaceae > WQYJ01. The sequence goes on from JAITVZ010000101.1 coordinate 2,585, forward strand.
GCGAATCGTTCGAGCATTGTTGCTCAACCATCCGGTCCCGTGCTACCAACTGAGTCCTCGTTGTTTGACTGTCTGATCAGATCAAACCAGAGCTTCGCATCTGGCCCAGACTCCAACAGAAGAACGAGTAAATCCAACAGAGGATGCTGGCGGCCAACTTTTGCCGTCATTGACTGGCGACAAGTCTCCAGCAATCGGGGCTGATCGGCCAACCAAGCTGTCACCCCCATCACCCCAGTGACGCTCGCCTGCGCTTGAATCGGCAATCCATCGAGAACGGCTATCCAGAAGGGCAGTAGGAGCTGGGCACGACCCGGCGTCAACCAACGCCATAGCTGATCCCGGACCACGGGCACCTCCGTGGCCAGAGCCACCAAACAACAGTCCTGAGTTGTCAACTGCGGGTCAGCAGACCAGCTGACGATCACCGTTGACAAAGCGTGCCACAGTTGCTGATCATCAAGATCAGCGGCAGTTTCCAGCTGATCAAGCAATGCTTCAGTCGCTGTGTCCTCATCGGCTCGCCCAGAGCGACCGCCAATGGGCAGGAAGACCTCAAACAGATCAATCTGGTCAATGCCGCCAATCAGATCCATCCAGGGCTTCAGCTGCTGGTCTTGCCATCCGGGATGAACCAGCCAACAAGTCAGCCTTGACCGATCAGCGCTCCCATGCAGCGCATCGGTCAACATGGGCGGCAAACGGCGCGGCACGCGCTCGGGTGGATATTTCCAGCGCAGCAGCCAACTCATTTGGTTGTCAACGCAAACGGTCAACACCAACTCATCGCTCGAGCGGGTTGGAAAGCGTTGCTCGACAACAAAGCCGATCAGCGCCGCCCAGTCCACTGGGGCAGTCCAGGAATTATCAGTCATGCCTTTACCATTGTCGCCAGACATCCAGATTTGCGTCGCGACTTTTTGACAGTTCAATGCAATTTGGAAAAAAGTTGGCCAATCATCGCAAATCGACGCACCGGGCGCCAATAGTAAAGAGTATGAAACCTTTCACCCGCCTGACCCGCTTCTCAATCATCCACCGCCGCGCGCTGGCAACGATTTGCGTCATGATGGCAGTTTTGTCGATTGGGATGGGATTGCCCCAAGGTCACGATGACACAACGACGGTGTATGCCGCCAAGGAGCGTATCGCGGCCGGCACAGTCCTCGACGCCAGCCTGATCGAAACCATTGCCATTCCCATCGGACTAGCCCCCAGCTCAGCTGTCATTGATGCCGACGCGGCGCTCGGCAAGATGACGTCTGCCGCCATTGCAGCAGGCAGTATCCTGACCAGCGAATCATTCGTGGCACAATCAGAAATACCCGCTGGCAACGTCATCACGCCACTGGATGTTGATCCAGATGTCCTGGCATTGTTGGCCCCAGGCAGCTTAGTGACGGTCATGTACACCGACCCAGAGTCCGGTACGGCCACCTCCAGGCGCGATTTACGCGTTGTCACTGTGCCTGCGACGGTCTCAGGTGGATTGTTGGAATCATCGGGGCCTTCACGGGTTCTGCTTCAAGTGCCCGAAGATCTAGCCGTGGCGTTATCAGCAGCCGCCGATTTGGGCAGCATCACCGTCGCAGCCCAATGATTGGCGGCCCCGATAGGATTCGAACCTACGGCATATTTCTGGAAAAATACCTTCTGTCAAGGATAAATACAGCAATATTTCATCGTCCGATTCCAGCGCGTGCTATATACGTGCGGTAACTCGCGCCCTATGGGTCACCATTAGTCCTAGTAAACCCCGTTTGGCCTGTCTGGCGGCGGTGGTGGTTTACCGGCCCAAATGTGGGCTTCTAGCTTGTCGATATGGTCGGATAGGCAGCGGTTGTGCTGGTCGCGTTGTCGCACTAGTTCGGCCAGCTCACCGACACGGGCTTCTAGCTGATCGACGCGAGCTACCAGGCTGGCGATGAAGGCGGTGGCGTGACTGTTGGTGTGCCCGCGCCAAGCGACCACCGCCGCCACGAGGGCAGCGGCGATGACCGCGCAGGCGCTGATGATCGCTGTTTCCATCACTGGCCCAGTGTGACGGGTTGCGTGATGATCTCAGCCTTCGTCAGGGATGGCTCGCCATGTGTCGCCACCCCTGATGCGATCGAGGTGAGCACGGAGGTCAGTGCCCCAAATCCAGCCATGGCGGCCAGCGCTACCCAGTCCAACCCGATGAGGCTGCCGGTTCCGGCGGCTGCCAGGGCGGCGATGGCGGATTGAGCGGCAGTTTTGACAGCCCGTTCGGTGACGGCTTGCCAGAATCGTTTGTTCCACATTTGTTTGATCCTTCCTGAATGTGCCTGTAATAGGACTTGATGATGGGACTGGTTAAAGGTATAGTTGTGGGTGTGATATACAGGGTCGAGGTCAGCAAGCAGGCAGCGAAAGCATTGTCGAAGCTGGAACGGCCCATTGCTCAGCGAGTGGTCGCCGCCATCGAAACGCTGGCCTCGCAGCCGCGCCCCGTCAACGTGAAGAAGCTGGCGGGTAGCGATGAGTGGCGCGTCCGAGTCG
>JAITVZ010000121.1 GCA_031285505.1 Propionibacteriaceae bacterium
GCAACGCGACACCGCCACCGACCAAGAGGCACTGTTTGATGGTGACTATTCGGCTGTCAGTGAAGACTTGGGCTTTCGTGGTCCCGTGGCTTGCAGCGTCGCCGGCATCACTTACCGTCAACTCGACTACTGGGCTCGCACTGATCTGGTGGTGCCGCAGATTCGCAGTGCGGAGGGCTCTGGCACCCAACGCCTCTACAGCTTTCGCGACATCCTGGCGTTGAAGGTGATCAAGAAACTGATTGACGCCGGCATTTCGCTCCAGCAGATCCGCCTGGCGATTGGCCATCTGCGCCGGCGCGGCAATATCGATCTGACCGCCGTCACCCTGATGTCGGACGGCACCTCTGTCTTCGAGTGTACCGACGATCATGAGATCATCGATCTGGTCAAGGGTGGCCAGGCGATGTTCGCCATCGATCTGGCCGGTGTTTGGCATGACATTGAGGGAACCTTGGTTCAATTGCCGGGAGCTGACGCTGATCAGCACTGGACCGATGAGCTCAGCCAACGCCGCAGGGCGCGCCGAGCAGCCTGATCCAAGACCTAATGCCGCTCACCCGACAACGCTGACCTGCTGCCTCACAGCAAGTTGATCAACCAATCACCGACGACGACCCCAACAAGCACTATGCCAGTGACGGCGCTGGTCGACGGCTCGTTCACCAGGCCATGGTGACTCTTCCGGCCAGACGACCAGGTGAGCCATGCCCGGCGGGATGGGGCTTTGACAGCCGGGACATTGATAAGTCTTGACCGCTCGAGCCCCGGCCATCGTCGCCACCAGCCAGCGCCCGTCAGCCTTGAGTTCGGCATGGCCGTGCGAACTGGATAGGGGGCGGGCCGGGCGCAAATGCTTCGATGGACGCCTGGTCATGCCGCTGGGTGCCCAGCTGGGGCCCAGAGGCTTTCTGGCATATCGGCCAACTGATTCGCCCGTCGGGCCAAGATGAACAGCAGATCGGACAAGCGATTGAGGTATCGCAGTGCCAAGGGATTGACGGCGATGTGTTCGGCAGCCCGCCAGCCATCACGCTCAGCCCGGCGAACCACAGCTCTGGCGAACTGCAGGGCACTGGCGCCGGCAGTTCCCGCTGGCAGGATGAATGAGCGGGCACTGGGCAGTCCGGAAGCGAATTGGTCGCACCAGCCTTCGAGGCGGTCGATCAGCTCTTGAGTAATTCGCAAATCGTTGGCAGATGGCGGATCGGCCATCGGCGTGGCAATGTCAGCGCCGACATCGAACAAGTCGTTGCTGATCGCCTGAAGAACTGGGGTGAACTCGGCTGGCAGATTGGGGGTTGATTGGGCCAGCGCCAAAGCCGAATTGGCCTCATCGACGCTGCCGTAGGCGTCAAGGCGCGGATGTGATTTGGACACGGATTGGTTGTCCACCAGGCGGGTCATCCCATCATCGCCGGTGCGGGTATATATCCTAGTGAGATTGACCATGTCTCAAGCCTAGCAAGGGGAGTGCCCTGATGGTTCCACGCAAGTTTCTCTGTGCCTTGGTTGTTGCCACGGTGACCTTGTCCTCATTGGCGGCCTGTGGCGCTCAACCAAGCGTGCCCACGGTCGGTGATTCAGGACAGGTCGACACCGTCAGCTGCCAATACACCGCTTGGGGTGATCCGGCTAAGCCGGTCGACCTGCCGACGTCGAAGGACGTGCCGGCCAGTGGCGAGGTGGCGGTGACCATGACCATGGACGCCGGCGAGGTGACCATGAGACTTGACCGGTCGCTCGCCCCATGCGCCATCAACTCCTTTGTGTCACTGGCTGAGCAGGGCTATTACGATGACACCAGCTGTCACCGTTTGGTGCCGGATTTCGTTTTGCAGTGCGGTGATCCGACGGCGACCGGATCGGGCGGGCCGGGATATGTCTTCAACGATGAATTGACTGGCGATGAAACCTACGCCTACGCCACAGTGGCGATGGCCAACCGGGGGCCTGACACCAATGGTTCGCAATTTTTCATCATCATCAATGAGGATGGTTACCCACTCAGTCCTGACTATGATGTGCTTGGGTCGGTCGATGCCGCTGCCATGCCGGTGATCGAATCGATTGAGACCCAGGGCATCGACCCAGCTGATGCGACTGGTCAGCGCCCGCTTGAAGGTGGCCACATCAGCACCATCAAAGTTGGCTGAACGGTGCGTCTCCTGGTGGCCGACTGTCAGGTCGATTACGCCGGGGCCTTGAGTGCTCATTTGCCGCGCGCCAAGCGACTGGTGATGGTCAAAGCTGATGGTTCCGTCTCGATTCACGCTGATAACGGTGCTTTCAAGCCACTCAATTGGATGGCCGCTCCTTGCCAGCTGACCGAGTTGTCACCGACTGGTGACCCCAGAATCAGTCGCTTGTGGCAGGTGACCAATCGCAGTGGTGATCAATTGCGCATCAGCTTCTTCGATATCGAGGCCGATTATGATCATGCCCTGGGCCTTGACCCAGGCCTGGTCAAGGATGGCGTCGAACGCCACCTCCAGGAATTGCTGGCGGAGCATCCGGCATCGCTGCGTCCAGGTCTAAGCCTGATCGAGCGAGAGTTCATGACGGCTATCGGTCCGATCGACCTGCTTTGTCAGGCCGATGATGGGCACTACGTCGCTGTCGAAGTCAAACGACGTGGTGAAATCGATGGCGTCGAGCAATTGACCCGCTATGTTGATTTGATGCGTCGTGACCCACTGCTGGGGCTTAGTCGCGTCGAGGGCATGCTGGCCGCCCAGCTGATCAAGCCACAAGCTCGCGTCCTGGCCAGGGACCGCGGCCTTGAATGCGTCTTGGTGGACTATGACGAGCTGCGCGGCATTGAGCCATTAATTGAGCCCCTGTTTTAGTCAGATCAGTCAGGCCCTGCTCAGTTCAGCAACCAATGACCAGCCAATCGTCACCAGCAGGCGAGGACAGCATGCGCCAATTGAGGCGACAAAAGCTCCTGGGCCCTATGACTGGGGGAGAAGTTCGTTGTCGGTGGAAAGCGCGCTGGCTTCTTCATCGCCTTCTGGCTCAACGGTGGTGGCGTTGAGCATGGCTGTCAGGGACTCCTGCGGTGCTGTGATCTCAACTGTTGGCTCATCATCGGCCGCTGGAGGAGTCACTGATGCTGTCGGTTGTTCGACGCCCAACGATGACGACGCGACCGGGCTGAGCTGACTTGGGGAATCGACCGCCGTTGAGACCGGGGCAGGCGCTTGATCCAAGTGCTGATCATCCACGGCACTGCTGCCGTTGGCGACTGGTGGAACCGGTGGGGCGGTGCTGGCGTCGAAACTGACTTCGGGAAGCTCCTCCCAGTTGTCATCGCCGAATTGCGAAGCGGCGGCTGTTCCCAGCCCGAACAGATTGCCCAATTGCTGAGTCAGAGAGGCTTTGCGCTGCTGGAGGGCATTGATATCAGCCTGGAGCTTGCCGCGACGCCGGGCTGCCTCCAAGGTGACCTTTTGCTGCAGATCGGCGATCTCGTGGTGTGCGGCGGTCAGAATTTGCTGGGCCTGAGCGGTGGCTTGGTTGCGGATCTGCTCAGCTTCAGACACGGCGGTGTTACGAATATTGGCGGCCAGCGACGTTTCCTCAGCCAGCTTGGAGGCGGCAGTCTCCTGCTTGGAGGTGATCTCTGACAAAGCGGCCAGCTTGGTGGCTTGGGCCTCTTCCAAAGATCGATGCGCCTCGGCTACCAGAGCATCACGCGACGATTGGGCTGAGGCCAAGGCCTGGGTCATCGACAATTCGGCCTCACTGCGAACCCGAGTGGCTTGGCGTTGGGCCATTTGCACCAAAGAGGCGGCCTCTTGCTGTGCTTGGGCAATCAGCGATTCGCTGTGGCGTTGGGCGGCGTCAAGGGCTGATTCGGCGTCTGCCTTGGTGCGATCGAGAACACTTTGCAGCTCGGCGCCTTGCTGTTCACGCACGGCCACAAGGTTCTCCATGGCGCTGGTGCGCAGCGAGTCGATTTCGCGCTGGCTTCCGGCGCGGATCTCCTGAGCGGCGGTGGCTGCCTCCGCCGAGATGCGTTGGGCTTCGCGCATGGCCGAAGCGATGATCTCATCAGCCTTGGCTTGGGACGCGTGCAAGATTTGGGCAGCGTGCCCGCTCAAGCGCGAAACATCCAGTTCGTTTTCGGCAGCGGTCTGCGGTTGAGGTCCGGTGTTGACCGGTCTGGCAGTGGCTTGGGCCACTTGGGCCCGCAACTCGGCGACCTGATGCTCCAAATCGCGGATGTAATGGTCAACCTGGTTCTTGTCATAACCGCGCATTGACGTGGTGAACGAGCCGACGGCCGGCAGGCCGTCCTCGATAGGCCCCAAGCCATGGCTGGACGGAGACGACATGGTAACTCCTCAGAAACAGACAACAGCATCACCCTATAAGACCTTAGGGTGATGCTGAGTCTACTTGATGTGACTGATCAGTGGGTAGATGTGCCTGGCTCAACGATTTCCAAGAGAATGCCGCCGGTGTCCTTGGGATGGGCGAACTGAATCCGTGAGCCTGCGGTGCCAGTCTTTGGGGCATCGTAGAGCAGGCGAACGCCGCGCTCGCGCAGCACCGTGCTGACATGGTCCAGATCGTCGACGCGGTAACAAACTTGCTGAATGCCGCCGCGCCCCTTGTTGTTGGCGATGAACTTGCCGATGGTTGATTCCGGAGTCAGCGGAGCCAACAGTTGAACTTGGGTCGATTCCGGCAATTGCTTACCAGTGCCAAGCATGGCTTCCTCGACGCCTTGCTCCTCGTTGATTTCGCGGTGCAACAGGTGAAAGCCGAGCACTTCGGTGTGGAACTTGATGGCGTCATCGAGATTGAGGACGGCATAGCCGACATGGTCAATGCATGTGAAAAGATCAGAATTCTCCATAAATGCAGTTTCCCACATCGTCGCTGTCGATGCCAGTGGCTGGCGATCCATGCCGATCAGTCAGCGACACGCAGGTCAACATCCACCAGGATTGGGTGCAGTTCGGGCATGATGTTGGTGAACTGTTGCCCCAGGAAGGCCCATCATGAGCAAATGGATTAAGCGCATCCTCGCCATTGTCGTGATTGCGTTCTTGTTGTTCTATGTCTTCAGTCAACCGCAGCAGTCGGCTGATGCGGTCACCCGCTTCTTTGACTCTTTCAAGGCGATCGGCACCTTCTTCACCACCTTGTTCAACTCGCTGTTTGGCCAAGGCAGCTGATGGCCGGCCGGCCATCACTGCTACGCCCGGATGTCGAACAGTATCTGCTCAAAGACCAGAACGAGCGACTGATTGATGAGGTTGTCAAACATCCGATCGCCATGATTGGCCCCTTGTTGATGGCCATCCTCGGATGTCTGCTGATGTTGGCCTCGCCAGCGGCTGGTGTTGGCTGGTGGGTCATGGTGCTGGTTGGCGCTGTGCTGGGTTTTCGAGGCTTGTGGGTGCTGCATGTCCGATCGATGGATCGTTTCGTCATCACCAACATGCGGGTCTTTCGGGTCAAAGGTGTCTTCGACCGGAACGTCGCCACGATGCCGCTGACTCGGATTCTAGACATATCGGTCAATCAACCACCGTTGGGTTTGCTCTTCAACTATGGGCATTTCACTTTCGAGTCGGCAGCCGCCGATCAGGGTTTGCACGAGATTCGCTTCGTCGGCGATCCCAATGGGCGTGATTTGACCATTCAACGAGTGATTCAGCGAGCCGGGATCAGGGCGGTGGCCAGCCCGCGCGTCGACCTGCCCGACGGCACCTAGCATCCCGCGCCGGGAATTCGTTGCTGGGCTGAGACCGGATGCGGCGCGTGGCTGCGGCAACGGCAGCGGTCAATAGGCAGCGTTTTCCTAGGCGGCTAGAGCTTTGCTGACCACGGCTTGGGCCTCCTGCTGGACCAAAGCCAAGTGCTCGGGGCCTTTGAATGACTCAGCGTATATTTTGTAGATGTCCTCGGTGCCTGAAGGGCGAGCAGCGAACCAGGCTTGGTCGGTGGTGACCTTCAAACCGCCGATGGGCGCCCCGTTGCCGGGAGCGGCAGTCAACTTAGCGGTGATCGGATCACCGGCCAGAGTTGTGTCGCTGACATTGTCAGGGGTCAGCCGTGCCAACTTGGCCTTCTCGTCACGGCTGGCTGGAGCATCGCTGCGGGCGTAGGACGACACCCCGAAGCGACCTTCCAACTCGCTGTAGCGCTGCGATGGGCTGATGCCGGTGACCGCCAGGATCTCGGCGGCCAACAAGTCCATGATGATGCCATCCTTGTCGGTCGTCCATGGCTGGCCGGACCGAGTCAAGAAGGAGGCGCCAGCCGACTCCTCGCCGCCGAAGCCTAGGCTGCCTGAGATCAATCCGGGGACGAACCATTTGAAGCCGACAGGCACTTCGACCAATTGGCGACCGATGGAGGCAGCTACCCGGTCGATGACCGAGCTAGACACGACGGTTTTGCCGACACCGGCCGCCTGTGACCAGCCAGGCCGATGGGTGAACAGATAATCGATGGCGACTGCCAGATAGTGATTGGGGTTGAGCAAACCACCATCAGGGGTGACGATGCCATGCCGGTCTGAATCAGCGTCATTGCCGGTGCCAATGTCAAACTTGTGGCGATCAGCCACCACGTTGGCCATGCAGTATGGCGAGGAGCAGTCCATCCGGATCTTGCCATCGTGATCCAGTGGCATGAAGGCCCATTGTGGATCCAAGCGGGTGTCGGTGACTGTCAGATCCAGACCGAAGTTGTCGGCGATGTATTCCCAGTATTGGAGCGACGCGCCGCCCAGGGGATTGGCGCCAATCCGCACACCGGCTTGGCGGATGTTGTCTAAATCGACCACGAGTGGCAGTGATTGGCAGTAAGGCGTGCGAAAGTCGAACCACTGAATGCTGTCGCGTTGACTGGTTCGCTTGACTTGAGCCGGATCATGCAGCAATTGGTTGGCCCGATTGGCGATCCAGCTGGTGGCGTCGGTGTCA
>JAITVZ010000142.1 GCA_031285505.1 Propionibacteriaceae bacterium
TGGTCTTCGGCTCGCTCCGCTCACGACGACGCTGCGCGCCGTCTGCGCTACCGTTTTACGCTCGCCGAAGACCACCGACCGCTGCTGGGTGACTGGGGCTCGGGGTGGGCTCGCTCCGCTCATGACGACGCTGTGCGCCGTCTGCGCTACCGTTTTACGCTCGCTGAAGATCACCGACCGCTGCAGGGGCTGGCAAGACACTGCAGGGTAACTGGGACTCGGGGCCAGCCACACCGCCCATCACGCCGACCAGCAGCTCACGAGCTCGGGACAGGTGCTCGTCCAGCAGTCTGGCGGCGCCAGCGCCATCGCCTTCGCCGATCAGGTCGAGCAAGCGATCGTGCTCGGCGATGATGATCTCCGGGCTGAGGCGTTGGCTGTCTTGCATCTGCGACATGCACAGCTTGACCTCAAAGGCCAGTGATCGATACACCCGGTTGGTTCGGCGGCTGTTGAGGTGGGCCACCAGGTCGGTGTGAAAGCGCATGTCGGGGTCGGTGATGTCCCAAATCCCGTCGGCCCACAGGGCCTTGATCTCGGCGTTGGCGGCCCGGGAGCTGGCGGGGTAGCTGTGCTTTTGGGCCAGGCGGCGCAGCACCTCTGATTCCAGATAGATGCGGGTGTTGTAGATGTCACGCACATCATCGGGGCCGAGCAACACCACTCGGGCCGTCTTGTTGGTGCTGCGCTCCAGCACCTTGGTGGCGACCAAGCGCTCGATGGCGGCTTTGGCGGTGGCTCGGGCCACGTCATAGCGGCTGGCGACATCGTGTTCAGTCAAGGCGGTGCCGGCCGGCAGTTCCTGGGTCAAGACCTGCGCTTTCAGGTCATTGACCACGGCGTCAACCACTGAGGTGACGGTGATGTTACGCACCACGATGAACTCCTCGAACGCTGTCAAAGCTGATCGAAGTAAGCCTATCGGTTCAGTCGCCGGTCGCTGTCACTAATGGTTGCCCAAGTGGCTGAGGCTGTCGAACAGCCACCGTCACTAAGCGGTTATCCTGTTGATGGCGTAACTCAACGAACAAGGAACAATGCCGCCATTCACTTGTGACTGCCAGATTCTTTCAGTCACGGACCTGGTCAATTCAGTCAGTGACATCAACCACCAGGAAACACGGCAACGACACGGATAACCCCAGTCACTAGGTAAGACGAACAAACCGGCTCAGTAGACTTGCAAGCCTGGTCACATTGTCCTACAATCACCAAATCGGCAATCTCAGTGAGGAGACCAAAGTGCTTACGCTAATGGAGACGTATCAGCAGAACGCAGCCGCTGTCGGTGGAACTCTGTGGATTTCGGCGCTGGTGGCGGCTTTACCGCTGGTAGTGCTCTTTGTCATGCTCGGTGTTTTCAAGGTCGCAGCCTGGAAGGCTGCCCTGGCCACGGTGGTGGTGACCCTGGCGCTGGCGATGTTCGTCTGGAGGATGCCTGGGGCTTTTGCCGCCAGTTCCACCTTGGAAGGTCTTTTCTTCGGGATCTGTCAAATCATGTGGATCCTGATACCCGCGGTCTGGATGTACAACCTCAGCGTCAAACAAGGCTGGGACCGGGTGCTGCGCGACCTGCTCAGCGGCATCACCAAGGATTTACGGGTCCTGGCAATCCTGATCGCCTTCTGTTTCGGCGCCCTGCTTGAGGCCCTGGCCGGTTTTGGAACGCCAGTGGCCATCACCGCCGCCCTGCTGGTGGCTGCCGGTATGAAGCCCCTCAAATCCGCCGTGGTCTGCATGCTGGCCAACACCGCCCCGGTGGCCTTCGGCGCCATGGGCGCACCGATCACGGTGCTGGGCACCAGCACCGCCAGCGTCTTCGGTGACGGCAAACTCGACCCAGCCCACCTGGCTGAGGTCTTCGGGCAGATGGCCGGGCGCCAATCGCCCTTCATGGCTGTTTTGGTGCCCCTCTTCCTGGTTTTCCTGGTCGATGGCAAGCGTGGGCTCAAAGACACCTGGCACATCGCCTTGGCCGCCGGCGCCATCTTCGCCGCGGTCCAGTTCGTCGGGTCCAACTTCGTCGGCTACCAGATCACCGATGTGCTCGCCTCGGTGGCCTGCATCCTCGGCATCCTGATCATCCTGCGCTTCGTCAAGCCGAAGAACCCGGTGCTGGCTGAGTTCGATCACAGTGCCGAGCAGAAGACCGCCGCTCAATTGACGACCGGAGGGGCCCGGGTCTGGGGCGCCATCGCCCCTTACGTCATCATCGTGATCATCTTCTCCATCTCGCAGCTGCCGGCGGTCAAGTCGGCCATCACTGCCTTCGCGGCCGAGCACCTGGTGATCACCTGGCCAGGGCTGGAAGGCTGCCTGAACGCCACCGGATCCGGGCCTTGCGTCAGCCCCTCCATCAACCTCTGGTCGGTGTTGTCGACTGGCACGCTGCTCTTCCTCGGCGGCATCATCACGGCGCTGGCCTATCGCATGGGTCCGGGCAAGGCCGCCGGCGAGTTCGGGCACACCGTGGTCACGCTCAAGTGGACCATCGTCACCATCGCCTGTGTTCTGGGCCTGGCCTACATCATGAACGCCTCTGGTATCACCCTGTCGCTGGGCAGCGGTCTGGCTGAGGGCACCGGCTTCGCCTTCGCCTTCCTTTCGCCGGTCTTGGGCTGGCTGGGTGTGGCCATCACCGGCTCCGACACCTCGTCCAACGCCCTGTTCGCCTCGATGCAGGCCAACGCCGCCAAGGGCGTCTGGGGAGCGGATTCTCTGAGCCACCAGGTGCTGATGATCACCTCCAACTCCACTGGCGGTTGCATGGGCAAGATGATCTCGCCGCAATCCTTGTCGGTGGCGGCGGCTGCCGCTGGCATGGTCAATCAGGAGGGGGTCATCTTCCGCAAGGTCATCGGCTGGTCTCTGGTGCTGCTGGTCATCTTCGCGTTGTTGGTGGTGCTCCAAGCGACGGTTCTGACCGGTATGGTTCCGGTTCCTCGGTGAGTGAGGTTGGGGAGATGACAATCACTTGTGTGGATGCCCTCCGGCAATCACTGCCTAATCCAGGGCAGGTCAGCGATGACGACTTCGAGCGGTTGGCCGCCGCTCACGACGCCTCACACTTCCTGCTCTATCCCAGCCAGGTGGCCTCGCCCAGCAGCGCGGCCGAGGTGGCCAGTCTCTTGAAGGCGGCGGCAGCGGTCGGCACCTCGCTGACCTTCCGATCGGGTGGCACCA
>JAITVZ010000019.1 GCA_031285505.1 Propionibacteriaceae bacterium
GTGGGTCCATGATGGAATCGTGGCACCAAGACCAGGCATGTCTATGCCTTCGGGGGAAGGACCGAACGCTGCCGCTGGCCCCGATTCTGTCAGCGGCAGCGTTCGGTCAGCCAGCTGGCGAGCCCGGCTCTGGGATCAGCTGGTCGATGGCCGCAGCTCCCAGGAAATGATTGAGCGGATCATCGTTTGGGGATTCGGTTTGTTCAGACTGGGCGTCATCCTCCAAGTCAACGGCTCGCTGATCTGGATGGCCTCGATCAACAAGCTGACTTGGACTGGGGCAGTGCTGATCCCGCTGCTGAGCCTGTGGTCAATCGTCTTTTTTGGGATGGCTTGGCGTCGGCACTCGATGATGCGCCTGCCGGCTTGTTTGGGCTGGTTCGATATGGGGCTGACAATCATCGCCATGGCGCTGGTTGAATTGACAGCTACTGGCTCCGCGGAAGTGCTCAGCACTTGGCAGGCCTGGACATTCGGTTATGCGGCTGGGTCCCTGCCGGCTGCTGCTGGCTGGCTACGATCGCCGCCGGTGGCAGCGCTCCCAGCCATCGCCATTGGTCTGACAGGGGGCGGCACTTATGTGGCGGCAGCCTGGGTCGTTCCCGGCGTCGATCACGGGACATTGCTGATCAACAGCTTGACCTTTGTCATCTTTAGCGTGGTGCCGACAGTCCTGGTAGCGGGTGTGCGCCAGCTGGCCATCAGCGCCGATCAGAACCGGCGACAAGCCATCGCGGCCACGGCTGATCTGGAGCGGACCCGTTATCAATTCCACACCCACAACGTCACCGGCTTGTTGACTCAGCTGGCGCGGGTGGACACCCCAGCCGATTTGCTACCCGCCTTGCGCTCACAGGCCATCGCTGAGGCCAATCGGCTGCGCCGGGTGGTGCTGCATCAGCGCTGGCAACAGGCAAATCCGATGATCGACCAGCCGGTGCGGATCAATTTGCGCAGCACCGTCGTCGAGGCGCTGCGCGGTTTCGCCGGAATGCCGATCGAGTCGCGGGTGGCGCTGATCCGCGATGTCGAGGTCAGCCGGGCTGTGGCTGATGGCGTCGCCTTGGCCATCCACTCGCTGCTCTACAACGTTCAATTCCATGCCCAGGCCGACACGGTGGTGGTCCATGCTGATCGAGATGACAATTCTTGGGTGCTGACCGTGACCGATGACGGGGTTGGTTTCGACCCAGCCAGCACCGAATACTCTTTCGGTCTGCGGTCGCAGGTCATCGGCGTGGCTCAAGCCCACGGTTTGACAGTCGAAATCATCTCCAGTCCGGGGCAGGGCACCAGCGTCTCCTTGCGGGGTTCGGTCAACTGAGCAATTCCAATGCTGCATCGCCGCTTCCCTGATGCTATTGCAGCGGTTATCCTTTTCTTGAAGTGATGGTTGAGCCTGAGCTGGGCAATCATTGGTTCCTCAGGGGAGGTTGGCAAAGATGCGTCGGGGAGCAGCGACGGGGCGTGGTGGCGCCGAGGTGATCGGCGACGAGCCAAGATTGGTCGACAGTGCTCTGGAGGCGGCGGCTGACCCAGATCGGGCATCAGCCCGCCGCGACGATGGATCGGCGCCGGGCCAGGTGGCCCGCCCGAGGATCATCGTCATCGATGACTCCACGCAGACCCGCGACACCTTCGCTTTGGCTTTTCCCGAAATCGACGTTGCGGCGGCCTTCTCCAGTGTCGATGGCGCCTTGTCGCAGCATCTGAGCGCTGACTTGGTTGTGCTGGATTTGCATCTTGACCACACACCCCATTCTCTGGATCTGCAAGGGCCCAGGGCGGTGCGCGCCTTGACGCAGGCCGGTTATCGCGTTTGTGTTTACACCGATGAGTGGCGTCTGCTGATCCTGGCCCAGTGCTTCAGCGCTGGGGCAGCGGGCCTGCTGCGCAAGTCAGACCCCCTGGCTATGAATGAGGCAGCTTTACTGACTGTGGCCGCTGGTGGCACGGCGGTGCCGGCGTCGATGGCCGAGCTGGCTCACTTGCTGATGCGCCGGCAACGCTTGCCGCAGTTGACCACTCGCCAAACCGAGGTGCTGACCGCCAGAGCTCGGGGCCAGTCCTATGAGGCGATCGCCGCTCGATTGAACATCACAGTAAAGGTGGCGCGCCAGCACTATCAGGCGGTCATGCCCAAGCTGTTGCTCTTCCTGCAAGAAGCTCGCTTGGACCCCCAAGCCAGCGCCGGCGATGTCGAATTGGCCCTGGGTTTGGGTCCGGGGGATCTCAATGACCCTTGGAGCCTTTAGGGGTGGTGGGCAAATGCAGCGCGGTTGGTCAAGATCCTGATCGTTGGTTGAATGAGCGCCAGGTCAGGGGTTTGGGTCGCCTTCTGCGGACAGCATTCTGCTCTGGCAGGCTGCTGGACTGCTTGCCTGGTGGCTGATCTTCCATGTGGTGCAACGGCAGTCTGCCGCTAAACTAAGTGGGTACGTTTCGCCGCTCAATTGGTCGGCGTAGTTGCCAAGGACTCGCCAGGAAGGTCACCATGTCGCGCATTCGCTCCCCAAAGTTCCAAGCCAAGGTCATGTCAGCTGTCGAGGCGGCGGCCTTCATCAAAGATGGTGACAACGTCGGCGTCTCTGGCTTCACCGGCTCGGGATACCCCAAAGAGGTGCCGGGCGCTTTGGCCGACCGGATCAAGGCGGCCACTGAAGCCGGCCAAGAGTTGCGAGTCGGCTTGTTCACCGGCGCTTCGACCGCTCCGGAACTCGACGGCAGCCTCGGCGCCTCGGGCGGCACCAGCTTCCGCACCCCTTATCAATCCGATCCAGAGATGCGCAAGGCCATCAACGCCGGCATCACTGATTATTGCGACATTCACCTGAGCCATTCCGGCCCGCAGGTCCGCCAGGGCTTCTTGGGGAACATGGATGTGGCCGTGGTCGAGGTCACCGCCATCACTGAAGATGGGGCCTTGATCCCTTCCAGCTCGGTCGGCAACAACAACGTCTACCTTGATTGCGCCGACAAGGTGATTCTGGAGGTCAACTCCTGGCAGTCAGCCGATCTGGAGGGCATGCACGACATCTATAACGGCATTGAGTTGCCGCCGAACAACCGGCCGATCCCGATCATGGCCGCCGGTGATCGCATCGGCGAGACGACGATGCGCGTTGATCCCGACAAGGTGGTGGCGGTCGTCGAGACCAGCGATCCGGATCGCAACAGCCCCTTCAAGTCGCTCGATGACGATTCCAAGACCATCGCCGGTTACTTCCTCGACTTCCTCAACAACGAGGTCAAGCAGGGTCGCCTGCCGAAGAACCTCAACCCACTGCAGTCAGGTGTCGGCAACATCGCCAACGCCGTGCTGTCCGGCTTGCTCGAATCGGATCTGGAGAACCTGACCAGCTACACCGAGGTAATCCAAGACGGCATGGTCGATCTGATCGACGCCGGCAAGCTGACCGTCGCCTCGGCCACCGCCTTCTCTTTGTCTCCGGAATACGCCGAGAAGATGAATGACAACGCCGCCTTCTATCGCCGTCACATCGTCTTGCGCCCCCAGGAGATCTCGAACAACCCGGAGCCGATTCGGCGCATGGGTGTCATCGCTTGCAATGGTCTGATCGAGGCTGACATCTATGGCAACGTCAACTCCACCCACATCATGGGTTCGAAAATGCAAAATGGCATCGGCGGCTCGGGGGACTTCACCCGTAACGCCTACATCTCCTGCTTCGTCACTCCGTCGACTGCCAAGCGCGGCGACATCTCCTGCATCGTGCCGATGGTGTCGCACCACGACCACACCGAGCATGACGTCATGGTGATCATTACCGAGCAGGGTGTGGCTGACCTGCGGCACCTGGCGCCGCGCAAGCGCGCTCGGGTGATCATTGAGAACTGTGCCCACCCCGATTATCGCGACATGCTGACCGATTACCTCGACCGGGCCGAGAAGACGACCAACTCTTTGCACACGCCGCACGATTTGCGCGAGGCCCTCTCTTGGCACGTCCGTTGCCTGGAGACCGGGTCGATGAAGGCCTGATGACCACAATCGCCACCATCGATCCCTTGCCACTGGCAGTGGATGATGGTCCGGTTCTCAGTGAACACACTGGTGAGCCAGTGCGCACCCTTTGGGTCTGGGTGATCATCGGCCTGTCCTGGTTGTCGGCTGGCCTGGTGGCCATCGCCTTCGCCGCTTGGTGGTGGCAATGCACCAAGGTGGCGGCTGATCCAGAGAACTTCTGGTCATCGGCCCGGTTGATCGATTGGACAAGGCCGAATCCGGTGTCGGCTGGCGCCATCGCCCTGGTTATCGCCGTGGCTGCCATGACCTGTCTGATGGTGGCCGCGGCTGGTGTGGTGGCCTACAACACCTGGGCTGGCGCCGGCCGCTGGGTGCGGGTGGCGGCTTTGATCGCAGTGGCAGTGCAAGGTCTGTCCTTCCTGTTGACTTGGTGGTTCTCGGCGGCGATGATCCCCTTGGCGCTGGCTGCCGTGTTGCTCTGGCTGCCTCCCAGCCGGGGCTATTTCGACACCTGGCGGCGCTATCGACTCCCCCTGGAGCAGGCCGACAGTTCGGCTGAACCGGTGCGATACGGGCGCCAATCGCTCTATGTCAGCAGCGCACCGCTGATGCTGGACCAAGCCGGGCTAGGGCAGGATCCATCGCTCGCTCCGCCTCCGCCTCCGCCCGCCTTCGACTGACCCTGATTGCGGCGGACGCGGTCGGAGCTATTCGGGCAACGCTGCTTTGCCGGGCTGCGATCAGCCAACCATTCGCGGGTGTGTCGCGCCTTTGATGCGTTGCCTGAAGAATTTGGGCGGGTGTGGTGGATCGCCAGGCGGAGGAAGTAGCGATGGTGGCCCTGTCGCGATTCGCACGACTACGCAGCGCGGCGCCACTCATGACTCCAATTCTGCAACGAATCAAAGGCGTGGGACACTAGAGTCGCAGTGACACGTTTCAAGGAGGATTCATGCTTATCTCATCGGCTTACACCCCAGCAGCCAATCGTTATGACGGTGCAATGCCTTATCGTCATGTCGGCAAGTGGGGCCTGAAGCTGCCAGCCATCTCGTTGGGTTTGTGGCAAAACTTCGGCGATCGGGTGCCCTTCGACCAGCAAGAGGCGATTCTGCGCCGCGCCTTCGATCTGGGCATCACCCACTTCGATCTGGCCAACAATTACGGGCCGCCAGCCGGTGCGGCGGAGGCCAATTTTGGTCGGCATCTGCGCCGCAGCTTCGCCCAGTTGCGCCATGAGCTGGTCATCTCGACCAAGGCCGGCTACGACATGTGGCCGGGGCCTTATGGCGGTCCTGGCGGCTCGCGCAAGTATCTGCTCGATTCGCTCGACTCATCCCTGGAGCGTCTGGGCCTGGATTACGTTGACATTTTCTACTCACACCGCTTCGATCCGGACACCCCTCTCGAAGAGACGATCGGTGCGCTGGATTTCATCGTCCGCTCCGGTCGGGCCCGTTACGTCGGCATCTCGTCTTATTCGGCGCCGCGCACCCGCGAGGCCTTGGCGCTGGCGGCTGACCTGGGCACGCCGATCATCATCCATCAGCCGTCCTATTCGATGCTCAACCGCTGGATCGAGGAGCCTTACAGCGGTGATGATGCCAGCACGGGGGAGTCACTGCTCGACGTGCTAGCCGATCAGAAGATGGGTTGCATCGCCTTCTCGCCTCTGGCTCAGGGCCTGTTGACTGACAAGTATCTGAAGGCGGACTCGCCCACGGATGCGGCGGCCCTGCCCGGGTCGCGGGCGTCCTGGGCGCCGTCGTGGCGCGGCTCGATGCTGACCAAAGACAACCTGGATCGGGTGCGCGGCCTGAACCAGATCGCTGCCCAGCGTGGTCAAACCCTGGCCCAGATGGCGGTGGCGTGGGTGTTGCGCCGCCCCGAGGTGACCTCAGCTTTGGTTGGAGCCTCGCATGTCGAACAACTGAATGACACGGTTGGCGCCTTGGCCAATTTGGATTTCGATCAGGCCACCCTGACGGAGATCGACAAGTTCGCCATCGATAGCGATATTAATATCTGGGGGTCAAGCTTCCTCTGATCGGCGGTCGTGGCCAGTGAATCAGCTTCTCAGGCGCCTATACTTGGCCTTGGGGAACTGAGTCGCTGGTCACAATCGACCAGGAAGGGGTTTGCGACATTGTCCGATTCGGCCCACCCATCATCGGTTCCTGTCAGCCAATCTGCAGCCGCTCAAGCTGACAATGCGCCGAGCCCAGCAGGGGCGAAGCGTAGACCACGCTTGGCCTACAAGTGGATCGCTCTGTCCAACACCACTTTGGGGGTGTTGATGGCCTCGATCAACGGCAACATCATCTTGATCTCCTTGCCGGCGATCTTCAACGGCATGAAGGTCGATCCGTTGTCACCTGGCGGCGCCAACTATATGTTGTGGATGCTGATGGGCTTCACCGTCATCACGGCCACTTTGCTGGTCACTCTGGGCCGCTTGTCAGACATCTACGGGCGGGTGCGTCTCTACAATCTGGGCTTCGCCATCTTCACCGTCGCATCGATCCTGCTTTACTTCACGCCCTCGTCGGGTGGCACCGGCTTGACCATCATGATCATCTTCCGCCTGCTGCAAGGGGTCGGTTCAGGATTCCTCTTCGCCAATTCGATGGCGATCATCACCGATGCCTTCAAAGCTGGCGAGCGGGGCATGGCCATGGGCCTCAACCAGATCTCGTCGGTCGGTGGCACCTTGCTGGGCTTGATTCTTGGTGGGGTGCTGGCGGCCATCAACTGGCGTCTGGTCTTCCTGGTCAGCGTGCCGATTGGCCTGTTCGGCACCATCTGGGCTTACCTCAAGCTCAAAGAACAGTCGAAGCCGGACAAGACCCAGCGGATCGACTGGTTCGGCAACATCACCTTCGCCGTCGGTCTGACCGTGCTGCTCTTGGCGATGACCTCTGGCATCATGCCTTATGGCGGCGAGAAGATGGGCTGGGGCAACCCGCTGGTCATCGCCGGGATCATCGCCGGTGTGGTCCTTTTGATCGCCTTCGTCGTCATCGAGCTCCATGTCAAGCAACCAATGTTCCACCTGCGGCTGTTCAAGATTCGGGCCTTCGCCGCCGGCAACATCTCACTGTTCTTGTCGTCGATCGCTCGCGGTGGTTTACAATTCATCCTGGTGATTTGGCTGCAGGGCATCTGGCTGCCCCTGCATGGCTATTCCTTCGAGTCGACGCCGCTGTGGTCGGGCATCTATATGCTGCCGATGATGGGCGGTTTCTTCATCATGGGGCCCCTGTGTGGCCGCTTGTCGGATCGTTTCGGAGCACGCTGGTTCGCCACGGGTGGCATGGCCATCTCGGTGCTTGGTTTCCTGGCGCTCAACCTTTTGCCGGCCGATTTCCACCCGGCTGTCTTCTTCGTCATCTTGGCGGTGCTCGGCATCGGCATGGGCATGTTCGCCGCGCCGAACACCTCGGCGATCATGAACGCCGTGCCTCCGGCCCAACGCGGCGCCTCGTCAGGCATGCGCTCGACCTTCCAGAACACCGGCACAGCCTTGTCGATGACCCTTTACTTCACCATCTTGATCCTCGGTTTGTCGCACCATCTGCCCGACGTGCTCAACACCGCCCTGTTGGCTGCCGGTGTGCCGACGGACACCGCCCAACAGGTGGCCAACATGCCGCCGACTTCGGCCCTGTTCGCCGCCTTCCTCGGTTACAACCCGATGGAGTCGTTGA
>JAITVZ010000080.1 GCA_031285505.1 Propionibacteriaceae bacterium
CTAACGCTATACGGTTTTTAACGCGGCGCAACTGGTCGAAGCGACTCCCGGTTGCGGGCAGCGCGTAAAAGCAGGCAATGCCGACACTGACCAGGTGGCCAGCGAGGTTGCTGCCGCCATGACTGCCACCAGTGGCGACATGCTCAGCCAGGCCGGTCTGGATGAGGACATCGACCCGGCCAAGCTTTGGGCATGGACGGCCAAGCGGGCTCGGCGCTACGCAAGCGCCGCGCTGCTGGCCTACTGGGAGACAACACCAAGGAACAGCACCGGTCAGACACCGCCAGCGGCGACCGAGGTCGACCTGGTGGCAGAGCCAACGCCATCAGATGATCCCGAAACTGAGCCACTCAAGGCTGAGACGCAAGCCGACAGGGTCGGGAGAATCTTCGACCGGTGGCACGCGCCTCTCATCGAGGCCGTTGACAAGATGGTGGCCGAAGCCAAGGAGGCAGCTACCACAGCGCAAAGCGCCGACCAGGCGGGCATCACCATCGAGCACACCTACCAGGGTGGCACCATCGTTAGGGGCACAACCAGAGGCGACGGGACAGCCGACCCGCTGAAGGCGGGTGGCGCTCGCTGGTCACCAAAACTAAGCGCTTGGTACCTGCCCCAGACACGGGACCATCTGCCCAAAGACTGGCGAATCGACAAGCTTGCAAGGGCGCTTGAGGATGCTGGATTCACCGTGACCCAGAATGTCTCATACGACGTCGCCGATTTTGCCGAGGCGGAAGAAGGCAAGCTGGCTAGACAGGCCGACCGAGTTGAAGCGCTGGAAGCCAAGCTCGGGCGGAAAGAGGCGGCGCAAACCGCCGCGTTAGACCGGTTCGGCGCGGCGATGGACAGCTTGCCGACAAGGGACGGGCAACCAATCCACGCGGGCCGGCACCGCCGCCAGTTCAACGCCGCATCAAAGCGAGTTGACGCGGCGGGGGCGGCTTGCCAAGAAACCGCCAAGGCCGTCGAACAGGTTGGGCGGCGGCTGGAAGCAGCCCAGCGGACAACCGACAGGCGCCACCATCCCAGGGCAATCGCCAATCGAATCGCGAAGATCAAGGCTGAAATCCGGCGGCTAGAACGCTGGACGCCTGAACACCAAGGCTCGCCAAGATGGCGGGCGTTGATGGCCGACCAGCGCAACCAGTTGGCCTACTGGGAGCGCATCCAAGGCCAGCAGGCCGAGCAGGCGCTAGCCGCCTGAACCAGACCAAACCGACAGGGGTAGGGGCAGTGAGGGCCCCTACCCCAACCATTAACAGTGTGTTGCATCTATCCAACAGATTAGGTAGGTTTAACCCATGGTCAGCAAGGGACGACACCCCAACAAGGTGATTGCCGACACACTCAAGGCAATCGATACAACCCGCTTCACAGTGGAAGAAATCCACCGTGGCCACCGTTGGGGCGTCTTGACTTGCCGCCGATGCGGTCAAGGGTATGCGATCTGGTCAACACCGCGAGTCCCTGAGCACGAAGCCGAGTCATATCGGCGATTTATGAAGCAACACCAACATGGAAGGGACTGAGCGATGGCTCTGCACGTTTTCAGCGTCCGCCTAGACCGCGGGCCAACCACGGACGCCGAGTTCGATGCGATGTTTGAGGCTGGCCTAGACGATTGCGGGCCGGTCACGTCTCCCAACGGGAGTGGTTATCTCATGGTGTCTCGGGACGCACCGTCGATGATCGAGGCGATTCTCACGGTTCTAACCGACATTACCCGCGCAGGGTTTGAGGCTACCGGTATCAATACCGAGGACATGGTGAGCATTGACGATATTGCCGCTCGGACTGGTCGGAGCCGCGAGTCGGTGCGGTTGTTATCGTTGGGCAAGCGTGGCCCTGGTGGTTTCCCCAGCCCGATGTCACCCGACGGCGGACAAGCGTTCTACTCATGGACGATGGTACGGCGGTGGTTTGCTGATCATTACGGCGAAGAGTCAGTCGCACCGGCAGACGAGGACGCTGCCACGCTGGCTGCAGCTGACTTGATCCTGCGCGCACGGCTTCTCACTCCACGAGTGAGCGAACTACGCAACCTTATCCCCGCCTGACAGTGGATTCGTCCGACTGGCGCAACCAGTTGGCCTACTGGGAGCAGGCCGAGCAGGCGCTAGCCGCCTGACCAGACCCAACCGACAGGGGTAGGGGCAGTGAGTGGCCCCTACCCCAACACCACTTGACACCAATGTAGATTGGCAAGTTAACTATGCATATGGATGATGAGCCCCTCGTTCTGGGCAGCACCTACGATCATGGAATCACACCATGACTCACCGCCATATCACCCCCGAAGATTTAGCCACCCTCACCGAATGGGCCAAAGATATCGAACCGCAGTTCGAGGACATGACCGTGTCGATAGGAGTGTCACCCAGCCCGCTGCTAGAGATTCGGCGGTTACGGTATCAGCGTCAACTGCTTGACGCCAAGCTTAGTCAAACCGTTCAGCGTGCCCGCAGTGATGGTGACTCTTGGCACAAGATTGCAATGGCGCTCGGCGTCACCGCCGAAGCGGCCCGCCAACGCTACCGCGAACCCCTGGCGGCCTAGAGGGATGGTGGCGGGCATGATCACTTTGCATGTGAACGCGACCAGGACGAAACGCGACTGGACCTTGACTGGTGTCGAGTTCGGTGCTGTGTCTGAGGTTACCCGTCTGGATCAGGCTGCCGAGGACATGCGCGAGCCGTTAGCGTGGCTATCCGGTCTGCCGGAAGACGGGTTCGACGTGGTCATGGTCCCCCAGTTACCGACGGCCTACCAGACTGAGCAAGAACAGGCACACAGGTTTCGCGCCGACGCTGATAAAGCCAACGCGCAATCGGCTGAACACGCCAGGCGATCCGCGAAGGTTCTAGCAGACACGGGCATGCCCCTGCGTGACGTTGGCACCGTCATGGGTATCTCATACCAGCGCGCCCATCAGTTGGTGAAAGCCGCCGCTTAGCACCCGTTCTTGGCGCGCAACAGCGCGTCAATAGCACTCAACTGAAGATGTGATCGGGCTAGATCCTCATCGCGTAGGCGTCGACGACTTCGCTGATCATGGTTTGGTATTTTCCCCCGTGCGCATCAGCGAAACTCTTGAATCGGTCAATGCTTCGTTGGCTGAGCATGAGCGTGACCCGCTTCCTGGTGACCTTGCCAACAAGTTGTGTCGGGCTGGGTAGGAAGTCTTCGACGATTTCGCTTTGCTCGATCGCTTGGGCGATACTTTTAGGTGCGTCTTGATAAATCATTATTGTTGACTTTCGTATTTCCGTTTGCCCTGCCGCCAGTATCCGGCGCCAATAATGCGGATGCGGTCGCCTCTGTATGTGAATCTGACAGTTAGGATGCCTCTGTCTGTCTGGCCGTAGCAAAACCATCGTTGTTCGTCCGTGGAGTGAGTCTGGTCGCGTGCGATGACTCGGTGAACATCAAGGAATGCTGTAGCGGCTCCCTGAAAAGACACGTCGTGTTTCTCGGTGTTGATGCGCTCTTTGGCGTCATCCCACTCAAACCACGAACCAATCATGCATACGATCATACGCATACTTGCTTGCGGGTTCCAATACCTCCACTTGGGCCGCCGCTTAGCACCCGTTCTTGGCGCGCACTAGCGCGTCAATGGCTTCCAACCGGTAGAGCTGCTCGCCGGTGGGCCGGGCTGTTGTGACAACGCTCGGCTGTAGACATCCACAGTATGCCGTAGTAGATTGTCATACATGATTGATGCGCCGATCTGGACCCACCTGCATGAGCACAGCGAAACCAGATCAGAACGGCACCACGGTGATCAGGACATTCCGGTCGCGTGGGCCATTGAAGCATGGCAAGATCCCCTGGCAGCCCTCCTAGACCCGGACCCGAAGTCAAAAACGAGCCAGTCAATCCGGCTGATTGGGTGGTCAGAATCCGCAGGGCATTTGATTACCATTATTGCGGTGCGTTTTAACGGTGATCTATATGCGGCTTCCGCATGGAAATCCAACCAACGTGACGGTCATATATACCAGCAGGAGGACTAATATGAGTCAGACGCTCGGCGAGCTAATAAATTCCGAGATTCAACACGCAATCGCTCAAGAAGACGTGCCTTACCCTGATGACGTTGTTGTCACTCGACCCAATCGAGGCACTGTCCTTTCAGTTCGCCTGACTGGTGAAGAGCTAAGTCGACTGACCGAAAGCGCTAACGCTCACGGGCTACCGATTTCCACCGAGGGTCGGCGTATCATTCTTGCCGCGCTTAATGGCGACGATATGACTCAAACCATGGAAGCCGCAATCCGGGCAACCATTCGCCCAGAGTATCTGACAGGCCCGGACGCACCATTAATTAAGGATAGCCTGGCCGCTTAGCACCCGTTTTTTGCACGCACGAGCGCGTCGATTGCTTCAAGCCGATAAAGCTGCTCGCCGGTGGGTGATAGGAGCCCGGTGTGGGGTTGGATGCGCCCGTGGTCGGCCCAGTATCTCAACCGGCGTAGCGTGGGTGTCCAGGTGTCTTCGCTGGCGTGTTTGGTGTAGTGGTCGGCGATTTCTGGGAGGGTGCGCAGGTCGGGTGCGGTGCGTTGCCACCCGCAAGCCTGGCAGGTGACGACCCGGCCAGTTTCAGAGTCGGCGTGAAGCTTGGCGTGTCCGCAAGCGGGGCATTGGGGCGGATCCGGGTTGGTTTCCCCGGTCGCCGTCCGGAGGCGGTGTGCTAGTACCCGCATGTCCCAAGCGAGCATCTCCGGGGCCAAGCCTGGGGCGCTAGCGGTGTAGGCGGGCGCGTTGCGAGCAACCAGGCGTGCCAGGGCCACTGGGCTCACCCGCTGGGTGTCGGGAGCGTCGGCTAGATCGGTTGGGTAGGCCACGTTGGGCAGCCAGTCACGCATCTCGATCCACCACCAGCCCAGGATCCGCGCTGGCGTGTCATCGTGAGCGTCAGGCCGATCAGTGGGAGTGCTGGCGCGACCGTCAGCTAGCGTGAGCTTTTCCAGGCTGACTGGTGGTTTTGGCCCTGGCACTGGCCGGCTGGTTGATCTGCTGCCCGGTGTGGCGGTCCCGACTGTGACACCGATGACTTCGAGCAGGTCTGTGATGTCGCGTAGGTCACGGGCGATCCTGAGCTGGCGTGCTTCCGTCAATGGCAAGACTGTGCTCCTTTCGGCATCACCAGTCTTTCAGAATCACCATGGGCGGAACCAAATTCTGTCCGCAGACCTAGCCATCGACGCCGCCGAGCCAGGCGTGTCCCTGCCCATCTAGGAATCGTCGCTCATCAAGTTGTTCCAGTAGTGTCACTGGCAGTACTATAGGGGCGTGTCTAAGGTTGCCTTACTGCTGGCGCAGATGCAGGCCAACCCTGCCGGGGTCCGATTCCGGGATCTAGTCACCGTCTGCGAACACTACTTCGGTGAGTCAACCAGTTCAGGAACAAGCCACCGCGTTTACCGGACACCCTGGCGCGGCGACCCGCGTGTCAATATCCAGAACGATCAAGGCATGGCCAAGACTTATCAGGTGCGGCAAGTCTTGAAGGCCATTAACAAGATGAAGGAGACCAACCATGGTTGACGCCGACCGCTACGCATACCGGGTGCATTGGAGCGGCGATGATGCCGCGTTTATCGCGACCGCCGCCGAATTCCCGTCCCTGTCATGGGTTGAAGACACCCCGACCGCCGCACTGGCTGGCATGGTGCGGTTGGCTCACGAAGTCGTCTCCGAAATGGAGGACAGCGGCGAAACCCCGCCCGAACCAGTCGCGACCCGTGACTATTCTGGCCGGTTCGTCGTTCGCATCCCCCCGGAAACGCACCGAGATCTAGCCATCGACGCCGCCGAGCAAGGCGTGTCCCTCAACGCGCTAGCGCTATCGCGCCTGGTCGCCGCCTAACCGAGTCAGAATGGTGGGGAGACGACTTGGCAGACACCGGCGGTTCGGATAGCGCGCACCAGGCGGGTGTCGAGGGTGATGAGCGGCAAGCTGAGGGTTGAAGCCAAGGCGGCATACTGGGCGTCATATGCGGAGAGGTTATGACGTAACCGCCAGGTTGCGGTCACCATCAACCGCGCTGCCCAGGTTTTTATCGGTAGGTCCGCCAGGTCTTGGCAGGCTTGGCTAGCCCTAGCCCTTGTCAGCTTGCCGGTTCGTTCCCACCGCCGGAAAACGGAAAGAGTCTCAGGGTAAATCAAGTCAGGCGAATGGACACCGTCATTGAGCCATTGCCGGGCTTTTGCCCCGGCCTCTGACCTAACAAGAATCTCAACCAACACTGACGTGTCGATTACCACTGTCATGGGCGGTTTGCCCGTTCCTGTGCCAATGCGAATACTGCCGATTCTGATGGGTTGATGGGTTCGCGCGTGTCAAGACGGGCGAGGAACTCTGCCATGGTTGGTTGGCTCACCATTTCGTCAAGGGCAGCGGCCACATAATCGGAAAGGGATTGCCCTGCTTGCGCCGCACGGGCCCGGAGCGTGTCGTGTGTCTGCTCGGATAGCCGGCGTACCTGCAACATAGTCATAGCAACACCCTAGCGCATGCGCTGCACATGCGACAGGGTGTCCTGGTCAGAATGGTGGGGTGTCGCTCTGGTTGGCCCAAGGGTCAGACGCAGGCGGTTCGGTTGCCTGCCAGCCCGCCGAGCTTTGACTGCCTTGCGCCTGGCCACCGTGACCGGGGTTGCGTGTCACCTTGGCGACGGCATAACGCAGGGCCGGGCCGACCTCGTCAACATCAATCTCGAACACGGTGCGACGCTCACCGGTGTTGGTCTCATAGGAACGGCTCTTCAACCGCCCCTGGACGATCACCCGCATGCCCTTGGCCAACGACTCAGCGACGTTCTCAGCGACCTGGCGCCAGACCGAGCAGTTGAGGAACATGGCATCGCCATCTTTCCATTCATTGCTAGCCCGGTCGAAAGTGCGCGGCGTCGACGCAACCGTGAAGTTGGCGACCGCCGCGCCAGACGGAGTGAACCGCAGCTCGGGATCCCCTGTCAGATTCCCGACAATAGTGATGGGGGTTTCTCCGCTCATGCTGCTGCTTTCTGTTGCTGAATACGTTCGTCCAACCAAACCTTGATCAGTGATTGACGGGTCACGCCGATGCGGCGCGCTTCCGCGTCTAGGTCTTGGATCATGCCTGCTGACAAGTCAATGTTGATGCGCTTGGGTTCCCTGTTGGGTCGCCTGGTGCTCCTCAAATCCAGGTATGGCGTCACGTCGGCACCATCATCGAACATTTGATCGAACTGCTCGGCTGAAATCGTGTCAGCTTGCTTGCTCATAGAGTCTCTCCTCGTCCGGGTGGGCCCGTCTCATAGAAATGATCCTGATGATTGAACCCCTGTAGGTGATGATGGCGGTATAGAGGCGGCCATTAATCCTGCCGGTCACTCGCCACCGTGGCTCATCGCTGAGATGGGCTGGTGTTTCGATGAAGTCTGGGTCGTCCCACAATGCCTGCGCGGCCAAGAAGTCGATGCCGTGTTTGACTTGGTTACTGGCACTCTTGAAACCATCAAACTCAAACTTCATGCTGAAATCATACCATTCCGCAAATGGCCATGGTTTCCTATCCTCGTTATGCCTTGCTAAGTCTTGTGTCAATCGCCTCGACCCACTGGACAGCGACAGCAGCCACCTGGATAAGCTCAGCCCGCAGCCTGCCGGGGTCAGACTCGGCTAGAGCCTCCGCGACCTCCTCCTGCAAGATCGCGGCGAATGTCAGAGTCCCGCGAGCAGCTAAGTACTCGGCCTCTGACTGGCGGTCGCCCCGCCAGTCGTGATAAGTCCACCCGACGCTCTCGTCGCACGGGTAAGACACATGGTGCAGCTCGTCTGGCCCGGTCCCGTCGGGGAGCTGGGACTGGTCACCCCAGCGCGAGTGCTGGCGGTCCCGCTCATCGTCCACCTCGGCCAGGACACGACGCCCCGCCTGATGGTCACGCTCCCCGGTCTGTCTCAGTAGATCGCCGAGCATCCGACGCGGCTCCTCGTCCAGTATGTAGCCATCTGGGGTGCTCATGCGGCTAGCTCCTCTTGGGTGATGAGTTTGTTCAGGGCGGTGATTTGGCGGTGGCGTTCGGCTTCCAGGTCTTGGCGGGATGGGCCAGTGAGGGGTTGGCCGTGGGTTGATGTTGGTCTACCGGCGCGGCCTGCTCGGGTGGCTGGTTTCAGTGATGGGTTGGTGTGGCTGCCTGGTTGGCCGGGTGTCCAGGGGTGGTCTGGGTAGTTTTTGGCGAGGATGCTCAGGTGGTGGCGGGTTTTGGGCAGCCCGCACTCGCTGCACACTTGCTCTGGCTGGCTGGCGGTGGTTTGCCGGTCACGGATGGAGGCGAGCAGCGCGGCTTGTTGGCGTTGCTCGATTGCCTGGTTGCGGGCTTTGCGGACAATGGCTCGGATGTGGGCTGGCATGATGGGTTTGACCTCGTCTCGGTAGTGAGCGATGACTGCTGTTTTGCCTTCTTCAAGGCTGATGTCGGGCATGGCCTGTGCCCAGGCGATGATGTTGGTTTCGCCGATGGTGCGGTTGTCGTAGGCCGCGGCGACCATCAGGACTTGCCCGGCTTCAGATGGTGTCATGGCTTGCCCCGATCTGGAACGGGCTGGTGTTGGTGAGTTCACCGCGTTCGATGGCTTGGAGCCTGGCGACGATAGCGGCTCCGTCTAAAACTCGCTGGTCAGTGGTGGCTAGCTTCCCGGTGTGCCGGTCGGGGTATGGCGCGTCTTCCCATCCGGCCCGGTCCAGCCAGGTGGCGGGGTGTGGGATGAATTGGGGTTCGGGCAGGTTCGGGTCGTTGGCGATCCGGTGTGCAGCGGCGACGATCACAGCGGAGAGGTCTTGCCGACCGCTGGTGGTTCGGGCTCGCCGCAGCGCTGCCACCCAGGCTTTCCAAGCGGCGGCTTTCCCGACCCGGCGGGGGTAGGTGGCCCAGAACTCGTCGAACGCTGGGCTGGTTGGGGTGGTGTGGCGTGGTGCTCGGGGCGCTGGTCGGCTCGCTGGCGGGGTTGGCGGATCGGTGATCGTGTTGGCGATGGGGTCCGGTCGCTGTTCGTTGCCCGGCT
>JAITVZ010000001.1 GCA_031285505.1 Propionibacteriaceae bacterium
CAGCCGGGGCCAAGGTTTTGGCCCAGAGGTCAAGCGACGCATCATTCTCGGCACTTATGCCTTGTCGAGTGGGTATTACGACGCCTATTACCGCTCGGCCCAGCAGGTGCGTACCTTGATCATTGAAGATTTTGATCGGGCGTTTGATCAGGTCGATGTCCTGGTTTCACCGGCGACTCCGACCACGGCCTTCAAGCTGGGCGAGCGCCTGGATGACCCGATGGCGATGTACCAGGCAGATCTGGCGACCATTCCAGCCAATCTGGCAGGCAACGCCGCCGCCTCGTTCCCGATCGGACTCGATCCGGATGACGGTCTACCGGTCGGCTTCCAGGTGATCGCTCCGTCGCAGGCTGATGATCGGCTCTATCTGCTGGGAGCAGCGCTGGAAGCGGCCCTTCAAGACAGTTGGGGCCAGTCGATGCTAGACCAAATCACCTTGCCAGCAAAGGATCAGCGATGAATCAAATCAGCCTGATGGACTATGACGAGGCTCTGGAGCGCTTCGATCCGGTGATTGGCCTGGAAGTCCATGTCGAGCTCAATACCGCTTCAAAGATGTTCTGCGCTTGTGCCACCACCTTCGGTGCCCAGGCCAACACCCAAACTTGTCCGGTGTGCCTCGGTCTGCCGGGGTCCTTGCCAGTGGTCAATGGGCAAGCCATTGAGGCAGCCATCCGCATTGGTTTGTCCCTCAACTGCCAAATTGCCAGTCGTTGTTGTTTTGCCAGGAAGAACTACTTCTATCCCGACATGACCAAGAACTTCCAGACCTCCCAGCATGACCAGCCGATTTGCTTCGACGGCTCGGTTGAGGTCGAGGTTGATGGCCAAGTCTTCACTGTGCCGATTGAACGGGCACACATGGAAGAAGACGCTGGAAAGTCGTTGCACATCGGAGGGACCACAGGCCGCATTCAAGGGGCGGATTATTCCCTGGAGGATTACAACCGGGCCGGTGTGCCGCTGATCGAGATCGTCACCCGACCAGTGATGGGCACGGGAGCGGCCGCGCCAGCAGTCGCCCGAGCTTACGTCACGTACATCCGTGATGTGGTCCGGGCTCTCGGCGTGTCGGATGTGCGCATGGAACAAGGGTCACTGCGTTGCGACGCCAATGTCTCGCTGAGCCCCAAAGGGTCGACGGTTTTGGGTACGCGCACTGAGACCAAGAACGTCAATTCATTGCGATCGATTGAGCGGGCACTGCGCTTCGAGATCTGTCGCCAGGCCGCCATTCTCGATGGCGGCGGTCGCATCAAGCAAGAGACTCGCCATTGGCATGAGGAAGGGGAGTACACCTCACCGGGACGATCCAAGGAGCAGGCCGAGGATTACCGCTACTTCCCAGAGCCGGACCTGGTGACAGTGGCGCCTTCCCCGACCTGGGTGGAACAGTTGCGTGTCAGTGTCCCACCGTCGCCGACGGCTAGACGGCGCACGCTTCGTCAGGCCTGGGGCTTAAGTGAAGCGGCGATGAACGACTTGATCGCCCTGGACGCGGTTGAGTTGGTGGCTGCCACGGTTGAGGCTGGCGCCGACCCGGCTGCCGCCCGTAAATGGTGGACTGGCGAATTAGCCAGACTGGCAAATCTGGCGGGACTGCCATTGGATCATCTGGCCATCACTGCTGACCAGGTGGCCCAGGTCCAGGCGCTGATCGATCAAGGACAATTGAGTGACAAGTTGG
Source organism: Propionibacteriaceae bacterium (assembly GCA_031285505.1). Taxonomy (GTDB): domain Bacteria; phylum Actinomycetota; class Actinomycetes; order Propionibacteriales; family Propionibacteriaceae; genus WQYJ01. The sequence goes on from JAITVZ010000001.1 coordinate 1,691, forward strand.
CCAGAGCCGTCATCGGCGCAGTCGTCGCCGGTGAGGGGGAGCCAGAGGAAGTGGTGGCCGCTCATGGTTGGGCCTTGGTCAGTGATCAAGGGGCTTTGCAGCAAGCGGTCGATCAGGTGATCGCCGCCGATCCCGACACGGCAGAAGCGATTCGAGCCGGTCGCACTCAGGCGATTGGCGCTTTGATCGGGGCGGTGATGCGACTGACCAAGGGTCAGGCTGACGCCGCCACCGTCCGGCAACTGCTGATTGAGCGCTTGGCATAGCGCAGTGCATAGGTCAGGCGTCGCCATGCGTCGGTACGGTCTTGGCTGATCGGTTCCATGGCCAGTCGAGTCCAGCTCCGGGTAGGCAGGCACAGCGATGACTTCGGTGTTCGATCCAGTTGGGCGGGGATGGCATACAAACCGGCGCATTGGCTGTAGTTTGGTGGTGTAACCGGCCGTGGAGGGATGGTGACGCTGATGTCAGATGGCAAGGTGTTGGTCGTCGATGATGACCCGTCGTTGTCGGAGATGCTGCAAATCGTTTTGACCCAGGAGGGTTTCGAGACCACCTGGTGTGGACGCGGCGATGAGGCTGTCGCCGCTTTCCGCCGTGAAAAGCCAGACTTGGTTTTGCTTGACCTGATGCTTCCGGGGCGGAGCGGCATTGACATTTGTCGAACGATCCGGGCCGAATCGACGGTGGCGATTGTCATGTTGACGGCCAAGTCGGACACGGCCGACGTTGTCTTGGGCCTGGAAGCCGGTGCCGATGATTACATCGCCAAACCCTTCGCACCGCGCGAGTTGATCGCCCGAGTCCGGACACGCTTGCGCCACCTGCCCTCACCGGATGTCGAGGTCTTGCACATGCGTGACATCACCATCAGTGTCGAGTCACATCAGGTTCACAAAGCCGGGCAGCTGATAGCCGTGACACCGGTCGAATTCGATCTGCTGTTGGTGATGGCCAGGCATCCTCAGCATGTCCTCAGCCGTGAGTTTCTGTTGCGTCAGGTTTGGGGTTACCGTAATCCGACTGACACACGCCTGGTCAACGTGCACATTCAACGTTTACGCGGCAAAGTCGAGCGGGACCCTGACAATCCAGAGATCATCCAGACGGTCCGTGGCGTTGGGTATCGCGTCAGTGCCTGAGTCACGACTTCTTGGCTTGCTCCGAGCCCTAGGGGCGCCGCTGCGCCTGTGGAAATCTTCCTTGTCGTTACGGGTGGTGTCATCAGCCGTGCTGGGATCGCTGATCATGTTGGCACTGGCGGGATGGTTTCTGGTCAATCGCGTGACACAAGGAGTGGTGACGGCCGCCCAGGAGTCGTCATTGATTGAAGCGAACGAAGCCCTCAGTGGGGTCGAGGATCAGATGCGCGCCCTCGGTTATGACTATGCCAGTTCCGATGCCATCGATCAGATCGCTCGCCAGGCGATCAGCGCCGGTGAGTCCTCGGGGCGCTACCACGTCAAAGTGATGACTGCGACCGGCACCCTTCAGGCTCCCGGTTTTGACGGTCAGGCGGTCTCAGATGAGCTGGTGGCGGCGGCGGTCGAGCAGCCAGGCTTGGTCCATTCGACTCCTTGTCAGGTCCATTTGCGCAGCGGGCAGGTCAGTCCCGGTCTGGCAGTGGCATCGACGGTCTCCGGCGGGGGCCTGGATCGATTCGCCATTTTCCTGGTGTTTGATTTTGCCGATGACGCCAAGACACTGGCGACGGTGCAAACCGGTGTCGCCTTGTCGGGCGGTGTCATGCTACTAGGAATCGGACTGGTTTCATATTTCGTGGCGCGCCAGACTTTAGCGCCGGTGCGTCTGGCTCGAAAAGCCGCCGAACGTCTGGCGGCCGGAGAATTGACGCAGCTGATGCCGGTGCGCGGCACAGATGATCTGGCCCAGTTGGCCGTGTCGATGAACCACATGGCCAATCAACTCCAGCAACGCATCCGCCAATTGGAGCAGTTGTCCAGGGTCCAACAGCGCTTTGTCTCGGATGTCTCCCATGAGTTGCGCACACCGTTGGCGACGGTGCGCATGGCGGCTGATCTGCTTTACGACCGCCGGTCCGCCTTGCCGGCGGCTGATCAGCGGCCAGTCGAACTGCTCAATCATGAACTCAATCGCTTCCAAGCACTGTTGGCTGATCTTCTGGAGATCTCCCGATTCGATGCTGGTGCGGCCAGTCTGGTTCGCGAGACCACCGATTTGCATCAGTTGATCACTGAAGAGATTGAGGCATTGGCCGATTTGACGGCTTCGACAGGCAGCCAAATCGTCTTGAGTGGCGATGACCAGGCGATCGCCTCGATCGATCCTCGCCGCATTGCCCGTCTGGTGCGGAATCTATTGAGCAATGCCATCGAACACGGTGAGGGCCGTCCGATCGACATCATCTTGGCCGATGATGATCAAGTGGTGGCTTTTGCGGTCCGTGATCATGGCGTCGGTTTCAGCCTTGAGCAGGGTCGACAGTTGTTCAATCGCTTCTGGCGTTCTGATCCAGCCAGAGCCAGACACATCGGCGGCACTGGTTTGGGCTTGTCAATTTCTCAGGAAGATGTCCGCTTGCACCAGGGCTGGATCCACGCCTGGGGCCGACCGGCCCAAGGCGCTCAGTTTCGGGTGGTTCTGCCCCGTGATGCTGACTGCGTCGTCACCTATTCGCCGATCCCGCTGGTGCCGACGGACGCCTTCAAACCGGAAGAAGATGAATCATGAGTTTCACAAGACGGTTTGTCAATCGTCGGCAAGGGGCGATGGCGGTGTCAGCCCTGGTCGCCAGCCTGGTCATGTTGGCGGCCTGCGCGGCCATGCCCACCTCTGGCCCAATCAATTCTGAGCCGCGTCGAGTCACCGATCCAAGCAATCGCTCGGTGCTGGTCGAGCCTGAAGCACCGCCCGTGGGGGCCAGCGCCGCCATGATCATCCGCGGTTTCTTGACGGCCATGGCCAGCAAAGAACCGGATTTCGTCACCGCGCGACAGTATCTGACCAGTGAGGCTGCCGAAGCCTGGGATCCTTCTGGTCAAGTGATGGTTTATGCTTCGGGCACGACACCGCGGGTGTCCCAGGACCAAGTGACGTTGGCTGGATCAATTGTCGGCTATCTCAATGATGATGGTTCTTTTGTTGCCTCGAGTGAGTCCAACTGGCGCTACGTCTTCGAGTTGACCAAGGTCGACGGCGAGTTGCGCATCAGCAACCCGCTGCCTGGTCGGATCCTGTCGCAGTACAGTTTCAACCAGAATTATCCACGCCTCAACGTCTATTTCTTCCCGACCGATGGCAAGGAGTTGGTTCCAGACCCGCGCTATGTCAGCAGCGGTGACCCAACCGAGGCAGCCCGGCTGGTCTTGGCCGGGCCTTCGCCGTGGTTGTCTGGCATTGTCGACCACAGTTGGTTGGCCGAAGTGTCGTTGGCCGGCCCGGTCCTGTTGACGGTCGACGGTGTCGCTGATGTGCCCTTGGACACGAAGGCGGCCAATCTGTCCATCGTTCAAGCCAGCCGGCTCGCCACCGAACTGTCCGCCTCGATGCGCAGCATTGCCGGTGTCGACCGGATCCGGCTGCTGGTCAATGGTGACTACTTGCCTTTGACGGGTGCATTGACTGATGGCTCGTTGCCGGTGGTTCTGGCCGATCAGTATGACGTGCCCGATTCGCGCGTGCCCCAAGACCTAGTGGCGGTGATCGACCAGCACCTGGTGCGTCTCGACCCGGCAACACCGACTGATCAATTCGTGGTGAACACGGCCTGGGGATCAGCGCCACACCCGATCAACTCATTGGCCTGGCGTCGCAGCGATGGACAGGTGGCAGCCGTGACTGACCAGGGGATGCTGATCGGCACTGGGGCCGACGGTGTCGAGCCGCAGTCCATCAGCGACTCTGCGGCAATGCTGCGACCAGATTACGATCAGCGGGGCAATTTGTGGTTGTTCGACCAGTCTTCTGGCTCTCCCAGTGTCAGTGTGCTTCAGGGAACCAGGAAAATTCCCGTTGATGCCAGCATCCTTAATGGCATGGAAATCACCGACTTTCAACTGTCGTTGGATGGCCGACGGATGCTGCTCAGCCGGCTAATCGACGATCCGGCCGGTCCGGCCGTCGAGATTGGGATCGCCTTGGTGGCTTACAGCGACTCTTCGCCGTCGGCGATCATCGGTTGGCAGCCACTGCGGCTGGCTTGGCAGGGAGCCACGCTCAGTTCTGTGATTGATCTAGCTTGGATCGGCCCGTCATCATTAGCGGTGTTGGGGGCAGTCGACAACGGCGCGCCCCAGGTCTATGCCAGCGATCTCGATGGCTTATCGACGGAGCAATGGGGCATGCCCGGCCACTGGACACCCCTGGAAATGGCCGTCAACATCACTTCGTCTGATCCACAGGTGGTGATCCGGGTCGAAGATGGCAGCCTTTGGTCATACGACAATGGCTATCAGTGGAAGAGTTTCGCCGCCTATGTGACGGCGATCACCTTCCCCAAGTGACAAATCGGTCTGGCGCGCGACCATAGTTTTGTTGTGAGGTTGATTGATGCGGCTGGTGATGTCTTGCTCGGCGCCTGCTGCCCGGCTTGTGGTTCACCGGCGCTGGGTGTTTGTGCGGCGTGTCGTCTGATCCTGTCTCGAGCCGCACCAGCAGTTCATCATCGTCTGGGACTGGCGTTGCCGATTTGGGCTAGCTTGGATTATCAGGGTCTTGTCCGGCGGTTGATCATCGCTGCCAAAGAGCAGCGACGTTGGGACGGCCTGACCACCTTGGCTTGGTTGCTGGCCAAGGCGGCGGCCAGTGCCGCCGACGAGCTGAGCCTGACCGGCCCTGGCGTGTTGGTGCCGGTGCCATCTGCCGCTAGCAGTGTCCGGCGACGCGGGCTGGACCATATGGCGGCGATCACTCGGTTGAGCGCCAGTCGGCTCAATCAGCTGGGATTGAACTGTCGACGCGGCCTGTGGCTGGACTTCGCCGGACG
>JAITVZ010000119.1 GCA_031285505.1 Propionibacteriaceae bacterium
ACCTCCACTCCGGAATCGGCTATCACACGCCCTGGAGTGTTCACCATGGGTTGACCGACCAGATTGACGAAACCCGGCAGGCCGCCCTAACCCGTGCCTGGACGGCGCACCCCGAACGAATCCGCCAATGCCAACCAACCACCCCAGGCATCCCCAGCCACGCCTGGATCAACCAACCCCAACAACAGGAGGCCACTCTCAACCCATAAACCACACCGTCCCAACAAGGTTGACAGAATCCGCTAACAGCTCACAGCACCCTAGTGCCGCTTGGAAGTGGGTTTCATTGGGCATAACACAGCATGTCAAGAGTGGAGATGGGGGGAATCGAACGGGTTCCTCTGGAACCCGTGCCCCTCCCTCATGGTCGGGTGCACTCCTCCGATCAAGGGCCCACTGGGCCCTTGATCGGGAGTCGTACCCTCACGGGTTCGATTCCCAGACAGATTGTTGTCCTGATTATGGGATAAATCCCCCAATCAGGACAAGAGTGGAGATGGGGGGAATCGAACCCCCGTCCTCGAAAGGTGCACTAAGCATTCTCCGGGCGCAGCTTACGTTGGTGTTCTACTTGGCTCTCATGCTTCTCTAAGCGCGTCATGAACAAGCCCAGTCCTAAGAATGTCCTGCTCGCATCCCTAGGACAAAGATGCGGCAGTCAGCCTTACAAAATTAGACCAGACACTAGAGTGAAGGCACCTCTAGGCTGACCCTTCGTTAGCTGATCAGGCAGCCAGAGCGAAGTCAGTGCGCGAATTGTTGGCACTTATTGGTTTCAAGGATCGTTAACGAGATAACCCTGAGTCCTCGGCCCGCTTCTCCTAGAACTACCGTTCCAAGTCGAAACCAGTCATCCCCTATGTAGTTGTCAACTCTGAATCTTCAGAGTCCGTCTACTATACATGCTCGGAGATCGGCAGGCAATAGATCCCAGCTGCCGCCCATGGCCAGCAGCCAAATTGTCCCTACTCGCCAGTAGACTGGCCTCATGTCGAAAGTCTTGTTTGATTTGCCCAAGGGTGAGAAGGTCGGGCTGGCCTTTTCTGGTGGTCTGGACACATCGGTGGCAGTGGCCTGGATGCGTGAAAACGGCGCTATTCCTTGCACCTACACCGCCGATATCGGTCAGTACGATGAGCCCGATGTTGGCTCAGTGCCATCCAGAGCGGGCCAGTATGGCGCCGAGATCGCTCGTTTGGTGGATTGCACCGGTCCGCTGGTCAATGAGGGTTTGATCGCCATTCAGTGTGGCGCTTTCCATATCCGCAACGCTGGTCGTTATTATTACAACACCACGCCACTGGGGCGGGCGGTCACCGGCACCATGCTGGTGCGGGCGATGGCCGATGATGACTGCCACATTTGGGGTGATGGTTCGACCTACAAGGGCAACGACATTGAGCGTTTCTATCGCTATGGCTTACTGGCCAATCCCCAGTTGCGGATCTACAAGCCGTGGCTTGACCAGCGTTTTGTCGACGAGTTGGGTGGCCGCTCGGAGATGAGCGCCTGGATGGCGGCTCGCAATCTGCCTTACCGTGACTCCAAGGAGAAGGCCTATTCGACTGACGCCAATATCTTGGGAGCAACGCATGAGGCCAAGGATCTTGAGGAGTTGGATGCCTCGATGGAGATCGTCGAGCCAATCATGGGAGTGGCTTTTTGGGATCCAAGTGTCGCCATCGCCACCGAGGATGTCACTATCAGCTTTGAGAACGGCTGGCCAGTGGCGATCAACGGAGAGCGTTTCGATGATCGAGTGGCCATGTTCCGCAAGGCCAATCTGATCGGCGGGCGCCATGGCCTGGGCATGTCGGATCAAATTGAGAATCGCATCATTGAGGCGAAATCACGCGGCATCTATGAGGCGCCAGGCATGGCTCTGCTCTACATCGCTTATGAGCGTTTGGTCAACGCCATTCACAACGAGGACACCATCGCCAGCTATCACAACGATGGGCGCAAGCTCGGTCGCTTGCTCTATGAGGGGCGTTGGTTTGATCCGCAATCGTTGATGATCCGCGAATCACTCTACCGCTGGGTGGCGTCGGCTATCACTGGCGAGGTGACGCTGCGCCTACGCCGCGGTGAGGACTATTCAATCATGGCCACCAACGGCCCAGCCTTGTCGTATCACCCAGAGAAGCTGTCAATGGAGCGGGTCAGCGATGCGGCCTTCGGCCCGGTTGATCGCATTGGCCAATTGACGATGCGGAATCTCGACATCGCCGATACCCGCACTCGCTTGGAGCAGTATGCCGAGTTGGGCCTGGTCGGCGGTCGAATCGGCCAGCTGGTCGGCACCGGAGCGGCTACCAAGCAACTCGAATCCAGTGAGGGTGAGGCATGAGCAAGTCCTTTGAGGAGCTGTTCGCCGAGTTGAGCGATAAAGCCGCCCAGCGGCCGGTCGGTTCTGGCACAGTCGCTGAGTTGGATGCCGGGGTTCACGCGATCGGCAAGAAACTGGTAGAGGAGGCAGCGGAATCCTGGATGGCCGCCGAGTACCAATCCAAGGATGAGACGGCGGCCGAGCTGTCGCAGCTGCTTTACCACGCGCAGGTGATGATGATCGCCTGTGATCTGCGCCTAGAGGATGTTTATCGTCATCTCTGATCCCTGCTTGCGTCCGCCAATGTGGCGGCTTGGTTGGCCGCCTGAACCCATCAGCTAGGTTGGAGGCCATGACAGACCTGATGAAGATCGCCGTGCCCAATAAGGGCGCTTTGGCTGAGGAGGCCAGCGCCATGCTCAAGGCAGCCGGCTATCGTCAGCGCTGGGATTCCAAGGATCTGGTGCTGACCGATGAGGCCAACGGCATCGAGTTCTATTACCTGCGCCCCCGCGATATCGCCGTCTACGTTGGCGAGGGCACCCTCGATTTGGGTTTGACCGGGCGCGACATGCTGCTTGATTCCGGCGCTGAGGCTGATGAGATCCTGGCATTGGGGTTTGGCAGAACACGTTTCCGCTTCGCCCGCCCAGTGGGATCGGGCTTGGGTGAGGATGGCTTGGGCGGTTTGCGCATTGCCACCTCATATGTCGGTCTACTGCAGAGCTGGTTGGACCAACGCCAGCAATCAGCCCGGTTGATCAACTTGGACGGTGCGGTCGAGTCAGCCATTCGCTTGGGCGTGGCCGACATCATCGCTGACGTGGTCGAGACTGGCTCGACGTTGAAGAAGGCCGGATTGGTGGTCTTTGGAGAGCCGATCCTCGAGTCTGAAGCCATACTGATCCGTCGCCGGGGCAGTGATCCTGGGGCGCCCCTAGATCAGTTGGTGCGTCGTCTCAGTGGTGTGATTGTCGCTCGCGACTATGTCTTGGTTGATTTTGATGTCGCCCAGGATGATCTCGACGCCGCCATGGCGCTGGCTCCCGGATTGGAGGGGCCGACTGTGTCACCGCTGGCTAAGAGTGGTTGGTGCGCGGTGCGCACCCTGGTGCCGCGTCGCGGTCACCAAGCGCTGATGGATCAACTCTGGTCGGCTGGTGCCCGGGCCATTTTGGTGACGGATGTCAAAACCGCCCGTCTGTAGGGAATATGCATGGGACTGACGGTTCGGTTTGTGCCACCGCCTATCAGTTGGTAGGGTTAGTTCTCGCACGCAGTGCATTGCGGACGTGGCTCAGCTGGTAGAGCATCACCTTGCCAAGGTGAGGGTCGCGGGTTCGAATCCCGTCGTCCGCTCGGAGATGACCGTAAGGTCGACTCAACTGGTCGGATGGCCGAGAGGCGAGGCAACGGACTGCAAATCCGTGTACACGGGTTCAAATCCCGTTCCGACCTCTCCATGGTCAAAAGACCGCGGAAACCACCTTCGGGCGGCTGGCGCAGCGGTAGCGCGCTTCCCTGACACGGAAGAGGTCACTGGTTCGATCCCAGTGTCGCCCACGGCGAGGATGACCGAGAGTAGTCGAGCTAGCTGACTACTGAGGTCGACAAGGCCGTGACAGGGCGCATAGCGCCCGAACACCAAGGTATCCGTTCGCAGACGGGCGTATGGCGCAGTGGTAGCGCGCTTCGTTCACACCGAAGAGGTCACTGGTTCGAACCCAGTTACGCCCACCAGATGAAACACCTAGTCAAACGGTGTTTCTCATCACCGAAACACCCCCTTCTTCACCCTCATTTTGGGGTGTGGTGTCCCAAGTGGTGTCCCAAACAGCCACGGATATTCGTACAAGTGCGCCACTGTGCGCCAGTGAACGAGCGGGAAATCAGTCCCTCTATGGCATGAGTACCGTCCATGATTCAGTCACACGACTGCAAGCCCTCCTTGCCGAGGCCAACACGCTCCTGGAAGACATCAAGGCTGCCACGCCGGCACCAGTTGATGCCGACCTGGTCACCATCAGCCAGGCTTGCCGGTTGCTGGGGATCAGCCGATCTACCATCTACAAGTGGCACCACCAGTGGGAGCACGACCAGCAAAACGGCAGCACCGCACCACGAGGCATCCGAATCGTCTACCCGGCCCGGTCAACCATGCCTAGAATCCGCCGCCAAGACGTGGAGGCCCTCATCCATGCGTGAACCGACCATTCGACTCACTGACGGCCCGAAGGGATGGGAGGCGACCGTCTCATTCGGGACTGACCCAGTCACCGGTAAACGGGTCCGACGTCACATCCGTGCAACAACTCGTGCGGCACTCCAAACCAAGATTGAAGAAATCACCGCCACACCACCGGTCTCATCCGATGCCACCCCAACTCTTGAAGCGTGGATGGGGTTATGGCTAGCTGCTTTAGAAGCCAAAGCGTCATTCGCGACCGTTGACAAAGCCAAGTGGATGGTCAACAACTGGCTTGTCCCCGGGTTCGGCAGGGTCAAGATTGACCGTCTCAGCCCGGCAATGATCGAACAACGCCTAGCCACCATGGTTTCACCAGCCACCCGCAAAACAGCTTCACCCGTGACTAGGTGGGAATGCTACTGTGCTCTGCGAACAGCGTTGAACTTAGCGGTCCAAAAGCAGCGCATCCCGGTGAATCCGGCGTTGAACGCGGTGGTGCCTAACCCCAGGCGCCCAGAAGTTCAACCGTTGACACCAGACGAAACCGCCCGGATCCTCAAGGTGGTTGAGGATCGCCCAGACAAAGCCAGATGGATGGTTGGCCTGCTGCTGGGGCTGCGCCAGTCAGAAGTGTTGGGACTGACTTGGGACGATATCGATCTGCAACGAGGCACCCTGTCGGTCACTGCTCAACTAGCCGGCTACCGGCAACGCCACACTCAGGGTGACAAGCGTGTACCACTCAAAACCAAGGCATCTCGCCGGACACTGCCGCTCCCAACCATGCTGGCGGACGCGCTCACAGAGTTGCGGCAAACCGACCCGACTGCGACGGGGTGGGTGTTCCATGCTGATGATGGTGGGTGTCCCGATCAGCGTGCTGACGGGCGCATGTGGAAACGGTTGGTGAAGTCTGCGGGTATCACAAGGAACGTTCGGGTTCATGATATGAGGCATACTGCCGCGTCAGCGTTGTTGGCGGCGGGTGTCCCTGATCGGACGGCGCAGGAGGTGATGGGCTGGTCGGGGCCCGCCATGACACAACGGTATCAACACCCGACGTCGAAGGTGGTCGCTGAAGCGGTACATCGAGGGGTGGCAGTGTTGACCGGCACACCAACGGTGGCTCAGGACAGTTTGAGGGGCCAGGTGCAGGACTGGTTGCGTCAATGTGAGGAGTCCCGTGACTCGGTTCGTCTGGTGGAGGAGGCGGTGGTGATCATGAACCGGGTGCTGGACCGCATTAGTTGACTGTCGGGCCGGGGTGACGCACCCGACCGCGTATGAATAATGAAACTGATGCCCTTGTTGTTGACATTCAACAGTGGTTGGATGATGCCCACCAGGCCGCCCTTGAGAGTGGCGCTAATGACCACCGTCTTCTGGTTGGACGCGCCCGAGCCCTGTTTGAAGGGTTCTTGATCCAGGAGCGGTTGGCACGGATGAGTGCGGCCGTTGACAAAGCATGGTCACCGCCAGCGGCGCTGCCCACCAATGAGGTGACTGCATGAGCATTCGGCATCCCCGCCACCCCGACCCGCGCTACTACTGGTCTCGGGACGGCAAGCGTGTTCACGCTGTCGAACAGGTGGTCATGGCTGGACCATCACCGGCGATCCGCGCCAAGTGTGGACGCCTGTTCGTGGATGTGACACCCGCCGACCTTGTTGGATGGTGTTACCACCCGTGCCAGCGGTGCGCTGCTAAGGCTGAGGACCGGGGTGCGCCCGCTGATGAAGGCCGACCGTCATGATGGGTCGCACCCACGCCGCGACCGGTGCTATCGCTGCGGTCGGTGTCCAACCCTTGCTCGCGCATTATGGGTTGATCAGTGACGATCCTGGCACCCAAGTGGTGGCGGTCTTGTTGGCGGCAGGTGGGGCTTTGTACGCTGATCTGGACCACCATAACGGCACGATCTCACGAACCTTACCCCCAGTCACCACCCTGTTGGCGCGGGTAGTCAGCGCGATCAGCGGTGGGCACCGTAATGGCACTCATTCTCTGATTGGGATTCTCGGGTTCACTGTCGCCGGCTGGGGGGTGTCTCTGTTGACGGGTTGGCCGGTCGGGTTGTGGCTGGGGTTCACCATTGCTATCGGGTTGACCGCGTTGAACGTCATCCCGTCGAAAGCGGTCGCACTGCGCATCATCCTCATTCTCGCGGTCATCGGTGTCACCACCTACGCTGGCACCACCTGGTTCGATCCGCGAGTCATCCCGTGGATGGCGTTACTTGGCGGTGTCGCTCACGTGTTTCTGGGTGACATGTGGACAAAAGAAGGCTGCCCCCTGTTTTGGCCGGTCAATAAGCACCGGTTCCGGTTCGCGTCTATCACCACCGACACGTGGGTTGAACGGTACCTGGTCGCCTGGGTGTTGTTCATCGCGGCCGGGTTAATACTGGCGTGGCGCACCGGGTTCTGGCCCCAAGTGGAACGGGTCTGGGTGACGATCCAAGACTGGCTGACGGCACTATGAGTCGCGACAGTTGGGGGGGCTCTGTGAGACCACCGTTGACATGCTTCTTGAACCGAAAATGCCACTGTTCCCTGGTAATTAAGAAAGAAAACCTCACATGGATGTAATCACTGGGTACTTGGATGACGCCACTTATGGGATTAGGCGATTCTTCCGTAGGCGTATTCTCTCAATTCAATGGGATCGGTATTTATCATTGGCGTTTAAGATCGATGAATTGTATGAGAAGAATCTCAGGCACTGGAACCACTTGGCCTACACGCCGTGTGCCTTCGCGGCGAGTCGCAGCGCTGGTGGCGACGAAATCATACGGACTATGCCTTCGCGTCGTTTGCGGCGGCTTGAGCAGCGCCGCGTAAGCCTAGAACGTAAGCTTCGTCCAGCGCCACCGGCAGGACGGGAACCGGGATGACGGACCCCACCAAGGGTGACTCCTCTCGACTTGTTGAACGCTTGTGCCAACCGGCTCGCGCCCGGGAAGCAACGCCCCGGACAGCAAAAGCTCACTGGGGACATCACCGCCACTATTGAAACCACAGGCCGGTTGCTGGCGTCCGCGCCCACCGGCTCCGGTAAAGCGCTTGCCCAATTATGTCCCGCGACCGTCGCTGCGTGGGAGGGTAAACGCACTGTCCTGTCCACCGCCACGCTCGCGTTACAGGCGCAGATCCTCGACAAGGACTACCCGCTCATCGCCGCCATTTGCGAACAGGAAAACCAGCCGACACCACTCATCGCGGTCCACAAAGGCTGGTCAAACTATGCCTGTTTGCAAGCGGTCTGCACGACCGCCGGCATCGACCCGTCCTCCACCCCTAATCCGCTCGCGAAAGCCCGCAAACACACCGGCAACCCGGCAACTATTTGGGCGCTCAACCAGTTGGACGACGACGGCACTGGTGATAAGACTGGGTTGCCGGACGATATTCCCGCCACTGACTGGGACACGATCAGCATCCAAGCCAGCGAGTGCATCGGGAAAACCTGCCCGTTCATTGACGAGTGTTTCCCGAAACAGGCCCGCCGCGCGACGTCCGAAGCTGACATTATCGTCACCAACCACACTCTCCTCGCCATCCAAGCGGCGACCAGCGCCCCCATTGTCACCGGCAACTCGACTATCGGTGACATTGACATTCTAATGGTCGATGAGTGTCACGCGCTGCCTGACCAGATACGTTCCCACGGGGCCATGAACCTCACCGGCACCAACTTGAAGCGGGTGTGTGACACGTTGGAGCGGGTTTACAACCGGTACGCCTCCATGGACACACGGTCACAATGGTTGATCAGCCGGGGCCGAGACTGGGCGGAAGCCATCAACACTGAGACGATGATGCTGGTCAAAGGCCCAGGAGTTACACCGATCATGGACGACCAACCCATCTTGGAAGGTGTCTCCGAGCAGGTGGTTGACTGGTGTGACACTCTCAGCAAATCTGTCCGGGCGACCATCGCCGCACAACCCCAAGGCTCGCATGCACTGTTGCCGATGCGCCGGTTGGAAACACGGGTCAGCAACCTGCGTCAAGCCGTGATCGGGGTGAGCGAACCCACCACACGGTTGGCGCGGTGGGTTGACAACCAGCCTGGTGGGGCAGTGTTGAAAGCGTCCCCCGTCAGTGTCGCTGACCTGATGTCCGGCAACCTGTGGAAAACACCAGGGGAGGAGTCTCAACCGGTGGCGGTCGTGTGCCTGTCCGCCACGGTCCCTGATGGTTTCGGGCACCAAACGGGTTTGGGGGTGACCACCACGAAATACGAGTCGACGTTCACTGAGACATATTTTCGTTCCACTTGCGTGTATCTGCCCGCCGATGGAGACGTGTGGCGCCAATCTGGGGGGAATGGGTTGGACACGAAGCGTCACGCCACTTGGGCTGTCCCACAGATCACGGCCTTGGTCACTGGCAACCAAGGGTCCGCGCTCGTGTTGGCGGCGACCACGGAGAACGGGAAACTGTACGCCAGCATGCTACGTAACCTCACCCGGTTCACGGTGTTCTCCCAGTGGGACGACCGGCCCGTCCAGTCCACGATCAACCAGTGGCGGGCCGACACGACAGCTGTCCTGGTGGGCACCAGGAGCCTCATGACGGGCGTGGACGCCCCGGGTGATACTTGCACCCTCGTCATCATTGATCGTGTCCCAAGAGCCGCAGGCAACCCTGTGGATGACGCAAGGTTGAAGGACGTCCAGCAACGGTTGAACCTGGATCGGTGGACTGCCGACCGGTTGATCTACTACGGTGACGCGAAACTCCTGCTCCAGCAAGCAGTCGGGCGGTTGATTCGTCGTGACACGGATCATGGGATGGTCGCAGTTTTAGACCCGAGACTGACCCCAGGGCGACACTCATACAACCCAGCAACCCGCAACCAGTTGACGGCTGTGTTCCAGGACTATGGGGAGCTCGTGACCGCCCTGCCGGAAGCGGTTCGGTGGGTGGAATCGAAACGACCGGGGTGACGCACCCTCCTTGGTGTGGAACCCATAGTCGCAGTGACTTGTGGGTGTGACTCCACGAAGAAGAAAGGCAGAACAATGGCTGGAGAAACCCCGATCACTGTGATTGGTAACCTGGGGGGAGACCCGGATCTTCGGTTCACCCCATCGGGGGCGGCTGTCGTGAACTTCGCGGTCGCATCGACGCCTCGAACGTTCAACCGGCAAACCAATCAGTGGGAGGACGGTCAAGTCGAGTGGTACCACTGCACGGTGTGGCGACAGTATGCGGAGAACGTGTGCGAGACCCTCACCAAGGGTATGCCAGTGATTGTCACGGGCAACTTGAAGACCAAGACCTACCAGACCGAGCAGGGCGAGCAGCGCACCAACCTGGTGATCGATGTGAACGAGGTTGGGCCGTCGCTGCGGTATGCGACCGCGAAGGTGAATCGTAACCCGCAAGGCAACCAGCAGGCACCCGCTCAGCAGACCGGGTGGGGTGTCCAGCAACAGCAGGCTCCCGCCCAGCAGGCGCCGGTTCCACAGCAGACCCAACAGGCTGCCGCACCGCCGAATGGGTGGGGTGGCCAGCAATCGCAGGCTCCCGCCCAGCAGGCCGGCCCGTGGCAGCAAGCCCCGCAAGAACCCCCGGCTGACCCGTTCGCGTAGGCGTCCCCCTGAACTGTGGCTGGGTGAGGTAACTGTTCCCCCCCC
>JAITVZ010000135.1 GCA_031285505.1 Propionibacteriaceae bacterium
CAAAATACCCGGTGTCACCTTCAATGGTTGAGCCAGATAGGCACTGAACAACTCGGGGTCAGTCTGGGCACCCATGAATTTGGCGACAATCGGTTCAACCAACAGCTTGGTCAAGACAAAAGTGGCATAAGCGTCAGCCGGCAAAGCCAACATCGGCGTTTTGCCGTCGACCAAGGCAAATCCATGATCGCGTCCGGGTGAGATGGCCACGGGCGTGAAATCCGCTGGGCCGATCTGGGCGGCCACCGGTCGGATATCGAGGGTCGTCTCATTGAGGCCACCGACGGTGATGATCAAATCGGCCACCACCACCTGTTCGGAGATAGCCTCGACCACTGCCGCTGGATCTTCTAATGCGCAGGCGAAACGATGAACCTTCGCCCCAGACTGAGCTGCCTGGGCGGCCACCAAATAGGATGCCGGACCTGCCAATTCCGACAGGGCCATCACCACCACTCGCGGACTGGGGCGGACCATCACCTTGTCAACTCCCAGGCCGACCAACAAAGGCAGCATCCGCGGGGCGATCCGCGATCCTTGGGCGACCAATTCATCACCAGCTTGAACGCCAGCGGCGAGCGGTGAAGGCGCGACAATCGACTCATTGAGGGTCAGACCCAAGGCGTCAAGAACCGGCACACCGACCTCGGCCAGCTCGGTGATCTGACCGAGCAGGTAATCCCAGTGTGTCCAAAAGTCCCGCAGGCCATTGGCCATCAGCGGCGGCGCTGGCGCCAAAGGCGGTTCAGCCGGCGTTTCCGGGGTTGAGACTGACACCGGGGTCGCATCTGTCTCATGATGATTCCGTTTGAAGAGGGGCATGCCTCTACGATAGGCCAATGAGCGGGCAATCGAACCAACGACACATCGCCAAGGCTGAGGTCAGGACGAGAATCTTGACCAAACGTCGCCAGATGAGTCGACCGGAGCGCCAGATGGCCGACCAAGCCCGAACTCGCCGCCTACTGAATGGTTTACCCCCCGGCCTGACAATCGCCGCTTACTGGTCAAACAACCACGAGCCGGACACGACCATCCTGCTCCGGCAGTTGCATGTCGCCGGGTACCCGCTTCTCTTGCCACAATTGACCAGGTCCAGATCTGAGCCGTCCTGGACCTGGTGGGACGGCCAAGACCTGCAACGATCACCAGTGGGGTTGGCCAGCCCAGTGGGTCCGACCGTCGACCCCAGCGTCCTGGAACGTGTCGACTTGATGATCATGCCGGGCCTGGCGGCAACACCCCAAGGTGACCGACTCGGCCGTGGCGGTGGCTGGTATGACCGCTGCTTGGCCTCACTTGCCAGCAAGCCCCAACGCTGGTTGTTACTCAACCATGACGAGGTCTTGGACGTGCTGCCGACCGACCCCTGGGACCAGGGCGTCGATGCCATCATCACCGATCAAGCCTGGATCAATGTCAATCGGGTTGGCCAAGCAGCCTGAGCCACTCGACCAACCCGATGATTCTGGAGCACTACTGGCTAGTTGGTTCGTCGCCACGCCGCCAACGCAGCCATGCCGCCACGGCTGCCGCAATCAGCGCCAGGGACACCACCCACAGCCAACTCCAAGAAGACACCACTTGCCCACTGAAGGGCACACTGGCGCCAATCTGACTCTGACCAGATGGCAGGAAACCCCGGGCCTGATTGTTCGCCAGATCAGGGATGGTCAGGTCTTCACCGGTTTGCTCCTGGTTTGGGTCGGTCAGGAAGTTGGCGCCAAGATCACTGATCAAAGCATCGGCCAACCCGCCGGTCAAACCGTTGGTCAAGGGTGTGGCCAACCCATCCGTGGCGGTGGGCACACCGTCAGCTTGATCGCTGGCCGTGGCGTCGGCGGCTGTGGTGTCCGACAAGGTGGTGTCGGACCCGTCGGCCGGATCAGTCGGGGTGGCGCCGGCATCAGTATCCGGGACGGTCGGGTCGGTTGGGTCTGGGTCGGTTGGATCCGGGTCCGTTGGGTCCGGGTCCGTTGGGTCCGGGTCAGTCGGATCCGGGTCAGTCGGATCCGGTGGGACCGCTGCCTGTTTGGCGTCGGTCACTGCTTGGTTGACCTGATCAGTGGCTTGATTGATGTCGGCGGTGGTGTGGCTCGGATCAGCTATTACCTTGGCCAACTGATCGAGGGCTTCTAGCACCCCTTGGTCGTCAGACACTGCCGGATCAGTCGCATCAACCACCGCCTGATCAGCAGCATCCTCGGCCTGATCGCGCGACACCTGGACTTCCGGCTCGATGTCCGACAACATCGCCAAGGCATCGAGGATGTCTTGAGTCAGGGCCTCGGGCGTGTCAGTGGCCGCTGTCGCCATCACTTGGCTGAGTGAATCGATAGCAGTCCGTAGGGCCGGTTCCGTCGACAATTCTCCAGCGCTGATCCGCTCAATGACGGCATTGGCCGCAGAAACAGCCAACGCTCGCTCATCACGGGTCGGCGCTGTCAAGCCATCCAAGATCAATCGGGCCGAATCGATCTGCTCATTGCTGCTGTTGGGATCAGCCAGGATCTCAATCAAACTGTCCAGCGCCGCCCGCACTGTCGGCTCATATGAGACCGGTTGACGCACCCCATCAACCGCCAACTGGCCAGCCTCACGCGCCTCCCCCGCCGCCTGAGCAGCCTCTTCCAACGCTTGACGGGCCTGATCAATATCAGCAGTCAACGCATCCGGTTGATCATCACCAGCCCAAGCCAACACATCATTCAAATCATCCAAAGCATCAGCCACACCAGGCTCACCAACCAAAACACCACCAGTCACCAGATCAGCCAACTGGTTGGCTTCACCAACCGCCCGCTCACGGTCAACCAAAGCCGGCGCCAACAGATCAGCCACCACCTCCGTGCCCGCCAGCAACTCATCAGCAGTCGACTCCGTATCAGCCAACAAACCCTCCAAATCAGCAATAGCCTGATCCAACGGACTCTCATGACTAACCGGGCTAGTCGAACCCAACGCCGACCGCGCCGCCTCCTTAGCCGCATCAAGAGCATCCTGAGCCGCCTGGGCAGCCAACTCAGCCGCCCTAAGATCATCCAGCGCCGCCAAAATATCAGCAGTCAACCCATCCAGCTGATCAGCATCAGCCCGGCCGCGCACCTCAGCCAAAGCATCCAAAGCCGCCTGCAGCCCCGGATCAGCCAACAGCGGCGAAGACGCCAGCGCATCAACCGCTTGATCAGCCAAATCTTCAGCCTGGCCACGAGCAGCCAGTGCCTGCTCGACCGCCTCTAGCAACTGCCCAGTCTGCGACTGCAACTGGTCAGCGCCAATATTCGGATCACTCAACAAACGATTGACCTGATCAACCAGAGCTGACACCCCCGGCTCATGACTAACCGGGCTAGTCGAACCCAACGCCGACCGCGCCGCCTCCTTAGCCGCATCAAGAGCATCGTCGACTTGCGGCAGTGACTTCAACAAATCGTTGGTGGCGGCGATGATGTCGGCGGTTCGACCGTTGGGCGAGCCAGTCCCAGCGCGATCGATGATGGCGATCAAGTCTCCCATGTACTTGAACACCACCCAGTCCGTCGGACCGGAACTGTTGTAATCCTTGGCCTGATCGATGGCCGCCTGGGCGATGGCGATGGCAGCGTTCCGGGCTGCCATGTCCGCGGCGACGATCACCAGCAGATCAGCGGTGGCCTGGCGAATGTCGGCCGCCGTCTTGCTTTGATCATTGAGCATCGCCTCCAATTGCGCCGAGGCGGCCTGGGTGGCCGTTTCATAGGAAACCGCCTGCTTGTTGCGCAACTCTTGACGAGCCTGATCGACAGCGGCTTGACGATCACTATTGGCGTCAAGGGGCATCGGCAGATTGATTGCCGCTTCGCTGCCGCCCAGCGAGCTGCCTGCCGACGGGATCGCCGCACTGCTTGTCGGATCGATCTGGGCGGGAGCAACGACCGACTGGCTGATGACCACAGTCGTTGGATCAACCGCCGTTGTGACACCGGGCAGGGCCGGTTCGGGTGAGTCTGGGGTCGGCTCCTCAGGCACTGCTGACACCACCGGCGCGGTCGCAGCGCCTGCTTGGCTCGGCTCGCCTGCCGGTATCGCCTGACTGCTCAAGGGGCTGGACGAGTCGGTCGCCGCTGGGGCCTGGTCTGCTTGGGACGGGCCGCTACCGCCAGGATCGGCAGTTGTTGTCGTCGCCGTGGCTATCGGCATGTCGCTCGACGGATCGGCCTGACTGATCGGAGTCAGACAGGTGACGCTCGGCGCGAAGATCAATCCGGCCACCAGTCCACCAACTGCCAACCGCCGCCCAATAGTCGGCGCGACCTTATGGGCTTGGAAGTCCGCTTTGATAGCGGCAATGGCTGGAGTCTGGGGCTTGTTCATTCAGATCATCTCCTCGCGGCGGATGGCCTGACCAAGGTCAGGAGGATTAATTTGTTGATATCATCCTGCAAGGTTTGTTGTCTGTTGTCAATGCCTCCATCCACAGCCCTCAGCAGCCTCAACCATGCCGCCAACTGACCTCAGGCCGACCGGCCATCGCGGGCATAGAGCCAGCCGGTCGAGGTGGTGATCAGCGCCCCAAGGCCGTCAGCCAAGTCGGCTACTTGCCCCTCCTCCGGCCCCTGATACCACAACGGTTCAACGGGCGCAGTGGCGGGATCAGTGTCGATGTCTTGAAGTCGCTCCAGCCAATCCGGCCAGTGACCCAACACCACCGCGTATGGCAGGAGCCGCAAGATCGGCTCGGCCTGCTCGGCCACTGGTCCGGTCAGCAGCGGCCGCTCCCCTAGGTCAATGGCCGCCTGGTCCAGCCCCGACCGAACGCGTGCGCCAGCGATCGTCAAAGGCGAATCTTGATAGCTGAGCGCCAGGCCCACCACCGCCACTGCCACCAGTGCCAAACCAGCCAGCGTGAACTGTGTCCAAATCAGCAGGGCCAAGGTGATCAGCAGGGATAGCCCCAGACCAACCCACGCGACAAGCACCCAGCGGCTGATGCGTCCGGGGCTACGATCAACCCAGCCAACCGCCAGCAAGGCGTCGCTGATGCCTTCTTGGAGGCTCGACGGGTCGAGACGCATCTGACTAGCCCAGGCAGACAAGGTTTGTCCATCGGTGATCGTATCAAGCAGATCAGATTCGAAGTCCAGCAAAGCATCATCACTGGTCAGGTGCGACAAGCGCCAGTCACACAAACCGACCCCGGGACGCGAAATCTCAGTCAGCTGCAGGTGCCCGCGCACCGCCAGATCCAACAGACTGGCGACGATGTCAATCGGGTCCAGCCGATTGTCGGTCAAGGTGCCGACCATGCCGGCGCGAATCTGTGGGTCAATCTGCCAATGACCGTCATTGTCGAAGGTTGGCACCGTCAACAACTGGCGGGGCCGCGTGCTGAACCGACGGGCCAATTGCCGCCGCCAGGCGACAAACAAGGCAATCGCCCCCAGCAACAACACCCCCAGCAGGGCGGCGATTTGCGCCTCCCCCAGGCCGAAGGCCCGATTCAAACTCCAAATCGGACTGACCTGCTCGGTGGGCGTGACCACACCGGCCGGAAAAGCGATGTCGAGCTGAATCACCGACCCCGGTTCCAATCCCGATTGAGTGAATGCCAAAGATGAGTTGCCATGCAGTCCTGCCGAATAGCTACTGCAGGCTGACATCAAATCCACTAAACCGCTTTCGCAGTCATAGGACACGGCCCCCAGCGGCACTGCCACACTGCCCTCAATCTCACCCAAGATCAAATTGGTGACCGGTTGAGCCAGCCAGGTCAACTGGGTCGAGCCATCAGCGGCCCGCCAAGTCGCTCCCGACAATTGATAAGAGATGACGACGGTATCACCGGCGGTCACTGCCAGACTGATCTCCTGATCACCCGCTCGCCAGGCGTCAGCCACTGTCTGCTGATTTAGCTGGACGCTGACCGATTCATAGCTCAACTGATATCGCTGGTCATCACTGTCGCGGACGGAGCCCAGCTCTTGAATCAGCACCGTCGGCGCGTCCGATCCAAGAACGAACGTCGACGACACATCGACGCGGCCCTCCGACGATAATGAAGCGACAATGCTGGCACTGCTTGAAACATCCTCGGCATTGGCCAGCGTCGACCAGCCAGTCAACAGCGCCAAGCCAGCCACCAGGGCACAAATCTTCCGCCCACCACTACCAGACATCATCGGCCTCCTCCTCCTGGACAGGAACAATACTTGGTGTCAGATTAACATGTATTGTTATCGCCATGGCAGATTTGAGAAAGCTTCCACGCCAAGCACCAGGACTCACTCCCCTTGCAGGCTCAGCGCCAGCCAGTTGGTCGTCTGCGGCTGCTCCGAAACGGCGGTCAATCCTGCCGCGACTGATCCTGATCGTCGTGGTGTTGCTGATTGTCGCACCGACCGTTTCTGCCTTGATCAGCCGCTTGAGCGTCAGCCAATCGGCTTACAGCAGTGGGAACAATGAGCCGGCTTGGCCACAGCAGACAGCCATTGTTGCCAGTTCATCGACTGCTGGTCCAGTTTCGCCAACTGGGCCTGCACCGGCCGGCACGCCAGACCTCCATCCTGACAATCCACCCCAGCCACAAACGCAGGCCGAGGTCCAGCAGGCTCTGACTCAAAACACCATCTATCAACAATCAATCATCCCCACCAATTGCCAAATCGTGTCGATCGATCTAACCAGCAGCAGCCACGATCAGATCGAATCACACATGAACGCTTTCGTTGACTGCCTGATGGCCACTTGGACACCGGTGATCATCCAGGCAGGCTTTCAACTACCCCATCCTTCAGTGACCGTCTACTCCCAGGAGGTCAACTCGCCCTGTGGCATCCTGCCGATGGAAAATGCCGTCTACTGTGCCGCCGATCAGCAGATCTACTTCGCAGCCGACTTGGTCGACGCGATGCCGGCGGCGATGCGAGCCCTGCGCTACATGACCGAAGCCGTCATCGCCCATGAGTTTGGACACACCATCCAGTATCGGACGATGATCTTGACCAGCAACTCAGTGATGGAGAATCAGGCGGCGTCTCAAGCCGAAAAGATGGGTTGGGGTCGGCGCCTGGAGATGCAGGCCGATTGCCTGGCTGGCGTATTCTTCAACTCCGTGTCAGTCTCATCCAACATGACGACCGCCGACCGCGACAATATCCTGGCGTTGTTCACCAGCCTGGGAGGAGTCCAATCCTTCTCCGATGACCACGGCACTGGCGCCAACCGGTCCAGTTGGGTCGCTGCTGGCCTGAATTCCGCGGCGGTCGGCACCTGCAGCACCTTCACCGCTCCCGATGCTCAAGTTGGCTGATCAGGCTGCCCGCGTCAGCAGGGCCGTGGCCACCGCCACCAACCCATCGCCTCGTCCGGTGAACCCCAAACCGTCAGTGGTGGTCGCTGACAAGGACACCGGGGCGCCGACAATATCGACGAGCCTGGCCTGGGCCTCAATCCGGCGTGGCGCCAATTTCGGTTGATTGCCGATCAGTTGGACAGCCACATTGCCCACTTGCCAGCCAGCCGCAGTCAACAGCGACATCACCTGTGACAGTAGGGCCACCCCGCTAGCATTGGCCCAGGCTGGGTCATCAACCCCGAAGACCCCCCCTAAATCACCCAAACCGGAGGCCGATAACAAGGCGTCACAGATGGCGTGACAGACGACATCGCCATCGGAATGCCCCACCGGCCCGACAGTGCATTCAGTGAACAGCAGCCCGGCAATGGCCATCGGCCGCCCCTGGACCAACTGATGGGCATCAATGCCGATTCCAGTGCGGATATCCATCGGACTGCCTCAGGCTTCGCCGCGAACGACTGTCTCAGCCAACTTGAGGTCTAGGGGCTCGGTGATCTTGAAAGCAAGCGGGTCACCAGGCACAGTTTGCACATGGGCGCCAATCGACTCACACAAACTGGCGTCATCCGAGTACTCCCGATCACCGATGGCTAGATGAGCCTGGCGCAGCAGGTCAGCCTTGAAGCCTTGTGGGGTTTGCACGCGCACAAAATCCGAACGATCAACCGGACTGGAACCATCGCGGCGCAAACGACGCAACGAGTCTGTCACTGGCAACACCGGCACCACCACATCGGCGCCGTCGCGCACGGCCGCCAAGACCATGGTCACCAGAAAAGGCGGCACCAATGGTCGGGCGGCATCATGCACCAGCACGGTGGTGGCGTCTGGCGCACTGGCCAAACCCAATCGGACCGAATCTTGACGCAACAAGCCACCAGTGACCACCTGCACGCGATCGGCCTGATT
>JAITVZ010000172.1 GCA_031285505.1 Propionibacteriaceae bacterium
CGATCAGCGGTGGCGCCTGGCTCGCCTGACCCCCAATTGGTGATGTGGCCATCAGCCACTTCCACCCAGCCACCGTCGATCAGGCCATCAGGCGTGAATAGGCGGTCGGCCGCAATCAGAGTCGTCTGGGACATCAGACATCCAACCGTTGCCAAGCCGGCAGGGTGGAGAAGATCTGGCGGTAATAGTCCTGATGGGTCAGCTTGGCTGCCGCGGCCTCATCGATCACCAAGGTGGCGTACTGATGGAGTTGCAGGACCGATCCGGGCCACATCGAAGAGACTGGCCCTTCGGCGATAGCGGCGATGGCGTCAGCCTTGCCGGCGCCATTGGCCACCAAGACAACATGACGGGCGTCCAAGATGGTGCCCAAGCCCTGAGTGATGCAGTGAGTCGGCACCTGATCGAGTGAATCAAAAAAGCGAGCGTTGTCTTCGCGGGTCTTGGCGGTCAGAGTCTTGATCCGGGTGCGTGAAGCCAGCGATGATCCGGGCTCATTGAAGCCGACATGACCGTTGGCGCCGATGCCGAGGATTTGCACATCGACACCACCGGCTTGCTTGATCGCCGCTTCGTAGGCCTCGCCGGCGGTTTCGGGGTTGGCGCCGTCAGGAACGGAAACCTTGGCCGGATCAATGCCCAAAGGCTCGGTGACGGTGCGACGAATGACGTCATGGTAGCTCTCAGGGTGGGTGTAGGGCAGTCCGACGTACTCATCCAGAGCGAAGGCCGAGGCGCCACTCAGATCCAATTTGCCAGCCTTCTCGAGCTTGGCCAATTCGATGTAGGTGGTCAGGGGTGACGAGCCAGTGGCCACGCCGAGAACGACTTTGGGGCCGACACCGGCAGCGATCTTGGCGATCTTGGCCGCGGCGTAGACGCCCACCTGGGCCTCATCCGGGCAGATAATAATCTCCATCTCATCCTTCTTTCTGGGCTAGGGAATCAAGCCCGCATAAGCCCCACCAGCCTACTGCATGCGCAGCGCTGGCCGCCTGGATCGCACCGGGTGAAACCGGCAGTCAAATGACAGAAAGCGGCCTTGGCTACCGAAATATCAAGTTACAGACATGTTACGGCCCTGTGGGGAAAATAACAGTTCGGATAAGATTGTCGAGCAATGCCCAATCTGGCTTGACTTCCGTTAGTTCGGAAAGTTTACTAACTGTCATGACGGCAATGCGGCCCACTGGGCTTTATCAAGGAGGCGGAGCAAGAATGCTCCGACCCCATGATGGCCGTCGTGCCAACTTGGCGCTGGTGATGCAGTCGCTCTTCAACGAGTCGCAACTGACCCGCGCTGATCTTGCCCGGCAGACCGGACTGACTAAGGTGACCATCTCTGATCTGGTGGCGGAGCTGATCGATGATGGATTTGTCCAGGAGACTGGCCTGATTCAGGGCGCTCGGCCGGGCAAGCCCGCCGCTGGCCTGGCGGTGCGCGAAGACCAACACGACATCGTGGCGGTCGACTTATCGGCCTTGGATGTCTTCCGAGCTGGGGTTTACTCACTGAAGGGCCAATGCCGGATGGAGCGCAATGTCGCTCTGGCTGGGCGCACTGGCGATGAGGCTGTCGAGGCCGCCTTCGAGTTGATCGCCCGCTGCATGGAGGACGCCGATCGTCGCATTCTCGGCATCGGCATCGGATCACCAGGCACGGTCGACGCCGAGGGCAGGGTCATATCAGCCCCGAACATCGGTTGGAACAAACTGGCGTTGCAAGATAAGCTGTCGCAACGCTTCACGGTGCCGGTGGCAGTCTTGAACGACGCCAACGCCGCGGTTATCGCCGAAACGGCCTTCGCTGATGCGGCGAATGACCTGATCAGGGTGCAAATCACCCGTGGAGTGGGGGCGGGAATCCTCGTCGCAGGCTCGTTGGTGCTGGGCACCTCGGCGGCCGGCGGAGAGATTGGGCATGTCGTCATCGAGCATCGCGGAGCCATCTGCTCCTGCGGCAAGCGCGGCTGCCTGGAAACGTGGATCTCAGCGCCCGCGCTGAGGCGTCGGCTCCTGGCTGATGAGAGCAACCACAATTCGGTGTTGGCAGAAGCCGGTCGCCGTTTGGGTATGGCTTTATCGCCCATTGTCGCTGCCTTGGACTTGCAAGAGATCGTGGTGGGCGGTCCAGCCGAACTGATCGCTGGTCCTTTCCTGGACGCCTGCCAATCGCTCCTGATCGAGCGCACACACTCGGAGTTTCGCCGTGACCCAACGGTGAAAACATCGACTCTTGGAAACGATGCGGTCCTGCTTGGTGCAGTTTCGCTCGTCCTGAGAACCACCCTGGGAGTGTCATAAGGACACATCCAGACCTCGCATTAAGAAAGGAAAACAATGAGAGGGAAATTCACAGCAGCTGCTCTGCTGGGTGTCGCCGCGGCAGTGGCGCTGGCCGGTTGTGGCAGCAACACGCCGGCCGGCGGCGGATCGACCGGTGCGGGTGATGGCGCCAAGACCGAAATCAAGGTTTGGCTGGTCGGCACCGACACCCCCCAGGATGCTCGCGATTACCTGAAGAAGACCTTCGAGGAGCAGAACAAGGGCGCCACCTTGACCGTCGAGGAGCAACAGTGGAGTGGCTTGGTTGACAAGTACACCACCGCCCTGGCTGGCAGCAGCGCCCCGGATGTTGTCGAGGTCGGCAACACCCAGGCCACCACCTTCACTTCGGCTGGCTACTTCACCGACCTGACCGACAAGTACGAAGAACTCGGTGGCGACGACATGCTTCAGGGCTTCGTCGAGGCTGGCTCCTACAAGGGCAAGTTCTACGCCGCGCCGTACTACTCCGGCGCCCGTGTTGTCACCTACTCGACCGACTTGGTCACCGCCCCGGTGCCGACCACCTGGGACGAGTACATGACCGACATCAAGAACGCCACCACCGACACCATGTCCGGCATCTACCTGCCGGGCAAGGACTGGCGCGACATGATGAGCTTCGTCTGGGTCAACGGCGGCCAAATCGCCACCCAGGGTGACGACGGCAAGTGGACCGCTGGCTTCTCGACCCCCGAGGGCATCAAGGGCCTGACCCAGGCTCAGGAGATGCTGGCATACTCGAAGTTCCCGAAGGACGGCACCGAGGGCGATCAGCAGATCCCCTTCTGCGCCGGTCAGATCGCTTATCTGCCGGCCCCGAGCTGGATCTCCGGTTCGATCGCCGCTGCTCCGGATGCTGACGCTCCGGGTTGCAGTGACACCTACGCCGCCGAGGGCAAGCTGCACCAGTTCGCCGCTCCCGGTCTGACCGCCGGTAGCTACGCTCCGGTGCTGGCCGGTGGCTCGAACATCGCCATCGCCGCCAAGTCGAAGAACCAGGACCTTGCCTACAAGGCCATGCAGATCCTGCTGTCCGATGACTACCAGAAGCTCCTGGCTGGCGTCGGCATGGTTCCGGCCCTGTCCTCGCAGGCCAAGTTCATGCCTGACAACGAGAACTCGAAGGCCGCTTCGGCGGCGGCTTCGGCCGCCATCTCCACTCCGGCTTCGCCGGATTGGGCGACCGTCGAGTCCTCGCAGATCCTCGAGGATTCGTTCTCGAAGCTGGCCAGCGGCACTGCTCCGGCCGATGTCGCCCAGCTGCTCGACGACTCGATCAACAAGCAACTGAACAAGTAGTAGCACTACCACTTGAACGGGGTGGGATCCGACCACCGGATCCCACCCCGTTACCCCGCCCACGGTTTCGCCCTCTTAACACCAGGAGACTCGATGTCTACCACCACTCCGCCAGCGGTGCAGACAGCCGGCGCTTCACGAATGCCTCCAGTCGACGTGACTGATCGCAAGTACAACAAGAAGCGTCGGCAGCCACTGCCCTACCTCCTCCTTTTACCCACTGTCGTTATCTTGCTCGTGATGCTGGGTTACCCAGTGGTCACGATGATCATCAATTCCTTCTATAAATATGATCGCGGAGCCTACATCGGCTTCACGGAGCCCGAGTTCGTCGGCTTCGGCAACTACACCAACGTCTTGACGGACTCGTCGTTCTGGTTGATGCTCTTCCGGTCGTTCCTCTTCATGATCGTGGCCGTTTTGCTGACCATGGCCTTGGGTGTCTTGATGTCACTGTTGATGATGCGTCTCAACAAGGGCATTCGCCTCCTGGTGTCGGTCGGTCTGCTCCTCGCCTGGGCGATGCCAGCCCTGGCGGCCACCCAGGTGTGGGCCTGGTTGTTCGACACCACCTACGGCGTGGTCAACTGGGTCATGACCCGTTTGACCGGCTCGAACTGGTTCGGTCACTCCTGGCTGGCCAGCCCCTTGTCGTTCTTCACGATTCTGGGCATCATCATTGTCTGGCAGGGCGTGCCCTTCATCGCCTTCAGCCTCTACGCTGGTCTGACTCAGATTCCGACTGAGGTCCTGGAGGCCTCGCAGATGGATGGGGCATCGCCGGTCAAGCGTTTCTTCTTGATCATGTTCCCGTATGTTCGCTCGATCTTCACCGTGATGGTTGTCTTGTCAATCATCTGGGACTTGCGGGTGTTCGCCCAAGTGCAGGCTCTGCAAATGGTTGGCGGCACAGCCGACCAAACATCCACCTTCGGCGTTTGGATCTACCGGACAGGCACTGGCGGCGACTTTGGTCTCAGCGCGGCTGCCGCCGTCATCATGGTCTTCGTCATGCTCGTGATCTCGTTCTACTACGTTCGGCAAACGCTCAAAGAGGGTAACTGATGTCCACCACTATGCAACTCAACGCTTCAGTCAAGAAGAATTCCATTCCAACGGCCAAGCGCATGCGGAACCTTGGCTTCTCGGTCATCGGTGTCATCGTCTTCATCTGCTCGGCCTTCCCGATTTACTGGATGATCAACTCATCGTTCTTGCCCTACGACAAGATTCGTACGCAGAATCCAGTCTTCTTCCCCGGCCCCGGCGACTTCACTGGCGGCAACTACGAGAAGGTGGTGGTCGACCCGGGCAATATCCTGCCGGCCAAGTTCCTGCCCGCCCTGTCGAATTCGCTGCAGGTGACCTTCTTCACCCTGGTGGTGTCGCTGGTGGTCGCCTTCCTGGCTTCCGTGGCCATCGGGCGCTATGCCTTCAAGGGGCGTAAAGGCTTCATCGTGGCCATCCTCATCGTGCAGATGATTCCGGGTGAGGCCCTGATGCTGACCCTCTATCGGATGATGGATGGCTTCCACCTGACCGAGAACATCCTGGGTCTCGGCTTGATCTACATCTCAACGGTTCTGCCGTTCACCGTTTGGACTCTGCGAGGCTTCGTCGCCGCCGTTCCAGCGGAGTTGGAAGAGTCTGCGATGATCGACGGTTGCACCCGGGCCTCGGCCTTCTGGCGCGTGACCTTCCCACTGCTGGCCCCAGGCCTAGTGTCGACCGGTGTCTTCGCCTTCATCCAGGCCTGGAATGAGTTCGTCATGGCCCTGGTGATGATGAACTCGCCGGAGCACATGACTCTGCCGATGTGGCTGCGTTCCTTCCTGAACGCTTCCAAGGGTATGACGGACTGGGGCGGCATGATGGCCGGCTCGGTGCTCGTCTCTATCCCGGTGGTCATCTTCTTCCTGATCGTTCAGGGACGGATGACCGGCGGCTTGACCGCCGGTGCGGTCAAGGGCTGATCCGTTCGGTTTTAGCTGACCCGGTCAACTGACATCTGGATGGGTGCGCGCCGCAAGGCCGCACCCATCATCCACCCTGGTGGGTTCATCCCACAGAGAGGAAAACATGCTTAGCTTGGGCATCGACATCGGTGGCACCAAAGCCCATGGGGTCGTCTTGGACGATCAAAACAAAATATTGGCCGAGCAGGCCGTGGCCACCTTGCAGGGTGCTGAGGGTGTCAGTCGCTGTCTGGTCGAGGTGGCTGATCGGATCGCCGATCAACTGGCGATCAGCACCCACGACTTCGACTCGGTCGGCATCGGTATCCCCGGTGTGGTTGATCGTCAGGTCGGCGCCATCGCCTCAGCGGTCAATCTGAGTGTCGAGCAAATGCCTTTGCGCGAGTTGGTGCAAGACCATTTCTCGGCCTTGGTCCGCCTCGATAACGACGTCAAGGCGACGACGGTGGCCGCGGGTTTGTTGCTTGGCTCGACCTCGGTGACCTACATCAACGTCGGCACGGGGATCGCGGCGGCGACGATCGACGGTCGACTGATCCGCGGGGCAGCCAATGGCGCCGGCGAGATCGGTCACATGGTGGTCAACCCCTGTGGTGATCCCTGCCGTTGCGGCCAACGGGGTTGCCTGGAAACGATCATTGGCGGGGCCTACCTGGCGCCGCGCATGGCCGCCTTGGGCCTCGACTGGGCAACCCTGGACCAGGATCAAAGTCCCGCCGGCCGGGCAGGGTTCGATCAAGGGGTGTCGGCCTTGGGTCAAATGATCTCGCTGGTGTCGGTGGCCTATGCACCGCAGCGGATCGTCCTGGGCGGCGGGGTCATCGCCGCGGCCCAGTGGGTCGTTCCGGCCCTGCAACAGTGGTTGCGTCAGCGCAGCCAGACTGTTTCATTCCCGCCCTTGGCGGCGATCGCTGACACCATCACCACTCTCGACCCGGGGCTCAATGCCCCGGCTATCGGCGCCGCCTTGACCGGGCGGTCAGACATGGAAGGATTCGCATCATGACCAAAGCAATCAAAGCTGTCGTTCTGGCCGCCGGCCACGATCAGGCGACCCGGGAATTACTGTTGCAGCAACTGGCCAACTCGACAGTCGTCGAATTGTGTTTGGCCAACGTCACAGCCGTTGTGCCGAAGAAGGACGTCATCATCGTCGTCGACGAGCATGACAATGGCGTGCGCCAATTGCTCGGTGAGTCGTGGACCTACGTCATCCAATCGGTCCAAGCGGGCACCGGTGACGCGGTGCGCTGCGCCCGGTTCGAGTTGGAGGGCTTCGACGGAGACGTGCTGGTGGCCTACGGTGACACGCCGATGCTCCGATCCTCATCGCTGCGTGGCCTGCGCTGGAAGCATCAATTGAAGTCAGCCCAGTTCTCCTTGTTGACCGCCATGCTGGCCGACCCGGGCGATTACGGGCGGATTCTGCGTGACGCCGATGGCCGGATCAGCGAGATCGTTGAGGCCACCGATCTGCAAGCTGATCAAGCCGGACTGCACGAAGTCAACGTTGGCGCCTACATCGTCGACAATGCCTTGCTGATTCCACAGCTCGACGAGATGGCCGCCAGCGGCGAGCATCGCTTGACCGAGCTGGCCGAGCGGGTCATCGCCCAAGGTCGACCGATCGCCTCCTACGCCATCATGGATCCAGACGAAGTCCAGGGCATCAACAGCGCGGATCAGTTGGCCAAGGCGGAAGACATCGTTTTGAAGCGCTTGTTCGCGCCGAGTCATGCCGTCGAAACCGGCGAGATCGCCTTCGGCACCGGCGGTTGGCGGGCCAAGATCGGTGAGGGCTTCACCATTCACAACGTCCGCCGTCTCAGCCAGGCAGTCGCCAATGAGATCACTCGCAACGGCCAGGAGAAGCTGGGCGTGGTCATCGGCGGTGACCGGCGCTTCCTGTCAGCCGAATCGGTCCAGGCTGCCACGGAGGTTTTCGCCGGTAATAACATCGCTTGTCAGGTGCTGACCGATGACGTGCCGACGCCACTGGTGACCTTCGCCGTGCCCCACCTGGGCTGCGCCTATGGTCTGATCTTCACCGCCTCGCACAACCCGCCGCAGTACAACGGTTTGAAGGTCTTCCGGGCTGATGGCTCATTGCCACTGGAAGACGAGACCAATCGCTATACTGCCGAGGCCAATGCCCTCAAACAGAGCGATGTCGTCTCCTTGGATTATGCTCTGGCCGAACAAGCCGGTCTGGTCAAGCCGATCGATCTGACCAACGATTATGTCGCCGCTGTCGAGTCATTGCTCGACATCGCCGCGGTGCGTCAGGCTGACAAGCCCTTGCGGGTGATCATTGATCCGATGTATGGCACCAGCCAGCTGACTTTGGGCATGATCCTGAGCGATGCCCGGGTGCGGGCCGAATTCATCCACGAGCCACACAACCCGCTGTTCGGCGGGCACTCACCTTCGCCATCGATCGAGGCTTTGTCGACCCTGATCGACATCGTCAAGTCTCAGGGAAACTACGACCTGGGCATGGCCACCGACGGCGATTCTGACCGCATCGGCATTCTCGATGAGCAGGGCAATTACATCTCCACCAACGAGCTGCTGGTGGTCATCTATTGGTACCTTCACGAGGTGCGGGGCATCAAGGGGGGAGTGGTGCGCAATCTGTCGACCACCCACCTGCTCGACCGGATGGCCGATCATTTCGGTGAGAAGCATCTGGAGGTGCCGGTCGGCTTCAAGCACATCACCGCTGGGATGAAGCAGATCGACGCCCTGATGGGCGGTGAGTCATCGGGTGGCTTCACGATGCGCGGCTGGATCCTCGGCAAAGACGGCATCTTCGCCTGCGCTCTGGTCTGCGAGATGTTGGTCAAGACAGGCAAGAAGTTGTCCGAGTTGCTTGATGAGGTCTTTGCCATCACCGGCCGTCTCTATCAGGTCGAAACTGGCGTGCCAGCCACTCCGGCGATGCGGGTCGAAGTGCCGCGGCGGATGGCGGCCGAAGCGCCTTCGGAGGTGGCTGGTGTGGCCGTTGACAAGATCGACTCTTATGACGGCATCAAGATTCGGCTGGTCGATGGCGCTTGGGTGCTGTTGCGCTTCTCCGGCACTGAGCCGGTTTTGCGGATGGTCTCCGAGGGCTCGACGCCGCAGCAGGCCCAAGCCCTGATCGATTGGGTCAAGGGCTTCGCCGGAGCCTGATCTGCCGAAGCGCTCAATCATTTTGGTTGGCCAGGTCATCGCCGCGAGCGCCTGGCCAACCCTCGTCCCTTACTCCGCCCCATTGAACGACCAAGGACCATCATGAAATACGGACACTTTGACCAAGCCGCGAACGAATACGTCATCGATCGCGTCGATTCGCCAGCCTCCTGGATCAACTACCTCGGTGTCGAGAATTGGTGCACCGTCATCAATCAACACGCCGGCGGCTACTCCTTCTATCGCTCCAGCCAGCAGGGCCGGGTCACCCGCTTCCGCCCCAACGGTGTGCCACTCGATCGCCCCGGCCACTACCTCTACTTACGCGACGACACCGATGGTGACTACTGGTCGACTTCCTGGCAGCCGGTTGGCAAACCACTCGACCAAGCCAGCTACCGGACCCGCCACGGGCTGAGCTATTCGGTCTATGAGTGCGATTATCGGGGCATCGCCGCCAGTCAGCGGATCTTCATCCCGCGGGGCGAGGACGTCGAGATCTGGGACGTCTCTTTGACCAACAACTCCGACCAGCCCCGTCAGATCTCGACCTTCGGCTACGTCGAGTTCTCCTTCCACTCGGTGCAAATCGACAACGAGAACTTCCAGATGTCGCTCTATGCCTCTGGCAGCGATTACGCCGATGGGGTGATCGAGTACGACTTCTACTACGAACCGTGGACCTACCACTACTTCACAGCGACGCGCACGCCGGACGGTTTCGATTCGATGCGCGACGCTTTCTTGGGTTCCTACCACACCGAAACCAATCCGCAAGCGGTCGTCAATGGCGCCTGCAGTGGTTCGCAAGCCACCACCCAGAACCACTGTGGCGCCCTGCAACACAAGCTGACTCTGGCCCCTGGTGAGACGGTCCGTTTCTCCTATCTGCTCGGTTATGGTCGCCGCAACGTCGCCCAGCGGGTTCGTGACAAGTTCGCGTCGCCCCAAGCGGTCGATGCCGCCATCGCCGACTTGCGGCAGTATTGGGCGGCCAAGCAGTCAGTCTTCGCGGTGTCGACACCGTCGGAGGCGATGAACAACCTGCTCAACACCTGGACCCTCTATCAAGCCGAGACCTGTGTGGTCTGGAGCCGTTTCGCCTCATTCGTCGAGGTCGGCGGACGCGTCGGACTGGGTTACCGCGACACTGCCCAGGACATCATGAGCGTGGTCCACACCAACCCGACCAAGGTCAAGCAACGCATCATGGAGCTGCTCCATGGGCAGATGTCACCCGGTTACGGCCTCCATTTGTTCGACCCGCTGCTCTTCTCCGAGAATCAGCGCGACGACATCCCGGTGGGCGTCAAACTGCCGACGGTCGTGCCCGGATCGGCCTCGGCGATGATCCACGGTCTGGCCGACGCCTGCTCCGATGACCACCTCTGGCTGATCCCCTCGGTGGTGGAATACATCATCGAGAACGGTGAGGCCGAGCTGTTGTCACAGGTCGTCCCTTTCGCCGACTCGGACGCCTCCGATGAGGACCGCAACCGGGTCCTGACCGCCGAGTATGCCGCCCGTTTCGACAAGGCGCCAGCGAGCGTGCTCGACCACCTGATGCGGGCCCTGGAATTCTCCGCCGAGCAGGTAGGCGCCAATGGCATCGCCAAGGGGCTGAGGGCTGACTGGAACGACTGCCTCAACCTCGGTGGTGGCCAGACGGCCCTGGTGACCTTCCTCCATGTCTGGGCCGCCAAGTCCCTGCGGCAGTTGCTGGTGACATTGCCGGTGTCGGTGCTGTCGGAGGCAGCCACCAAGCCGTTGGTGGCTCGCTTGGATGAGATGATTGCCGCCACCAGTGAGGCGGCCAACCGTGAGCTGTGGGACGGCAAGTGGTTCATCCGCGGCTACACCCGCGACGGGGTCAAGATCGGCTCCAATGAGGCTGAAGAGGGCAAGATCTTCTTGGAGCACATGCCCTGGGCGGTCATCGCCGGTGTCGCCGATCAGCAGCGGGCTGAATCGTCGATGCAATCAGTCCATGAGCTGCTGGCCAGCCCCTATGGCGTGCATCTGTGCTGGCCGAGCTACACCAAGGTCGACGACACCATCGGTTATGTCACCCGGGTCTATCCCGGTGTCAAGGAGAACGGCGCCATCTTCTCCCATCCGAACGCCTGGCCGATCATGGCTGAGACGATGCTCGGTCATGGTGATCGGGCGATGGAGTTGTATGACGCCATGGCGCCCTATGAGCAAAATGACAAGGCCGAGATTCGCCGCTGCGAGCCATACGTTTATGCCCAGTTCATCTACGGTCGCGATCATGAGTTCTATGGTCGGGCGGAGAACCCTTGGCTGACTGGCACCGCTGGCTGGATGTACACCGCGGCCACCAAGTACATTCTCGGGGTGCGTCCCAGCGAGGAGGGCTTGGTCATCGATCCGTGTGTCCCGGGTTTCTGGGACGGCTTCACGGTCACCCGTCAGTGGCGTGGCGCCACCTATGAGATCACTGTCACCAACCCGAACCACGTCGCCGCCGGTGTGGCCCAGGCCTTCGTCGATGGGCGACTGTTGGAGCTGTCCAGTGGTGATAGTCGCGACTTCGCCATCGTGCCGCTGGGTGAGGCTGGGCAGACCTATCAAGTGAGCGTGGTGCTCGGCTGACGTGCGGTCTCAGGGGGTTGGCGCTGTGTCAACCCCCTGAGACACCACACCATGCACTCCAAGACTTGTGCTTATGACTTCTTAATGCTATATTGAGATAATTCTTTTTGAGTAATGCCGTTGGAATTTGGAGGGGCTTTGTTTGTTCAATTCTTGCGCGGATGTGGTGTTGCTTTGATTGCAGGTGTCATTGCCATGATGCCATCACCTGAATCGATGGGTTCTGCTGCTCTCAAAGACGAAAGAGTTGTGGAAGTTGTCTTGCAGTTCACTTACTCTAACACGCTGCCGTGCGCGGCGAGTATCAATGCCCCGTTTGGTCTGGTAGCTGATGAGTCGATTGTTGGCTTAGCGGGGGTTAAATCGTGTGAGTTTGAGTATGCAGTTAACACGCTTGCCTGCACCCGAATGGCCACATCGAAAGCAAGAGCTCTGTGCCATGAGAGAGCTGCAAAACGATACGCAACTTGTCTGGCGGAGGCACTGAGAGGCCCAAGTGTCGGCACCGGCGGTTGTGTGCCCACGGGTCGCAATTCCACATGTGGTGGTAATAGCGTTGGGGGGGTGTTCTCTTGGAAGTAGGAGACAGCGCGCTGATTGTTGCAGCTCGTCAGCTGACCCTGGCTGGTGCGCCGGTGACTTTACAGATTCTTCAGCCCACATACCGCCCTGGCCAAGATTGGGTTTGCCACTGGCAACTGATTGATGCTGAGGGCAACTTGATTCTGAATCAGGATGGATTCGGTGTGGACTCGTTACAGGCCTTAATTGCCGTGATCCTCACTATCGGTGTTCGGTTGCGCGCCGAATCGGATGATTTCGCTTTTCTTGACGAAACTGACCTAGGCTTGCCAATGCCGACGCCCGGCAACGACGGGCGGGTCATCACCTGGGGAATCTGAAGAATCACCCACGTGTGAGCCGTGGCTCTTCATGCTGGTCAGACCTATCAGGTGAGCGTGGTGCTCGGCTGACGTGCGGTCTCAGGGGGTTGGCGCTGTGACGTCAGCCCCCCTGTGGCGGCAGCGGCGCTAATTGTTCGATCAGTCGGCTGGCGTGGCGCCAGTGCCAATAGTCGAATATCGGTCGATTGATGATCAGGGACGCCAGGCAACTGAACAGTGGCACGCCGATCAAACCGGCCATCAGCCAGGCCTGCCAGTGGGCCGGCTCCAGGGCGCGACCGGCGGTGATCGCCAGGTAAAGCCAGAGCAGATTGAAACTGATGAAGATCAACCAGCCAACGATGTTGTCACTGCGGTCGATGATCAAAGACGGCTTGGACTGAAGACCGCGCATCACCAGCAGGTCAATGATCGCTGGCCCGGCGGCGGCGGCGATCAACATTGCACAGACCGGCAGATCGCTGAGATCAAGATGTCGACCGCCGAGCTCGTCGGCTCCCAAACCGATGGACATCGCCAGCAGCCAGGCACTCGCCAGCAGCAGTGGCAGGCCGACCAGGCTCACCCGCCAGATCAGCAGCCGCCAGCTGCCGCGGCCAGTCAGGTGATTGGGGGCCGCCGGTTCGATGATGCTGTTTAGGCGGTAACGCAGGGTGTGATCGACGATCATCAGGCGTTGGCGTTGGCGGGCATGGCGTTGCTGGCTTCGTTTCGATGGCCGGGCGAAGCGGAACAGCGAGGCGCCGACCAATGAGACGCCGCCGACGGCGATCAGGCAAAGTCCGATCGTTTCGGGGTGCAGCAGGGCCGGCAGGGTGTTCCAGGCCAGGACGGACACGCCGAAGGATGACCAGCGCAGCAATGAATTGGCGGCGTCGGTCGGCCCGGTGTCGGCGTTGCGGCTCCAGACCGCCAGCGCCAGGAAAACGCCGATCGGCATAGCGGCCACGCCGACCAGGACTCCCAGCGCCGTCCAAGGATTGTCCGGAGCGATCGTCTCCCAGACGTGGACCAGGATGGCCCCAGACATCGGCTGGGGTTGCTGGCTGAAGCCGGAGGCCAAGACCGGCCACCAGGTGTAGAGATAGGCCGAGGTGATGAAGATCAGCCCGGCGACGATCGCTGAGCGAAACCAGGTGGTCAAAACCTCGAAGGCGATGACAGTCGGCGGAGGTGGAAGGGGCTGAGTTGCCATGAGCCAAATGATATCGCAAAGAACCATTTGGCAATGCGCTTAGCCCAACAGTGCCCCGCGCAGTGTGTCCAAGCCGACCGAGCCGATCGCCAAGGCGTCGGCGTGGAACTGGCGCAGTGAGAAAGCCTCGCCTTGGTGTTGTTTGACGGCTTGGCGAATCTCGGTCCAAGCCCGGCAACCCAAGGCATAAGACGGGGCCTGTCCCGGCCAACCGAAATAGCGGAGCACTTCAAAGCGGGCCACCTGCGGATCCATCATCACATGAGCGTTGAAATAGGCCAAAGCCTTGTCAAAGGTCCAGTCGCCACCGCCAACCTCATCTGGCGCGGTGAAGCCGCAATGCAGGCCGATGTCGATCACCACCCGGACCATGCGTAAGGCCATCGAATCGAGCAGACCCAGATGCATAGCGGCGTCATCGAGGTAACCCAAGTCCGACATCAGCCCTTCGGCGTAGAGGGCCCAACCCTCACCATGCCCGGACACCCATAAACCCTGACGGCGCCATTTATTGAGCTGGTCGCGGTTGCACATCGCCAGGCCGATCTGGAGATGATGTCCGGGCACGCCCTCATGGTGGACCGTGGTCAGCTCACGCCAGGTGGAAAAAGTGGTCTGCCCGGCTGGCACCGACCACCACATCCTCCCCGGGCGACTGAAGTCATCACTTGGCTCGGTGTAGTAGATGCCGCCATCCTGAGTCGGGGCGATCAGGCACTCAATTCGGGCGATTGGCGCCGGGATGTCGAAGTCGCGGCCATTCAACTCGAACATCACCTGATTGGCTCGGGCCTGCATCCAAGCCTGCATCGCCGGTGTGCCGTGGAGCAGATAAAGCGGGTCATGGTCGAGCGAGGTCTTGGTGTCGGTCACCGACAGCCCGGGGCGCAAACTGGCGCAGAGTTCGCGTTGCTGATCCTCCAACTCTGCCACCTGGCTCAAGCCCCACTGATAGGTTTGGGCCAGATCAACGCTGCTGCCAACGAACTCACGTGAGGCCAGGGCATAACGCTGCTGGCCGATGGCGTCTTCAGCGGTGGCTTGGGATCGGATCTGGTGTTTCAATTGATGGCTGGCGGCGGCATAGGCGGCGCTGGCGATCAGCACCCCTTGGGCCAGAGCGTCACCGGTGTCTGCACTGAGATCATCGGCTTGACGGGCGGCCCGGCTGGTCAAGTTGGCAAAGAAACCTTGGGGGCCGATCCAGCCGCTGATCTGTTCGACCAGGGCGTCGACTTGGCGGATGGCGGGGGCGACACCGGCTTCAATGCCGGCCTCCTGTGACTCCAACCAGCCAGACACTGCCTCGGGCACGCGGAGCAAACGCCGGGCGATCAGCGCCCAGTCGGCATCCGATTCCTGTGGCATCAAATCGAAGGCTTCGCGGATGGCATGCAAGCCGGAGGCGATGTTGGAGATGTCCATCAAGTCGTCATGGTCGAGGTGCTGCTGGTTGATGATGCTCAGACGCTCTTTCAGCGCCGAAGCGGTGACGGCGTCGACTGGGTCAGTCACCGGCAAGGCGTCGACTTCAGCCAAGGTGTCAGCCGCCAGGGCCGCCTGGGCCGCCACTCCGGCTGGTGCCAGATCGTCGAATTCATCCTGGCGGCTGGCCAGTCCCAGGCTGGTCATCAGCATCGGACTGGACGCGACCAAGGCGTCGAAATAGCCATCGGCCAAGCGGTCGAGAGCGGTCGGTGTGCGCTGCATAGGCATAGCCTAGTGCTAGTGTCCGCTAGCGAGCACTAGCCAGGCTGAAACGCATGACAATTGCCAACTGATTCTTGTTCGTAACCCCAAGTCGTCAGGACAGCGCCCAGGCGCCTTGCCACACCAGCACCTGACCGCCACGCAAATGATCCGGCCCTTGGAATCAATCGTCTAGGCTGACTGCCATGAAACTCGACTTGCGCGGACTGGAGCTGGGTGTGGCCACTGCCGCCACCCAGATTGAGGGCGGATCGGCTGACACGAATTGGAATCGTTGGGCCAACAGCGAGGGGCACATCAAAGATGGCTCGACTCCGGCCCGGGCCGCCGATCATTGGAACCGTCTGGATCAGGACATCGACCTGCTGAGTCAGTTTGGGGTGCGTCATTACCGGATGGGGCTGGAA
>JAITVZ010000174.1 GCA_031285505.1 Propionibacteriaceae bacterium
CGGGGCTACTATCCCCGGTTGTGGTCCGAGGCTGGTTTTCAAATCAGTCACCGCTACTCATCGACGTTCTACCCGCTGGCTCCGGCGGGTTTTGCTGACGCGTCCTTGGACGCCCGCCTGGCAGCCG
This sequence comes from Propionibacteriaceae bacterium, assembly GCA_031285505.1. Classification (GTDB taxonomy): domain Bacteria; phylum Actinomycetota; class Actinomycetes; order Propionibacteriales; family Propionibacteriaceae; genus WQYJ01. The sequence goes on from JAITVZ010000174.1 coordinate 128, forward strand.
TCGGGAAGAGGGGGTTCCGCCTGGCGCCAATTGACACGCGGGATTGGGACGCCGTCATGATTGGCGTGCATCGGCTGGTCATGACCTTGTACTCCAGCATGCCTGTTTTCAGTGAGTTGACCATCGACGAGTTCGTCGACATATTCGGTTCGCTGCGCCGGGCCATCGACCCGCGCCTGGTGACACTGGCCTGGCGTGACGACGAACTGGTCGGTTTCTCGATTGCCCTGCCTGACTTCGGTGACCTGCCCAATCGGGCCCTGACCCCCTGGACCATCGCAAGGCTGCTGACCCGCAAATACCGCTACCGGCAGGCAGTGGCGCTCTACATGGGCACAACCCAACCCGGTCTGGGTGCCGCCATGGCTGCCGATCTGCTGCAGCAGATGTGTGCCCGCCGCTTCACGGTCGTTGGCTCGCTCATCGCCGAAAACAAGCCGACTGGCGGTTACGCCCCGAGCCTGATCGGTGACCGCTCTCATTACGGGCTCTGGAGCAAGGACATCAGCCCCGCGAGCCATGCCACCGCCTGATTCGGGACGAAACTACGCGCTGCCTCGCAGAGTCTCTTGGGTGAGCACGACCCGCCAGGCGCCACCTTGGCGCACCCGAACCTGGAAGCTCGTGTCGGCCGCATCGAAGGACAGGCTGACGGCTTCCTCGCCCTGCGCCCAGGTGAAGTCACCGACCGTCCCATCGAACGATGAACGGAAGGCCCCCGCGAATGCTGGGTGGTCCCGGCGCAGTCGCAGCGCCGCCAACTGAGCCCTGACCACCGGAAGCGTCAGAGCCTGCTCGATCTCGCACGCCTCATACCGGTGCCGGTTGATGTCGCGCCCCGAGCCTGTCTCGGCCAGCAAATCAAGGTCGTTGACCCCGGCCAAGAGACCGACGTAGTAGACCTGGGGGATGCCCGGCAGGAAGAGCTGGATCAGTCGGGCCAGCAGGTAGCGGGCGTCGTCGCGCCCTAAGGCGTCGTAAAACGTGCAGTTGACCTGGTAAAGATCGAGGTTGGAAGCGGCCGCACCGGTCGCCTGGAGGCTGCCCCGACTCCGGGAGTGAATGCCGATCACCAACTCATCGATCTGGGCCGGTGTCAACAGGCCGGGTTGACCGTCCAGCGGCCCGGCGTCGATGATACCGATACCATCGTGAGTGTCGAGCACGGTGACGACGTTGGTCGGCCGGCAATCCAGCCAGGCGGCCAGGGGCGCGAGATCGCCGGTGGTCAGGGCATGAATGACCAGCGGCGGCAAGGCGAAGTCGTAGACGTAGTCCATCTTGGCGGCCAGTTCCAGCTGTGATCGGTAGTGGCCGTGGACCTCCAAGAGCATCTTGGCGCCGCGTGAGTGGATGTGGTCGGCCAGGCGGGTCATGAAGGCATAGGTCGAAGCCGTCATGAAGCAGTCGGTGCCAGCCTCCTTGCCCGCATAGCCAGCCGCATCGATCCGCAGCAGACCCACTCCGGCGCTGGTCAGGGCATCGATCACCTCGGTCAGGTAGTCCCAGGTGGCCGCCGCGCGGATGTCGAGATCGACCTGTTGGGGGTTGAAGGTGGTCCACACCAGGCGCTTGACCCCGCCCAGCTTCATAGCAGTGAAGGGTAGCCCTGGTCGAGGCCGATAAATCCTGGCCAGGTCCTCCTCGGTGACTCCATTGGGGAAGATCGACGACAGGGTCAGGAACATCGACGCCCACGGCGACTGGTCGCCCCGGGCCACCACATCGGCGAAGCGGGATGACTCGGCCGACATGTGGTTGACGATGACATCGGCGGCGATCAACTCGCTTCGGGCGAGTGAGCTGACATCTGACCAGTCGCCCAACCGTGGGTCGACGCGGGCGTGGTCCTGGGGGTCGAAGCCGGCGTCAACCCCGTCGAAGGGCGTGAAGAAGGGGAGGATGTGAACCCCGTCGAAGACTCCAGCCAGCGGCCCGTTGAGCAGTTGGGTGAGCCCGGCGATGGAGCCGCCGAAGCGGTCCGCATAGGCGATGAGCTGTGGGCCGTTGGTGATCATCCTTTCACCGACCCTTGAAGCAGGGCGGCCACAAACTTGCGCTGGAAGATCAGGAAGAGCAGGAGCGTCGGCGTCAGAATCAGCAGCGAACCGGCGCAAAGCAGGGGAATGTCCGTGCCCCACTGCCCCTGGAAGGCGCCCAGGGAACCGGCCATCGTTCGCTGGAGCGGGTCGGAGACCAGCACGATCGCCAGGAGGAACTGGTTCCAGGTCCAGAGGAATTGCAGGATGGCCAGCGACGACAGGGCTGGCATCGACAGTGGCAGGTGGATCTTCCAGAAGAGCTGCCAGAGATTGGCGCCGTCGATCCGGGCCGCCTCCGACAAGTCTTGGGACATGCTGACGAAGTGGGCCCGCATCCACATGACTGAGAAGGGCATGAACAACCCGATCAAGGGGAGGATGATGGCCCAGCGGGTGTTCAGCAAGCCGAAGTCCTTCATTTGCTGGTAAAGCGGGATGATGATCGCCTCGTAAGGCAGTGTGATGCCGAGGACGAAGACGAGGAAGATGATGCGGCTGCCAATGGGGCGCAGGTGGCCGAGCGCAAAGCCGGCCAGGGTGGAGATCAGTAGGGCGATCGGCACGACGCCGATCTCGATCAGCACGCTGGAGAGGAGCAACTGGTCCATGTGGGCGACCTTGAAGGCGTCGATGAAATTGGACCAATAGGGGGTTTCGGGCCAGGACAGACCCTCCGGGTAGGTGCCCGGTTTGTGGAGGGCGGTGGCGAAGAGGGTGAGGAAGGGCACGATGGTCCCAGCCATCAGCAGGATCAAGAGGATGCGTCCCATCCAGACTTCGCGACGTGAGGCGATCATCAGTCTTTGTCCTCCTTGGTGGCCCGCTGCACGGGCAAGATGATGGCCAGCACCACGATGACCAGGGCGACGGCCAAGGCTGAGGCCAGGCCGAGCTCGCGTTCGAAGAAGGCCAGGTAGTAGATCTGCATGCCGGGGACCATGGTGGAGTTGCCGGGGCCGCCGCGGGTTGAGATATAGACGATGTCGAAGGACGCCAGGGCGGCCACGACCGTCACCGTCACGCAGACGCCGATCTCCTGCTTGAGGCTCGGCAAGGTGATCGACCAGAACTCTTTCCAAGCGGTGGCGCCGTCGATGCGCGCTGCCTCGTAGAGCGCCGGATCGATCTTGCTCATGCCCGCCAGCAGCAGGAGCATGCACAGGCCGAACAGCACCCAGGCGCCGATCAGGCCCATGGTCGGCAGTGCCAGATCGAAGTCGCCCAGCCAAGCCCGGGTGATTCCGCCCAAGCCGACAGCCGTCAGCACCTGGTTGACGAAGCCCTTCGAGGTCAGCAGCCAGGACCACATGATGCCGGCCGCCACCAGGGGGATGATCTGGGGGATGAACAGGACTGTCCGGGACACCAGAGCCAATCGGCTGGTGGAAAATCCGCGGATGGTGTTGGCCGTGAACAGGCCGAGGATGACTGGGATCAGGCAGAAGAAGACGATCAGAATGAAGGAGTGGAGCAGCGATCCCCAGAGGACCGGGTTGTCGAAGAGTGCTGCGTAGTTCTTGAGGCCGACCCAGGTCGAGGCGCCGATACCGTTCCAGTCGTAGAAAGAGTATTGGATGGTCAATCCCAGGGGTCGCAGCACGAAGACGGCATACATGACAGCCGCCGGCACGACCAGCGCCAGGGCGATGAGGCTCTTGCTCAGTCGGCGAGCGCGGTTGGCGTGGCGCCGTTCCGCGAGCGATGCCGGTCCGCTAGCGGGCTGGATGGTCGTGGCTGAATCCGTCATCAGGGGGCCTTCTTCCTGGCTGTTTCAGGCAATGGAACCGGTGGTGTGACCTGGCGTGGTGTCGGCCGGTGGGGGAGCTGACCGGTGAAGGAGCCGAGCTGGGACGGTGGAGAGTGTCGCTCACCCCCACCGACCCAGCTCGACATCCACCCGACTCGGTCGGATCAGCCAGCGATTTGCTGCTCGTAGTCGGCCTGGACCGACTCCAGCAGCCCGGCTGCGGTCTGTTCGCCAGCCATCAGCTTCTGCAGGTTCGGTGTCCAGCTCTGGGCGTAGATAGCGCCGGTGGCATTGGCGATGAAGTCCATCGCGCCGTTGTCGGCCACGATCTGAGCGCCGGCGGTCAGGGTCTCGCCGGTGGTGGTGCCGGGATCGACCTCTGGCATGAAGGCGTCAGCCGGGCCCATCGGGTGGGAGCCGCCGGACTGGACGGCGATGGTGCGAGCCTCATCGTTGGTGGCCACCCAGTCGAAGAAGAAGGCGGCACAGTCGGGGTTCTCGGCGTAGGCGGAAACACCATAGGTCAACGGGGCCGACATGGCGCCGTATTTGCCACCAGCCTCAGCTGGCGGGAAGAGGAAGAAACCGACCTTTCCGGCCATGTTGGTGTCGAAGTTGCCGGATTCCCAGTCACCGGTGAAGGTGAACAGGCCGTCGCCACCGAGGAAGCGGCTCATGACCATCGGGTAGTCGAGCGAGTTGGCGTCTTCGGTGAAGTAGCCGGATTCGACCCAGCCTTGCATGTGCTCGGCGGCCTTGAGGTTGCTCTCGGTGTTGATTGAGGCGCCCGGCTTGAGGTAGATCCAGTCGTTGATCGGGCCGACGTCGCCGTAAGAGGCCATGAGGTTCTGCAGCGGGAAGGCGAAACCGCCGGTGGCCCCGCCGTTGAACTGCATGATGGGCGTGATGCCGGCGTCCTTGGCCTTCGCCAGGAGCTCGTCGAATTCGGCCAGGGTCTTCGGGGCTTCGGTCATGCCGATGGTGGCGGCATGGTCTTTGTTGTAGAAAACGCCGGTCATCGAGAAGTTCAGGCCCATGCCGTAGAGAGGGCCGGTGCCGCGGGTGCCGTCCTCGGCGACGCGCAACTGCTCGAGCTGGGAGGCGGGCCACTGATCCCAACCGAAGTCGGCCGCGTAGCCATCCAGATCCATCAACAGACCCTCAGAAGCCAGCTCCGACATCTGCGGCAAACGCATGATGTCCGGTGGATCGTCGGCCAGGATGCGCGGGGCGTTTTGAGTGATGACGGCGAACTGATCTTCGCGGACATCGACGGTCACGTTGGGGAACTGGTCTTCGAACTCATCGAAGAGCAGACCGGTCATGGGGAAACCGGTCTCGATATAGGCCTTGAGCGTCACTGGCTCAGTGCCACAGGAGGGGGTGCCTGATGCGGCGGTGCTGGTGGCGCCACTGGTCGAGTTGCCCGGATCAGTGGTCTTGGTGTCACTGGTTCCTGGAGCCGAGCAGGCTGACATCAGCAGGACGGCCCCGATGCCCGCGGTCGCCAAGGTGACCAGGCGTCGATGGTTGGTGGTTGTTTTCAACATGTCACTCCTTCGTTGGAGGCAGCCACTCGCAATCGTGGAGCGTCTGCGGGTTAACACTGGCGGAGGGGTAGCTAGATCCCCCGAGTTGCTAAAACGTATTAGCATGACCAGTATTGGGTGCACCCAGATCGCCTGTCAACTCATGCAAGAGATCGTTACCGAATTGTTACCTTCGAGTGTCTCGCAGCAGAAATTGCTTGGGTGCAAGGGTGGTGCCGGACGCGGTGCTCACAGGTTCCACGGCATTGTGGGCCACTGACGCTGGTACTTGGGGCAACCGATAGTATCCGACCAATCGAGAGGAAGTCCGAGGATGCCATGGCGAACAAGCGGGTGACCCTGGCCGATGTGGCCGCTGCCGCTGGTGTCGCGCCGGCCACAGCTTCGCTGGTGCTAGCCGACCGCGGCTTCGAGCTGCGCATCTCCGAGGCCGCTCAGATCAAGGTGCGACAAGCGGCATCATTGCTGGGCTACCGCCCGAACGCTGTCTCCCAAGGTTTGCGCACCGGCACGACCTCGACGATCGGCTTCATCTCTGACAATATCGCCACCTCGCAGTTGGCCGGCAACACCATCAAGGGAGCCCTCGAAGCGGCCCGCAGCCAGGGTTTCATGCTTTTCATCGCCGAGACCGATGGTGATGCCGCCACCGAACTGGCCACCATTCACGCCATGATGGATCGCCAGGTCGACGGCATCATCCTCGCCACCATGTTCACCCGATACCACGAGCCACCAGCTATCGTCGACGAGGGCATTCCCACCATCTTGCTCAACAATCTGCCGAACAGCCGCCGGCCGCTTGATGCCGTTGTGCCCGACGAGATCACGGCCGGGTGGACCGCCGCCGACTACATGATCGAGGCTGGCCACCAGAAGATCCACTTGCTCGGCGCCGGCCCCCTTCCCAGCGATGTGCCGCCCGATTCGATCGCGGCAGTTCAACGGCTCCAGGGCATCCAAGAGCGATTGTCGGCCGAGGGGCTGGTGCCGCTGTCCTACCATCCCATGCCCGATTGGATTCCGGTCAACGGTCGAGCGGCCATGGAGGCGGTGCTGGCGCAGGACCCATTCCCCGAGGCGATCATCTGCTTCAACGACCGGGTCGCTCTGGGCGCCTACCAGGTTCTCCAAGAGCACGGGCTGCGGATACCCGACGATGTCTCCGTCGTCTCTTTCGACGACTTCGACATCGCCGGATGGATGCGTCCCGGCCTGACCACCATCGCCATCCCTCACCGGGCCATGGGTCGGATGGCGGTCGAGCTGCTGCTGGCCAGAATCAGGGACATCGGTGGCAGCGATCAGTCGCCAGGAGCCGTGCACCGAGTGCCGATGCCGCTACATGTGCGGGAATCGGTGCGGGGTCAAAATGACGACATATGAGTTGCCATGGTGGAAAGTCATACGATAGACTTTCCACCATGGAAAACAATATTGGTGGGGTTTCAGCCTCCGAGGCCACTGTTGCCTTGAACTCGCTGTCCACGGATGGTGACCGTTTGGTTCGACAGGTTCGTATTCCGTGGGCATCTCTGGCGGGCCTTGGCGCCTGTGGTGGCTGGTATGTCGCCAATTCCTTGGCGACCACTCCTGGCGCCAGTTATCTGCCGTCGGGCACGGGCTGGATACCTGTGGTTGGGTTTTTCGTGATCCTGTATTTGGCCCAACGCGACACCGGGATCCATTTTCGGGCAATGGGTGTCCCGGCCAATATCGCCCTCTTGGGTCTTCTCGTGCTGCTATGGGGCTTGTACAGTGTTTCGCTCGGCTTGATCGCGTTCAACCTTCGCTGGGCCGTCGTCATCACCAGCGTGGCGGCGTTCGTCGCCACCACCGGCTTGGCCGGGTTGGCCTGGCGCTCAGCGATGAGGCGGCTTCGCCATGGGTGAAGCACATTTTGATGAGATTATTCATGCGCCTTGGCGCTTGCGTATCTGTGGGCTGCTCAATCGGGTGGATCAACTCGACTTTGCGGTCTTGCGAGACACCCTGTCTCTGTCGGATTCAGCCTTGTCAAAGCAGATCAAAACTCTTGAAGAAGTCGGCTACGTGGCATCGCGCAAGGCCGCTTCCACCAACCGTGACGACGCCCGTCGACTCACCTGGCTATCACTCACGAAACAAGGCCGGGCCGCCTTCGAAGCGCACATTCGCGCCCTCCAAGAGATCGCGTCGTCGGACGCTGGACATCTGTGAGAGCCGGTGAGCCATCGGCGGCCGGGTTACTCGACATCGCGAACAGGTATCCGGCGGGATCGCCTAATCGAACACTCCCACTTCTGAAGGCTCTGCTGGGCCATTGTTGGCATGCGCCGATGGTGCAGCGTCGACACTGCCTGGCCGAGACCACCCATCACCGCGCCGCAAGTCAACCCAGGTTTCAGGTCAGCGCTGGGCCGAACTGAGGTGCTCTAGGCTGGGGATCTACGGATCCTGGAAGGAGTGGCCACCATGAGTGAGTTCAGTGACCGGATCAACTCCGCTTTCGAGCTGCAGCCAGCCGCGGATGTGACCGGGGGCGCCGATCATGGCGTGGCTGACGCCGGGAGTCTTGCTGGGCATCAATCCGAATTGCTTGACTTTCTGCGCTGACTCGGCAGTCAGCTTGACCCAGCGACCCGATTCTGCCATGACATCAGCGCCTGCTTGGGCCAATGCGGCGCCATCACCCAGTCGCGAACGCAGGGCTCCGAGCCGCATGGTCTGATTGGGAAAAGCCTCTAGTTCCTGGTCATGGAGGAAGCGTTCTACCTCAGTCGGTGCGCCAATGACCGCCAGTCCATTGTCGGTTTTGATGAGTTCGATCGCTGTACTCATGTTCCCTCTCCTCGGTTCCCTCTCCTCGCGCACCTTTGATTCTGGGCCGCGCCAGAGTAAACCTATGATAGCGATTCCTGATAATTCGGGTCATAGCTGGATCACAGGCGGGATGAGTAGTCTGTAGTGAGGGGGGTGGGATCGAATGAGAATTAGTGAAAGGCCATTGATTGCCCGACTGGCGCTGGTGGTCTGCCTGGTGTTGCCGCTGACAGCCTGTACCACCGGTGTTCCTGCCACCAAGCAAGATATCAAGTCGGCGCTCGACCAGGCTTTGGATCAACCGTTCGAGCTTCGGAAAGCCAGTCTGGACCATCACTGGTCGGTGACCAGTGATGGGATCGACTTCAGCTGCCAATCCACTCGCATCGATGATTCGCCGATTCCCGCCTATCACTGGTCGACCAGTTGCGACTTCGCAGTGGCCTGGCTTCAAGGGCATGCCACCGAATTGCAGCAAGCTCTTGGTCGTTGGCTGATCCGTGATGAGGCGTCACCATCGGCCACCCCAGGAGTATCCACTGACAACTCGTCGGATCTGCTCATCGCCACGTCTAAGTGGTCACAAATCAGGCCGTTGAGCGAAGCTTTGGCGCGGGTCATCAACGATTTAGTCATCCCCCTCGACGTGCCATCAGCCTCCGACGACCAGCTCACCGTCGCTTTCCCGCTGCCGAAGATCTGCTGGAACATCGGGGAAAACAGTGCTGAGAATTCGTCCAACTTGTACTGCGATCGTTATTTCTATTTCCGGACCGCCAGTGTTCCGCCGGTCGAAGCCGTAGCGATTAAAGAGGCGATGGAGGCGGATTATGCCCGTGAGGTGGCCGCAGGGCAATGGTTCGACACGACTGTTCCCGCCGCCGTTGTGGCCGCTAATCAGCCGACGCATGATTCAGACACCATCAATCTCTGGTTTGAATCGCGGTCGTGGGTATCGTTGAAGGCGGGGGCAGACGGGCAACACTGCCTCTCGGCAATACCGATATCGCAAGAAGCGAGTGGGGAGCCCGGCGTCAGCTCCTGGGGGACGATGGCTGAGGAACTCGGTGGTGAGGTCACCTTCAGCGAAGACGAGTCATCGTACTCGGTCAGTTGGACGCTTGGGCCCCACCGCTGGCTGATTTCCGAGACGAAGGTGCCGGTGGCGGAGTCGACCGATGGCCGCCAGGATTACACCGAGGAGCGGGCCGCCACAGCACAAACAGCCCCGATCACGGCCAGTATGGACGGACAGCCGCTCACCCTAAGCCCACAACCGTGGCGCAACAATGAGGGTGCGCCGATCGCCGGCTACTGGTGTTACCCCGTTTCTGACATCGAGCAGCTCTTTGGCGTGACCATCACCCCGGTCGATAATAATCCCGCCCTGGGGGCCGTGACGCTCAACGGCTGAAGCAGGTACGATCAATGGGTCGAAGTCTATTGGTAGCCCGCTTGTGGAGCGATTGTCAGTTCCAACTGACCTTGGTGCCCGCAGATCGGCGCAATAGACGCCGTCTTCCTCAGGAGGCAGATCATGCTTTACAGCCAGTACCTCCAAGAGGTGTGGCTCGACGAGGACTCGCCGACGACCGGTTACCCATTCTCCTTGCCAGTGGTGACATCGCTGCGCCGGTGCCGTCTGCGCTTTCACCCCAAAGTGACCTTTTTGGTGGGGGAGAACGGTTCAGGGAAATCGACGCTGATGGAGGCGATGGCGTTGCTCTTGGGGTTCAATCCTGAGGGTGGCAACAAGAATCTGCGTTTCTCGACCCGCGACACCCATTCGGACCTGCGCCTGCACCTGCGCCTGGCCAAGGGGCGACGGGAGCGGCGGGGCTACTTTTTTCGGGCCGAGTCTGCCTATAACGTGCTCAGTGCTCAAGACGATGTCGACGAGAACCTCAAGCATGGCTTTTCGCTGCACCAGGAGTCCCACGGTGAGTCGTTCCTGACGCTGGCTGTCAATCGTTTCGGCGCCGAGGGTCTGTTCCTGCTCGATGAGCCGGAGTCGGCCCTGTCGCCGGCTCGACAGTTGACGGTCTTGGCGCTGTTGCATCAATCCATCGAAGCGGGTTCGCAATACGTCATTGCCACCCATTCCCCGATCTTAATGGCTTACCCTGACGCTTGGATTTACCAACTCGACGAATCCGGCCTCCAGCGGATCGGCTATGACGAATGCGAAAACGTGACAATCACCCGTGATTTCCTGGCCAGTCCGCAGCGTATGATGCGTCATCTCTTCGCCGAGTGACTGGGCGGGGCTGGGTGCTTGGTCAGGACAGAGTGTTGTGTCTGGCCCTGGTGATCTCAACGAGTCGATAGCGTCTCGAACGGGCAGCACCCAGACATGATCCTCAAGCAGGGGATCCTCCCGCCGTAATCCCACTTTGCTGGCCGCTGGTGGGGTTGAGGTTCCCAGCTGGCACTGGCTGGCCGGAGCAGGTGTTTGGGCTGGCGGGCGGTCGTTTGGGTCGGGGCTGGATTCAACCGCCCCGACGTCTCATGCTCCCCAGCATGGGCTGGGGCCAGGGCGGAGTGTTGGGTCAGGGCGGTCGAGTTGCTGAGAGGAGCCTCGCGGTTCCAGAGCAACTGACGTTTAAGATATCATGAACGGGTGGGCGCCATCCTTCACAGCGCCTGGGACATCGACAGTGAGGGAGTAAGGATGTCTCAACAGCATGAGTAAATACGCACCTTTGTGGTCTCACTTGGCTGCGGACGGCCGCCCCAGCCAGCGACTGACCTTCGACGAGCTGTACGACATTCTCGGCTTCGACCTCGACCATGAGTTCCTCAACAGCAAACGCGAAGCCGCCAAATACGGCTACGCCATCGGCAAGTACTCCACCAAGGAGCACTGGGTCAGCTTCATTCAGGTGCCGATTCCGGTGACCATCGACAAGGCGGACAGCGACAAGGCGGGCAGTAACAAAGTAACTGGCGACTGATCAATCCTCCACCGGGTCGATGATGGTGAAACCGACCTTCATCGCCGGCGATGGTATTGTCACGGCATGACTGACCACCACGGTTCCACTGTTGGACAGGAGAATGGCCAGCCTGCGCACGATCAAGCACTCGACCCGAGGCTCCAGGTGGTGATTGTTGATCCAGCCGCCCGGGTGGTTGCCGATTCAACCACCCGCTTCACCCCCTGGCGCCTCATTCGCCGCTTGCTCACCTGGTTGGGGGCGATTTTCGCGGTCAACGTTGTCGGCCTCTTTGGGGGGCTCTTCGCCTATTTGGGCGGTGTGGCCAATTGGGCTCTTCCTTGGCGGTTGTTGAGTGGGTTGGCGGCCATCGCCATCTATGGTTTCATCAACATCCGACCCTGTGCGCCGGCGCAAGCGCCAGCCACCAAGACGACGAACCGGCTACTGGCCGGCTACGAGCTGCTGCTCGCCGCCGGGGTGGCTGGCCTGAGCAACATCGCGCTCTGGATCTGGCTGGGGTTGAGTCTGCATGGGCATAGCGGCGCAGGAGGATGGGCGCTGTTCATCGGCAACGCCGTGGTGGGGCTGATCGCCCTGCTGGGGCTGGCTCTTGGCGGTTTCATTCGCGTGGCGATGCACTCGACGCAGGTGCCACTCAGTCGCCGCCTCTTTCTGCTCTTCTTCTGGTGGTTTCCGCCGACCACCGTGCTGGTGATTGGCCCGATGATGCGCATCATCGATCATGAGCTGGGAGTCACAGCCCTGCGTGAGCGGCGCGATGCTGCCCGCTGCGGCAGTGCCATCTGCGCCACGCGATACCCCCTATTGATGGTTCACGGAGTCTTCTTCCGCGACTGGTCGGCCTTCAACTATTGGGGAAGGATCCCCGATCAACTTGAGGCCTTCGGGGCGCGGATCCACTACGGCGGCCAGCAATCATCGGCCTCGGTTGCCCAATCGGCGGCGGAGCTGGCAGCTACCATCCGGCGAATCGTCGCTGAGACCGGCTGCGGCAAGGTCAACATCATCGCCCATTCCAAGGGCGGACTCGATGCCCGTTGGGCGATCAGCCAGCTGGGCGTGGCTGATCTTGTGGCCTCATTGACGACGATCAACACTCCTCATCGCGGCTGCAACTTCGCCCGGCAGCTCCTGGAGAAAATCCCCGACAAGGTCGTCGGCCAGATTTCTTCAAGTTACGACAACCTCTTCAGTCGCCTGGGTGATGTGGCCCCGGACTTTCTCGGCGGGGTCGTCGACCTGACCGACACCGAGTGTGCCCGCCTCAACCAGGCGATGCCCGACGCCGCCGGTGTGCTCTACCAGAGCCTCGGTTCGATGATGGCCTCTCGCTTCGCTGCGCCCTTCCCCCTCAACCTGGGTTACTCGTTGATCCAGCCGGTCGACGGCGATAACGATGGGCTGGTGGCCGTCAGCTCGATGGCTTGGGGGAACTGGCTTGGGGTCATCAGGCCAAGCGGCAAGCAAGGCATCTCCCACGCCGACATGATTGACTTGTTGCGCCGCGACATCGGTGACTTCGACGTGGTCGAGACCTATGTGCAGCTAGTTGATGGGCTACGCAGGCGCGGCTACTAGATCGGCCAGTGGCGCCTGTGTCCCGCAACGGAGATTCGTTGCTGAGTTGAGACCGGGTACGGTGCCTGACTTTGTCGTTGTTGATCGGCTGGCCTCCGCCCGCCTCCTTCTGACGCCTGGTAATCCATCACACCCGGTCCCACTCCTACCTGGCAATCCATCGCGCCAGATCCCTCCCCCACCACAACCAATTCCCCGAGTGGCACGTCAGCCGCCAGCAACCAGCGTATGCTGGCCCTAGTTAGGGACAAGGGGAAATGGCTATGGCGAACATTGAGGCCGAGGACAATCGTTGGTTTGATCCGAATGCCGTGCGCGAGCTGGAGAGTATTCCGGTTGATCGGACGCCGCCGCGCACCCATGGTTTACTGATTGTTCTGGGTCTCGTCTGTTCGTTCTGGGTGGCCACTCTGGTGGCGTTGGTCTATTTCATAAAGGCGAAGAGTTCATGGAACGTCGACGACACCATGGCGATGAGTGAAGCCCGGGAGTCGGCTCGCAAGAGTCGATCAGCCCTGCGGGTCGGGTTTATCATCAATGTCGTCATCTGGGGGTCAGTCCTTCTGCTCACCCTTGGCCAGAAGTTCAACTCCCTGGCGGATGAGGGCTTCCGTAATGGGACCATATTCATTGTCTTCATCGTAGTCGGGGCGCTGTTCGGGCTGGTCGTCCTGGCCAGGCGTCGTCGCTTCACAGGTCTCATCGCCGGTGGAATCGCCATAGTGCTGGCTGTGGCGGCGGTGTTGATCTACAAGTCAACCGGTCACTGGATAAGGTGACATTCGAGGCTTGGTGACGTGACACTGGGCTTGGTGAATTGAAGGCTTGGTGACATGACGCTGGGCTTGGTGACATCCGAGGCTTGGCCAGGCCGAAGGGCCCGTCGCCACCGATCCTCCGGGCCTACCGTAGCCATGAAGAGGTGGGGATCGTGCGCTGGGGCTGCGCTGGCCGTGATCTTCCTCCAGGCTCTGGTTGGCCTAGGCTTCACCGAAGGCTCTGTTAGACCAGCGTTGACATGGAACCTGAGGTGACTTGCGGTGCGACGCTGGGTGGTCTCGGCATCCCAGCGTCGGTGCGAACCATCGTCGCCTATCACCGTGGTCTAACAGCGCTTCACCGGATGTGTCGTCGGCCGATCACAAGTTGAACCGCCAGACTATGACCGCCAGAATGATGAGGCTGACAATCGACATGAGGATACCGATGATGGACATCCAGGTGCTAGTCGCCGTCCTGCCGTTGTTTCCCAGACTGCCGGCACCCAAGGCAATGCCGATGGTGCTGATCAGGACTGTCAGCGGGCCCATGACCATCAAGGTCGCGCCGACGAGAATCGCTTCGAATTCGCCATATGGTTCCCAGGTGGGACGATCACCCCAGTGAGTCCAAGTCCCGCCGGCGGCAAGCAACATCGCGACCCAGCCCAGCATTAAAGAGGCGATGCTCATCCCCAGACCGCCATTCGTCGATCGATCCGGCACCAGCATGGTTTGGCTGTGGAGCGCGATGGGCAGCATCGTTGGTGCGGCCTCTATCGGGCCGGCTCCAGGCACATCGGAGCCCGTCACCGGCACTGTGTTTATCAGACCGGCTTCAGGTACACCGGGCCGCGTCGCCGGCTCGGTTTGTCGGCCGGCGAACCCATCAGCGCTGGGCGCGGATGGGTTCGGATGAGGGCTGGGGCTACCGAAACCCGATGGCGGTGGCTGGTCCGCGTCAGGCAATGCACTGGGGATCTCAGCGGATTGATGTTGGGCCGAGGCTCCGCTCATCGCGCGGGGCCTCGGACGAGGATCAACGGCTGGTGCCGATTGATTGCATTGGTTGACGGTTGCTTCCCCTGGATTCGTCATTCCCTGACCATAGCACCGCGTTTGGGGCGAACCTCGATCAACCGATGCCAACTGCAGGCGGTGCCAGGGTTGCAGCGACCCGAATTTGGCACACAGCCAGTGAGTTGACTACATCAGAGCGGCCGACGGTCAGCGGAGCGAGTGGCATGGGTGGAGTGGTTCTGGGCTAGAGCTTGGTCGGGGTGCCAGTCAACCGGCACCCCGACCGCGTTCAGCCCCAGTTGAGCCATTGCCAAGTAGGCAATTCGACCTGGGTCTCAGCAGACGATTGGCCCCAAAGGCTGGTCGTCTAGCTGACCTTGATGACCTGCGAAGCCAGGACGGTGTCGTCGAAGCTGATCAGCTCTGTGCATTCGATGGTGACATCGGACTGATCATCCAGGACGTAGGCGCTCTGCACGGCGATGCTGGCGCCGGGCTTGACTTCGTTGAGCGAGTTGGCGGAGTCGTATGAGTCATCGCCGGTGACAATGGCCGTCTCCAACTGGACACCGTTTTGGAAGGCCTTGTCTGAAATGGCGAACATGAACGAGGCGGCGTCGGTGGAGTTGTTGGTGAAGGTGTAATTGACAACCAAAGTTGGCTTGCCCTCGTAATCAGTGGTGGTGTGCGATCCGTCGATCGTCACCGCATAAGCAGCGGCGCTGGCGGCTGGAGCGGCGGTTCCAGCGTCAGCAGGGGTGTCAGCCGAGCTGTTGGCAGTGGCTGTCGTGGCTGGTTGATTATTCGGCGTGGCGCCGCCACCCAATTGATCGAGGGCCTCATCGACGGCTTGGCTCCAGGCGATGTTCATGACGATGGCGATGATGATGCCCACCAAGGCCAGAACGCCGCCGGTGATGGCCAGTGACTTTGCCCGATGGGTGGCCAGGGCGATGATCGCCAAAACAATTGCCAGGGCGCCAAGGATGATGGCGCCGATGTTCAACACCGGGATGAATGATCCGACGATGGCCAGGATGCCCAACACCAAGGCGGCGATGGCCAGGCCGTTGCTCGGCGGGGTTGGCACCGGCCCACCGACTTGGGGCATGACTGGCGGAATGGGCATGCCTGGCTGAGTCGCCGGCATTGGCTGGATCGGTTGAGTTGGTTGGGTTGGTGGGATCGGTTGGGCTGGTGACGAATCGGGGCCAACCGGCGGAATGTTATTGGACATGATGCTCCTTCGTTGCGGAATTGCCTTGGGCGGCGGCCACAAGCAGGCCAGGAACAGCGAGACTGAGAAAACCGCTGTGACGAGCCTTGATTGTGGTCATGGCATGACAGTAACAAGCAGCGGTGACAATTTCGGGGGGGTAGCAGTCCACATGCCGGGACAGGTGATCGACAGGTCCCAATGAGGCCCCATCAGGTCATTGGTGAACCTCGTCGGGCGCTGGGTACTTCAGCTCAGGCGAACCAACCCCACTGAACCTACCGTCGCCGCAACCCCATCGACACCAGCCCGGCACCGGTCAGGCCGATTCCGACCAGGCCGAGCAGCAGCCCCATCGCGGTGGCTAAGCCCAGCGGGCCGGTCAGTGGCGACTGGTCCACTCCATAGCCACCAGTGGCTGCCCGTGGATTGCCCGAAGCGCCATCAGTCGAATTGCTATCCGGGCTTGACCCGACGCCTGGGACAGTCGGTCCTGCACCAGCCGGTTGGCTCGAATCACCGCCGGGAGGTGTGGGATCGCCACTGCCTGGGTCGCTCGGGTCGCTCGGGTCGGGAAGGGTGTTGGCCGGCAGCTTGATGCCAATCAAAGCCGGATTGTGATCCGAGGCGGCGAAGGGATTACTGGCGTCAAACAGCTGGCTGATGTTGTAGTTGTAGCGGCTGTATTGATAGGCGATCGGCTCAGCGGCGTTGATGTCCCACAGGTCCACACCGGTCACCCACTGCGCGGCGACCTCATTGGCGAGCACATGGTCCAATGATCCTGACAAGCCACCATAGCTATAAGACTCCTCACCGACAGACTCCAGGTCGACGAAGCCGGCCTGGCGCAGCACCACCAACGGATCCTCTTGGCTGTAGGAGTTGAAGTCGCCGGTCAAGAAGACCGCTTTCAGCTGATGGGCTTGGGCGAAGGCATCGGCAAAATCAACCAGGGCGCTGGCTTGTCGGATGCGGTCGCCGTTGTAGCCGCCGACATCCGGGTCGTTGGCGTTGTCGCCTTCACCACCGCTGCCCTTGGACTTGAAGTGGTTGGCGATGACGGCGAAGGTGTTGGCCTGATCGCCACCGACAGGGCGGAAGGCTTGGGCCAGGGGCTCGCGGGCATTAGCGAAGACACCATCGGGATCGAGCGAATCCTCAAGGTCGAGATCCGAGGCGCCAACCAATTCGACGCTGTCAGGCCGGTAGATGAATGCGGTGCGAATGACATCTTGCTGGGCGACGCCCGCCGGTGTCAGGGCTTCGACCGGCGAAGGCGCGAAGGCCCACTGCTCGCTTCCAGCAGCCTCATTCAAAGCCTCGACCAGGGATCGCAAGGCGTCGTCGCGGTCGGACTCTCCGATTTTGATCGAGTTTTCGATCTCCTCCAAGGCGACAATATCGGCGTCCAAAGCGTTGATGGCCGCCACGATCTTGGCTTGCTGGCGATGGAAGCTGGCCGGAGTCGCCGCACCCCGTGGACCATTCGAGTCGCCATTGCTGCCGCAACTGCGGTCACCGATCGGGTTGCCATCGCGATCGGTGTAATAGCTGCAAGTCCGAGCTGCCGGGTCGGCTGCAACATAAGCTTCACCGGTGGTGTTGAAGTAGTTCAAGACGTTGAAGGTGGCGATCTGCAGATTCCCGCCGACCTCGGCCGGCGTCAAATTGGCGCTGCGGGTATCCTCGAAAGTGACCAGTTCCGGCGCGGGGCCATCGACGGTTTCTTGCGGTTCCAACCGCCACAGGTCATAGCGATAATCCAGCACCAGCGGTTTGTTGAAGGTGACCGTCGCACCGACCCGCACCGATTGGGACTGGCTCAACCACGGCAGGGGCTGGTCTTGCAGCGCCTCAGAAGAGTAGTTGCCGGAAGCGCCATCGTCGAGCAGGACCGCCCGGGCGGCATTGTCGGCCTTGACGTCATCCAAGCAGGCGGAGTCGTCGTCGGCGCAGACTTCGGTCGGCTGCACTAATGGATGATCGCCACTGGCCAGTCCGATCTCGCCATAGAGGTTGAGGTCGTAGTTGTCGGTGACGGTGAAATCGTTGGTCGGCTCGATCAACATGCCCTCCAGCGCCTCTCGACCGGCCTCATTAGCCGGGTAGTCCACGGCGACTGCGCTGACACTGGCCTGGCCGGTTACATCCACGGTGGTCGCTGTCATCTGGGTCAAGCCGTAATATTCGCTGACCGGGCCGACGACGCTGACCAAATCACCGATAGCGGGGAACGGCCAGGTGCTGGACTTGGCTTGATAGATGAACAAGCCATCCGAAGCTGCTGGATCGATGCCATCGGTCTGCTGGATGAAGAAGCCGAAATAGCCGCCCGAGGGGTATACCGCCGTCACCACGCCGCTGGTCTTGGCGGATTTGCCATCCAAGGGTGAGACGGATCCGCTGCCCTGGATCTGCTCGATGCTGGCGTCGACGGGCGTCGGTTCCAGCGGAGGTTCAACCGGATCGGAACCGTCAGCGGCTTGCGGATTGGCCGGGCCGACTTGGAAATCGACGGCATTGTCGTCGCTGTCAGCGCCGTCGGTGCCGGTGCGGCTGGCCGAGGTGGTGGCTGACAAGGTCGCGGTTGGGCCACTGCCCTCAAAGGTGGCGGCGCTCGTCCCGAAACCAACGAAATCGACCACCGTGGCCGCTGCCGGGTCGGCTGCTGCCGGCTCTTCACCATGGAAGAGGATGACCCGCCCGGCGCCGGCCGCCATCGTCAGTTTGCCCGTGGCGTCCGGGGTCGGTAGCGCCTCACCGCTTGTGCCAGTGGCCTCGCCGACCAGGAAGTGGCCACCAGGCGCGACACTGCCGGTCAATTGGTGAGCACCGCCCCGACCGCCGCTGGCTGACCAATACGCCAGGCCATAACCAGTCAGATCGATGGTTTGACTGGTGGGGTTGTAAAGCTCGATGAAGTCCTGGTTGAAAGTGGCGCCCTTGTTGCCGCCAGCGCCATAAACCTCGGAGATGACCAGATCGCTGCTGGCCGGATTGGCTGACACCGGCGCGGCAGTGGCGATGCCACCCGCGACCAACATGACAGCTGCCAAGCCGACGCCTAATAGATATTTTCTCGACATGATGATCCCCTTCGAACCCCAGGAGTCTGACGGCACGGCGTTGGCTCAATGACTCCAAGGAGATTCTATAGCGGCCAATAAATATCAAGAAATCGAAACGATGCTATGAAAAGGCAGTGGCCGGTGAGCCGACAATCGTCGGATGGGTCTAGTTTCACCCGTGGTGGGGCAGGTTGGGTGGTCGCAACTAGACCCACAGACAGTGCGACAGGATGGCGGGATGGCGGGATGAAGAGGCAGTGGCCGGTGGGTCGACAGTCGCCGGATGGGTCTAGTTTCACCCGTGGTGGAGCGGGGTGGGTGGTGGCAACTAGACCCACAGACAGTGCGACAGGATCGCGGGATCGCGGGATCGCGGGATGAAAAGGCAGTGGCCGGTGGGTCGACAATCGTCGGATGGGTCTAGTTCCAGCCGTGGTGGAGCGGGGTGGGGGGTCGCAACTAGACCCACGGACAGGCGACAGGGCGACAGGGCGACAGGGCGACAGGATGGTGGGATGGAGGGGTGACAGGGGTGACAGGGGGACAGCACTAACCTGATCAAGGAAGTGCTTGGCGCTGAATTGGGGAGTATTACATCAGGCGATCATCCTGTGGCTGTTCGGGGGAACTTGTTCGTATTCCAGGCGGATGGTGTGGTGACGATGCTAATTGGGACCACTTTGCCGCAGGTGGACAATAGTTATTGCGCAGATGGGCGGCACTCCTATTTGGCGGAAGTATCTGCACAGTTAGATCCGCGAGGTTATGCTAATTGCATTTTTGTTGAAGCCGAAAGGTGAAGATAAAGATCCGGTCCAATTCGTCCCGATTATCTGGAGCAATCAGTTGCCCAGCGGATCAGTCCTCGAACAGCCCCCGGATGTCGTCGGCGCCGAGGTTTTGGGCGAAGGCGCCGGAGTCATCGTCCAAAACCGCCTGAAAGAGCTGGGCCTTGCGGGCCTTCAATGCCATCACCTTGTCCTCGATGGTGCCGGTCGCCACCAGGCGGATGGCCATCACCGGCTTGTCTTGGCCGATGCGGTGCGTCCGGTCGATGGCCTGATTCTCGCTGGCGGGGTTCCACCAGGGGTCCATCAAGAAGACGTAGTCAGCCTCGGTCAGATTGAGGCCGAAACCACCGGCTTTCAGGCTGATCAGGAATAAGGGCGCATCACCGCTGCGAAAACGCTCGATCACCCGGGACCGCCCGCGGGTGCGTCCGTCGAGGTATTCGAAGGCCAGACCCTCCTTCTTGGCCCGATCGCCGATCAAGGTGAGGAAGCTGGTGAACTGGCTGAAGATCAGTGCGCGGTGGCCACCGGCGATCACATCGGTCAACTGCTCGAAAAGCACGTCGAGCTTGGCCGAGCCGACATCGGCATAGCGCGGGTCGATCAGTCCAGGATCGAGGGCGGCCCGGCGCAACAACATCAGCGAGCGGAAGACCTCGAAACGATTGGCCTGATAATCATCGAGCAGACCCAAGACTCGGGCCCGCTCGCGAGCCAACAAGGTGTCATAGATGCGGCGGTGCTTGGCGGTCAACTCGACAGCCAACTCCTGCTCGATGCGGGCGGGCAGCTCGGGGGCGACCTGCTCCTTGGTGCGACGCAACATCAGCGGCTTTAGGCGGCGCTGCAACCGCTGCAACAGGGCACTGCCTTCCTCAACCAGAGCGGCGTCTTCGATCTGGTCATCGGCGGTGTATCCCTGGTATCGCTCTGGATGGGCCAGGGCTTGGCGGGCCAAGCCAGCAGTGTTGATCGGCTTGACGTAATCCTCTTTGAAACGTTTGACGCTAGGGAAGAGGCCGGGCGCGACCACCGACATCAGGGCCCACAGCTCATTGAGGTTGTTCTCCAGCGGTGTGCCGGTCAAGGCCAGTTTGAAGGGCGTGCGCAGTTGGCGGGCCAGTTGGTTGGCCTTGGTGTTGGCGTTCTTCAAGAATTGGGCTTCATCCATGATCAGACCGGCCCAATCGAGGGCCGCGAAATCATCGAAGGCCAAGCGGAAGACCGCATAGGAAGCCACCACCAGGTCGACTTCGTCAGCGACGCCCATCAGTGACACGCCTTGTCGGGTCGGTGTGGCTTGCAGTGCCAGGGTGCGGATCCCCGGGGTGAATCGGGCCGCTTCCGTTGCCCAATTGCCTACCACCGACGCCGGAGCCAGGACCAAGAAAGGCCGATGCTGCTCCTGGAGTTGCAGGACATGGGCCAGCAGGGCCAGCACCTCGATGGTCTTGCCCAGTCCCATGTCATCGGCTAAAACGCCTCCAAGCCCATGGGCCTGGAGGAAGGCCAACCATTGATAGCCGGTCAGCTGGTAGGGGCGCAGGGTGGCCTTCAGATCTGACGGCACGCTGGCGGCGGCCGGCCAGTTGGCTTGATTGGTCAGATGGGCCAGTTGGCCGACGGAGTCACGCCAGTCGTCGACCTGTTCTACATGATCGGCCAGGTCCTCGATCTCCCCCCAGAGGGCCACCGAGTAGCGGTTCAAGCGGATGTGGTCACCGTCGGTCAAGCGTCGAGCTTCATCGATCAGCTGGCGCAATGATTCAAAAGCCGGCAAGTCCGTCCGGATGATCGAACCGTCGTCGAGGATCAGTTGCTCGTCGCCCATCATGATCGCTCGGAAGAGATGGATCAGCGAGACCGGTTGATCGCCGACCGATATGCTCAGGCCGAGGTCGAACCAGTCCGGATCGTCGCTTCGATCGACCCTGGCGGTGATGGTCGGGGCGATCTGGCTGAGGTGATAACTTGGCCGGTCGCTGTCGGCGACCACGCGGACGTCGGGCAGGTCCGCCAAGCTGTCCAGTGCCGCTCCGAGGCGAACCACGCCGCCATGGCCGACCGAGGGCTGGTTGATGATGAATGGCGCCTTGATCGCCGTCAAACACTCCTTGACGATGATCAGAATCTGCTGCTCGGCGTCATGGTCGCGGATGTCCTCGAAGAAGAAAGGCAGGGGATAGAGCTGGCCTTGATAATCCCAGGACCAGATCAGGTCCGCTTGGCGGACGTTGGGGTAGCGCACGTCGATGACCATGACTGGTCGGGGGGCCTGCGGCAACTCGATCGACTGATCGGAGGACACCACGGCCAAGCGGCGGCGCAAGGAGTGATAGGCGCTGGCCAGGAACTCGCTTTGTTGGTCAGCCGCCACCTTGATCGTGCCGAGGTGCAACAGCTCCAACTCGGCGTCATCCAGGGGATGCGGCGTCGGGCCAAGGATGATGGTTGGCCCGTCATCGCTTTCGGTCAAGGCGAACAGGCCATGGTGGCTGATGGCGCCGATCAGATGTGGCGCCATCAGTTGGCCATCGGCCATCAGGCGGCGTTGCAGGGTCAGGCCGTCTTCAGTTTGGCGAATGTCCAGGTCCAAGGACATCTCATCGACCAGGCGCACCGTTTGCTCTGGGTCATCGGCCACAAAACTGAAGCCTTGGCGGCGAGCCTCGGCCAACAATGGCCACAGGAAACGCCCTGGAAAGCTGTCGAGCAGTTGCCAGGAGCTGGCGGCGAAGTATTGGCCGCTCGACTTGATCAGATCGGACAGCCAGCCGTGCACCCAATCAGGCATCGAATTGCTGAGGTAATAGGCATGGTAGGGGCGCGGCCAGACGGCGCTGGTGGTCACCCAGCCTTTGCCTGACCAGTGGGTCGGCTTGATTGACAGAGGTGGCAAAACGCCGCGCCCAGCCGCCCCGACCGCCCACGGTTGATCGCTTTTGGTGTGGTTGATCCGCCAACGCAGACCCCAGCCCCGACCGGCGTGGTCGTCCTCATCGGGCAAGGGGGTGTCAGCCAGCGGGGCCAGCAGTTGGCGCCAGGAGAGTGGTTGGACGCTCGCTGGATCGCTGGCTGGTCTGGGGTTACCCGGGGCAAAGGATCTAGGCTGTCCACTGCTGAACTGCACGTTGTCTCACATCTCTGTTTTCGTCGAATCCGCCGGCCCGCGGTTCGACTGGCGTCGAGTCTTGGGCCTTAGCCATCGTAGCTTGTGGTTGTGAAGCGTGCGGGGCACGGCTCTAGGGCACGGCGATCAGATTGTGATAGATGCTCGATCCAGGCTCGGAGTCTTCAATCAGGGTGGCGCCGACACAGCGCTGGTAGAAGTCGATGGCGTCGCTGGCGGGCCAGCCGATGATGGCGTAGGCATATCCGGCCTCGCGCATCGACCAGAGGCAGCGCAACAAAAGCTCCTTGCCGATGCCGCGATGACGGAAGCGGTCATCGACGCCGGTTGGGCCGAAAAACCCCTTGCCGGTGGCGTCATAGCAGGCGAATCCGACAACGGCCTGCTGGTGCACCGCGATATAACAGGAGCCGGGGTTGTTGAACAGGGCGTATGAGCATTCCTCGGTCCAACCCGGCGCGTCGGGGAAGGTGCTGGCGACGAAATCGAGGATGGCTGGCCGGTCGATGATCGAGGCCCGTTTGATGGCGATGCCAGCCTCAGGCAGGCCGGGCGTCGGCGGGTAATCGATGCCATAGAGCCGGACCAGCATGTCAGCCATGATTTGCCTTTCGATGAGACTGGCGCCGTCCCTGGCGCACAGACAAAGCCAGGCTACCCCCAGTGACGGCTAGAAGAGGCGCCTTCCTGGGTGCCACACGGTGACACATGCCTCCATCAGGTCTGGGCGCAAATCACCACCGCCCGAGCGACGAGCATCTGACTGCCCATCGAGTGAGTAATACCATCTGCTTAGTCACCATACAGTCACCGGGGCCAAGCCCGGCTGCCTATATGACCGGTGGCCCCGCCTGGGCGACCGACGAACCTCCGCGCTGTCGGCTGCAGCCGCGGCGACCAAGCACCTTGGGTAAACAGCATCATCAGCATGATCTAGACTGATATTAATCAATCAGGATGATTGTTGCGAGGAGGCAATGACAATGCACAATGAATTGAAGGCCGGTCTGGCGCTGGTGATCGCTGCCGGATTGACACTGATCGGCGGTCCTGGCATGGTGATGGCCGACCCAGCCACCAGCGGTCCACGGGAAGGCGATCAACAGACCTTCCAGATCGTCTTCACCAGCGACACCCATGGCGCCTTTCGCGACACCAGCTATTCAACGACCCAGCCCATTCCCGGCGGCATGAGCCGGGTGGCGACCGTCGTCAACCAATTGCGTGACGGTTTCGCCGGTGACACCATCTTGCTGGATAATGGCGACACCATTCAGGGTAATGGCACCTCGATGTTCATCGACAATCCAGATTTTCCCACTTATCCGACCGTCGACGCATTCAATTTGTTGGGCTATGACGCCATTGGCGTCGGCAATCACGAATTCAACTTCGGCATTCCCAAGCTCTTGCAGGCGTTTTCGGGTTTCCAGGGTGATCGTTTATGTGCCAATGTCCAGGATGCCTCTGGCCAATTGATGGCTGGATTCAAGCCATACATCATCAAGGAGTTGGAGAATGGTTTGCGCGTGGCCATCATCGGCATGGTCACTCCGAACATCATGAATTGGGACTCAGCCAACATGGCGGCCGCTGGCTTGACCGCCGTCGATCCAGCCGTCGTAACCGCCGAAATCATCGCCGATCTGAAGGCGACTGACGCGGCCGATGTTTTCGTCGCCTTGGAACACATGGGCGACACGGAAGAATACGCCGCCCCAGGCTCGGGGGCGGTTGATGTCATTTCCGCCAACCCCGATTTGGATGTTTTCCTCGGCGCCCATTTCCACACCATCACCGGCACCAAAGACAAGCAGGTCGATCTGGGCGGCGTCAAGTTCGTTGAAAACCGGGACGCCGGCCGGTCAGTCGGCCAAGTGTTGATCACCACCACCTATCAGGATGGCCGCTGGGATGTTGACAACAAGACTGGTGATTATGCCTCATCCGATGTCAAAACCGACGTCATTTCAACCGCTGATGTTGCTGAAGACGCTGCCCTCAACACCGCTATGCAAGCGGCGCATGACGCGGCGTTGGCCAACGCCAACACCGTCGTCGGCCAATTGGTCGGCGGACCCTTGGTGCCGCCAGCGCAGGTGCCGGGCGAATATAACGGCTATTTGGAGGACACTGCCCTGATTCACCTGATCAACGATGTGATGATGTATTACACCGGGGCCGAATTGTCGGGCACGGCCGCCCTGGACACCAATGCCAATGCACAGCCAGGACCTTTGACCCGCGGTGATGTCTCCAGCATTTACAAATACGACAATAATACCTTGTATAAAATGGCCATGACTGGCTGGCAATTCAAGAAATGGATGGAATGGTCTTACTCCTATTTCGGGGATTACACGCAGAAGGGTGTCAAGAACATGGGACCGGCGATCGATCCGGCGACAGACATCTCTATTCCAGTCGGTAATGGTGGCATGGCTGGCTACAATCAAGACAACTTTGCTGGGCTGGCTTACGAGGTCGATTTGACCCAGCCAGTCGGCCAGCGGGTGGTTGGCATGAAGAATCTCGACGGCAGCCCGTTCGATATGGATAAGACCTACACTGTGGCGGTCAACAATTATCGGGCCAGCACCCATTTGATGAACCCCAATTCCGGCATTTGGGCCGAAGGTGATGCCTTGCCGACCATTCTGGAGCGTGATGTCGCCTCGGATATCACCGGCGAGGGCATGATGGGTCTGATTGTCGATTATTTGGCGAACCATGTGCCTGATCAGACGATCAGCAATCAGTTCGTGGCCAATTGGCGGTTCATCGGCTTCGAGTTCGATCCGGCTCTGCGGGCAGCCCTGGCCCAGTTCGTGGCGCAGGGCTTGATCGACACCAGCAATCCGGCCAACCCGACTTATGACCGGCGAGCCGTCAAGATCAGTGAGGTGCTGGCCTTGATGGCGCCGACTGACACTCCGTCGAACGATGATCAGGCGTCACCATCGCCATCGATTTCAGCATCACCGGGTGCATCGGCCAGTGGCGCTGCCGCCGCAACCGGTGGTCAGGCGGCCCGGCAAAGCAGTGGCGCCCTCTGGTGGGGCCTGGCGGCGATTGGCTTGGCCGGCGGGTTGGTGCTCACCCAGTGGCGACCGATGAGGTGCCGGCGGCGCTGAGCCTTGGCTTAAGTAGGCGTCGGTTCGAAATCAGGCCGGGCCTGTCGGGCGAACATGACGGGCCCAGGGTGGGTCAAGGCTCGAATCACAGCAGCGTGATGGATTGCATGGTCCAGGCGTCGTTAACCCAATGCCAAAAGGCATGAGAAATGAAGCCAGCTGAAGGATTGCACGAATCGATGATTTGACGATTTGCTGATAGGTTAGTGATGCGGCTTTGGGTCGATCCAGCCGGTCGACAAAAGGGGGGCTTTATGCAAACAATCGACGAACATCTCAATAATTTGACCCGTCCAAACCACGCGGCTCGCTTGCGTGAAATCTTTGCCTGGATAGCCAGTGAGTTCCCTCAGTTAGAGAGTCGAATCGCCTGGAACCAACCGATGTTCACCGATCACGGCACGTTCATCATTGGCTTCTCCGATGCCGCGGATCACATCAATTTCTCGCCGGAGCCGGAAGCGATTGCGCCATTTGTCGATGCGATCAAGGCTGCTGGCTATTCCATGGGCAAACGAATTGTCCGGATTCCTGATGCTGTTGCGGTCGATTACGATCTGCTCGGGAAGATCATCGCTTTCAATATCGCTGATAAGGCTGATGTGGCTACTTTCTGGCGCTGACACACTGATCAAGGTCGCAGGCACTACTGTTTCAGTGCCCAGAAAGCTGACTGCCGTGGGCGGACCCATCTCCGGAATGGCGCACCCTGAGCACTGTGGCGCGCCGGGTGATAGTCATGAAACAGGCATGTTGCGCCTGCTTTCCAGTCGGGAGAGACTGGGTGTTGCTAGACTGCCTCTGTGTCGTCGAACCCCTTGAAACAACCAGAAACATGTTCCATTGGCGTCGATGGCGTCCGACAACGTCTGCATGATGCCTACGGCGCCCTGGAGTGGTGGCCAGCCGACAACCCCTTTGAGGTGATGGTCGGAGCCATCCTCACCCAGAACACCACCTGGAGCAATGTCGAATTGGCCCTGCAGAATTTCGCCGGTCAGTTGAGCCCGCAATTCATTGATCAGATCGAGCCGACTGCTTTGTCGCAGATCATTAGGCCCGCCGGTTATTATAATCAGAAGGCCATCTATCTGAAGGCGGTCACCGCCTGGTTTGGTCATTATAATTACGATGCTGATCAAGTGAAGCAACAATCGCTCGAACACTTGAGATCGGAACTTCTGGCTGTTCGTGGGGTTGGCCCGGAAACGGCTGATTCAATTCTGCTCTATGCCTTTGAAATGCCGACATTCGTCGTTGATGCCTACACCATGCGCCTATGCCGTCGATTGCCCATTCCTGCCGGAACCACATATTCAGCGGTGAGGCATTACTTCATGGATCGGTTGCCAACCAGCGTCGCCCTGTTTAACGATTTTCATGCCCAGATCGTCAACAATGCTAAAGATCATTGCCGCGCCAAGCCGATTTGTGAGGACTGCCCGCTGGGTGATTGCTGCCAGCGACTTGGATTATGACCGACTATATCAGATTAGCCTACTGATCTACTGATGGGCTAGCTATCGTGCCTGTCGATCGTTATTGCCTGCATGATCGCATTGGAAATATCCAATTGAACGGTTGTAGAACCAGGTCAAGCCCGGATCAATCGTCGTGAGGGGAACGATCAGCGGAGGCGGCAGCTTTCTCTTCGGCCTGCTGGGCAACGTTTTTTGTGCGTAGATAGCTGCCGGCTGAGAACACCAGGCCGGCAATAGCGATACCCCAAGTGATGATGCGCAAGACGGTCTTGATCTGCCAATTCATTGGCAAAGCCATTTCCAAAATACTGATCAACAGCATTGGCAGACAAGACAATATCGCTCCCATGAAGCTATTGGCGCCTCGCTGAGCGGCCGAGGAGCCGATCAGGACAACGCCTGCGGTAAGCAGACCGCCGGCGATGAACCAGAGCAGATCGTGAACTTGGGTGCTGGTTGGTTGGGGGCGCAACACAAAAAAGACGCCAATAACGGCGCCGACGCAGATCAAGGTTCCGGCGAAGAAGAGCAGCTGTGGCGCCGAGTCTTGGAGGTCCGTCTTGGCTTGCCCTTTGGGTGCCTTCGCCTGCTTCAGATGCTTCATCAATCTTCCCTTTGCCCAACCAGTGTTGTCTAACGGATCGGTCCCCACCGCTGTGAGGCTTAATCTACCGTCTTGCACGCAGAGCGTTGGCTGATGTGTGCCCTCGGTGCAGTCAGGGCTTTCGGGCCAATGGCCACTGCTTGGATGTTAGGGGATAAGCCGGTAGAGTTCGTTGAAGTGACGTCACTGCGAGCGTGGTTCAATGGTAGAACATCAGCTTCCCAAGCTGATAACGCGGGTTCGATTCCCGTCGCTCGCTCCACTTCGTTTCGCTCCCAACGTGAATCGAACCCGATATTTCCCGCTACCAGGCAGGCGTTGCCTGCGGTAGCGTCCAGTCGCTGTTCGGAAGCCCACTGGGCTTCCTCTTGACGCGACAACCCATCGCTCGCTCCACAAAGTGCTATCCTGGGAGGGGTTGAGGAAATGAGGGAACATGAGTCAGATGGATTCGCGTAAACGTACCTGCGGAAACTGCGGTGAGCAGGGGCACGACACTCGCACATGCCAAGTTCCGATGAACGCCGGGAAATGCAGTGTCTGCGGGTACAGAGGGCACGACGCTCGAAACTGTCCCAAGAAGTGAGGCTGCGTGCGGGGCCGGACCTCCAGTCAGTGGTTCGGACTCGCTTGGGTATGGTATTCACAGACCTCAGGACTGGTAATTCGACTGCTCGCGCCTCGCAATGACGGTGGGGTTGCGCTTCTGATGGACTACACCGACGATGGCGACGATCTGAGAGGCTTCGTCCAGGTCAGCCCACACACTGTAAGGGAAGCCCTTGACTGATCGGCGTCGTAAGCCGTTGGGTTGAGGTTCTGACGCGAAAGGGTACCGCTCGACGTCATTGATCACGGTCTGGATATTGTCAAGGAAACGGGTCACCTGTTCGGGTGCTACTGACTCGTAGTATGAGACGGCTTGACAAATATCTTCCTCGGCCGGGCCAAGAACAAACAGTTGCCAACTCACGACCGAAACTCGTGGTCAAGGCGGGCCCTCACACTCGCCCAATGTTCGCCCTTGACCTGACCGGTCCGCCACGCATACGCACGGGCCGCCATGGCGTTCGACTCGTCGACAGGAGGATCATAGAAGTCGTCTTCCAACGACTGTTGGAGGTCCTCGATCAACAGCCACCGATCTTCGGGAGCCAGTGCCAGGGCCTCGTCAAGTAACTGAGCGCTCACCATGCCTCAAGGTTACCGCACCGGCCGTGACAGACGATCCGTTATGGTTGTTGGCGATGGGGAGCCGAAACTCAAAGGAAATCCCCATATTTGACTGAGTGTCGTCGCGTTCTTCAGGGAGTGGTCTCGACCCGGCCCTGGGCACGACACCACACTCGCCTGATAGGTCCCACACAGCGGACCCTCCAACCTCGTTAGCATTGTCGGCGATGTACGGCGTAGTGCACGGTCAAGTGCCAACACTGCCAAACGAAGCAACGAAAACAGGGGAAGTCACTGCCCAGCTATGGCACAAACAAATGCCCGTTACATTCCCAAGCTGAAACGCGGGTTCGCTTCGTCGCTCGCTCCACTTCGTTTCGCTCCCAACGTGAATCGAACCCGATATTCGCGGCTAGACAGTTCGCTGCTCATGATGGGGCAGCGGTTGCCCAGGCAATCTTGATCTCCTGGGCAACCGCGATCAGCAGACACCCAAGCGATGGACTCCATCGCACGGAGCTGCTGTTCCGTGCCGGAAATTGCTTGCGTGTCGCAGTGGAATCGGTTGGTGGATCACAAAGCGGAGAAGCAATGCGGGCTGGATGCCCGTCATCCAAGGACAAGGCCGCCAGGCGTCGCCTACCGGCTCAACTCAGCAACGAATCTGCGGTGCGAGACAGCAGGCCATTGGGCAAGGTGCATCAGTGGAGCGCCGATCCGGTGATCAGTTCAAGCTGACCAGCTCGGTGCGGTTGGAAGACGGTGAGGCGAGTGTGCCGTTCCAGAAGCCGTTGTGCAGAGTCGAGGCCTTGACACTGAAACGGTAATCACCAGCCGGCAGATCGAGGAACTCCTGAATCTCAGCGATCGACTCTGACGGGTCAGTCAGATTATCAGAGTCTGCCCGCCACATGTCGACTGCTTGACCGGTGGAGTCAATCAACAAGGCCGAAATCTGGTAGCGCTCTGCCCGATCGACGGCTTGCCAATGGAGCCGACCATCGGCGACCCAGGCGCTGGCTGGAGCAGCCAACTGATTGGCGATGGCCAATGGGTTGAAGTCAGACGGCGCGGCGCTGGCGGGAGCGAAGGGAACGGTCAGGCTGGCGAATTGGCGGCCATCGGCCAGCAACTCAAAAGTCACCACCGTGGCTTTGGCGCCGGGGCGACTGACGGCTGTCGAGCCGAATTGCTCATATTCGCCGAAGCGGTTGAGTGTCAGCGTCACCCGGCTGACGAGATGGGCGCTGGCGTTGTCGATGGTGATGCGCATCGTCACGCTGGCCTGTGAATCGACGCCTTGCAGTTTGAAGGTCGGGCTGAGATAAGCCGCCATGTCGTCGATGTAGCGCGGGGCGATGATATTGCCACGCCCATCATCGCTCAGTTCGGCTGTGCCCAGACCCGAGCCGATATAGGTGACCGCCGCGATCGCCGGCTCTGGTTGAACCGTCGCCACCTCCGCCGCTTCAAGTGGGCTAGCCACCGCCAGCACCGGAGCGATGCCAGTGGCCAGCGCCACCCCCAGCACGCCGGCCAGGCCTGCCTTGATCAATATGCGTCCGGGCTGCTGCATTAGTTTCATTGAGAATTCCTAACTGAATAAGGATTCCCCCCACCCAAAATCAGCATATTCCCGACATGATATGAGGCACCAAATACTAACTATATCGGCGTAAACCGAAAAGTAATTCACGCGTATATCCCCTGTTATCGATCGGCCAGAGCTGTGATGAATTGAAGAGACGTGTCGCTTATCGATCGGGTATCGCCGATCTAACTGAATGTCTGGCCGTTCTGGGGTCGTGCCCCGAAGGGTGGTTGCGTGCAGGGATGAGCATGGGTGTTGTGGATCGCAAGGCGGAGGAGGCAGAGGGAGAAAATGAGGTGGACTGGGGGAGACGGGCTGGGGCACCCGGCGATCAACGACAACGCCGCGAGGCGCCGCTTCCAGTTTCAGCCCGGCAACGAATTTCCGTTGCGGGGCACCAGCTGCAAACTGTCTGGAACTGTGCACAGCTCTGACCAATCAGAGCTGCAAACCCTGCTTGACTGCCCGCAGCCCCGGTCAGGCCAGAGCTGCCTTGACCTTGGCGGCAACCATCGAACCGTCGGCCCGGCCCTGGGTGCGGGCGTTGACGGCCTTGATGATCAGACCCATCTGCTTGAGACTGGCCCCGTCGATTTTGCCGACCTCCTCAGTGACAATGGTGTCAATTTCTGATTCGGTCAGGGGAGCTGGGATGTATTTGGCCAGCACCGCCGCCTCGGCCTCTTCTTTTTCGGCCAGTTCGGGCCGGTTGCCAGCGACATAGGCCTCGGCTGACTCATGGCGTTGCCGGACCGCTTTGGTGATGACCTGCTGCTCTTCGGTGTTGGTCAAGGCTCGGGCAGATTTGCCGGACACTTCCTCGTTGCCGATGGCGCTCATCGCCATCCGCAGCACGCCGGTGGTGAAGCTGTCTCGGCCCTTCATCGCCGCCGTCAAGTCGGTGCGGATCTGGTCTTTGGTCTCGGCCATGGTGACTCCTTGCCTGGGATTGGCCCACTGGCTCGGTGGGTGGTCAAGCCATTGTCGCACTGGCAGCTGACCAGGCCAAAGTGAAGGCTTATCCATGTCGTTGCCATGTCTCGTGGTGCTTGGTATCACTGATTGGATTGGTAAGGGCCGTAACTCAAAGATTCTGACGCCTGCGGATGGGTGGGGGCATCGTTCTTGGAGTTATGGCACTGGTTCGCCAGCAAATCGCGACCACAACCCAAAG
The DNA here is from genome assembly GCA_031285505.1 of Propionibacteriaceae bacterium. Taxonomy (GTDB): domain Bacteria; phylum Actinomycetota; class Actinomycetes; order Propionibacteriales; family Propionibacteriaceae; genus WQYJ01. The sequence goes on from JAITVZ010000174.1 coordinate 31,950, forward strand.
AACGCGACACCACCCGCCAAAAGGAGGGGGGTTTCTTTGAGTTACGGCTGCCACATGAACAACCACTTCCAAAGTGGGCCAGGCGGTGATTCGGTGTTGATGTTGCGTGGGCGACGTGCCGGTGCAGCGCGCGGTCGAGGTGAGCAGTCCTGTGCGTGGGCGACGTGCCGGTGTGGCCGGGTGTCGCGCAGGGCGTCCGTGTGGGTGCGGTTGGCTGGTCGGGCATGGGTGGCCAGGGGGCGTGCGGGGCGGCCGTGGGTGACGCCGGTACGGGTTTGAGACTACAAGCATCGATCGTGGCTGAGGGAGGCGGCGATGGGTGACGCAGGCACAGAGCGGTCCGGTCAGCTGGCTGGGGAGTTCTCCCCATTGCTGCCGCCGCACCGGCATGGAACGCTGGACCTGTTGCTGGGGAGAATGGCGCTAGGTGGAAACGCCAGACCGGTGACGAAGGTCAAGAGCAGCGGTGTGGAAGGGTTCAAGTGATCAGGTCGGCTGACCAGTCACGCCAGATCCAGTGGCGAGTGAAGCGAGAGCCGGTTCGGCAGGTTGGGCACCATCGGTGATAAGCGGATTCAGGGCACGTGCAACTGGCAATTTGGCTTGATACGAAACAAATTCTGACGGTGTAAAGTCATTCTGGTAAAAGGGGAGAGCAAAGGGGCCCAAGGCTGTGGGGGACAAAGCGAATCACTGGTTGCGACATTGGATGACGCAATCGACCGACCAGGGCAGTGCTATGTCCGCTGCCCAGAGTGCCGCGGTCGATCCACAAAGCTTTGAACATCTTTTTGCCCAAACTCCCCATCGACCAATCAGCCTGGTCGCTCCGATCCAGGACGGAGCGGTCCTTGACCCGACCGCTCCGTCCGACCCCATCCCCATGGCGCCACCACCAATCGGCCCGGCCGTGACCAACCTGCCAGCCCCATCAGGGATCGCCAGCTCGCATCAGCCGGCCGCCGAGCAACCGCTGCTCGCTCCTACTGCTTTACCGGCTGCCGATCAGGGAGTGGCACGGGCTGGAGGGGGTCAAACCCCGCAGTCAGCGCTGGTAGCCCGGGAGCAGCAGACCGCGTCGACCGGGCCGGCTTATGCGACCGATGATCCGCGGCGCACTCAGGTGGCTGAATCGACCACTGGTCTGGCCGCCATCCGCCAGGATCAGACCACGGGTTCAGTGACCGGTTGGGCCCAGCAACCACCGGTGGCGGGGATGCCCTCCCTGTCCGGCGCCAGCCAGTCCAGCGACCAGCCACGCCACTTCATCGACTCATTCGATTGGGAGCCCCAACCGTTGGCGGTCGCACCGACCTCTGTTCCGCCGCTGGCGCCGGCGACCTCGGCCCAAACCTTGGCAGCCGACCCGTTGGCAGCAGCCCGACCTGCACCGTCGGCATCGCCGTCCTCGTTGGAAACCGCGCCAGCGACTCCGGCAGGCCTTGTGCCACCGACGCCGCGCCCTGCTTCACCCCTGCCGACACCTTCACCAATGACACCTTCACCAATGACGCCAGCGCCGGTTGAAACCCAACCGCTGCCACCGGTCCAGTCAGCTCAAACGGCGGCTGCGGTGCCCCAGCCGATCGCGTCGCAACCAATGATCGTGGCGCAAGCCGCGGTTCAGGCTCAACCGACGCAGCCGCCGATCCCGGCCCGACCTGCACCGCCGACCATTTCGCCAGCCAGCCCAGCGCCGATTGTGGTGCCGACCCCCAGCGAATCGATCACGCTCCGGCCGACAGCACCAGCCGTGCCGCCCGTCGTCAGCGCCCCGACGCCAGGCCTGATCTCGGCCCAACCGGCACAGCCGCTGACCCCGGCCCAATCAGCTCAAACGCCACAAGCGGCGCCCCAGCCGATGGTGTCACAACCGGTGATCTCGGCTCCACCGACCCAGTCGCCGATCCCAGCCCGACCTGTGATCCCGCCGACTCCTGCTCAAGCGGCTGTGCCTGCCCAACCGATGCGGCCAACCCAAGCGCCGACCCCAGCCCAACCAGCCCGCCCGGGGCCCGCGCCGATCTCACCATCGACCCCCGCCCAACCGGCCCCGCCCCAGGCGTCGCTGCCCCAATTCGGCATCGACAGCCTTGAAGCCACCATCCGCCGTGCCCCGACGCCGCCGGTCCAGGCTGGCCACACCCCGACTGTCATCGCCGTCATCTGCCCGGCCGGTCATCTGTCGGCCCCCGGATCGACCAGCTGCCGTGTTTGCCGAACGCCACTGGCCCAGGGGCAGCCGGTTTTCGAGGTTGAGCGCCCCTTGTTGGGCCAGTTGCGCCTTTGGGCTGGCGGTGTGGTCGCCCTGGATCGTGACGTGGTTTTCGGTCGACGGCCCCACCCGATTGATGGGACATCGCCGGAGCCCCGTTTGGTCAAGATCGACGATCCTGGCCGCGATGTCTCGTCGCAGCATTGCCTGGTCCATGTCGACGATTGGTCAGTGACGGTGACCGATCTCGGGTCAACCAACGGCAGCTTCTTGACACCGGCGGCCAGCCTTCCGGGACGGGCGGCGACCACCCGCTTGCTCAACCCGGATGAGGCCGTCGAGCTGACTGACGGCGACCGCGTCCGCTTGGCTGAATCCTTCGACTTTGTCTTCGAGGTGACCTGATGGCGATGGTGTCGGTGCCCCAAGCGCCAGCCATCCCCGGTCTGATCTATCAGAGTTTCCTTGGTAGCGGTGGTTTCGCCGACGTTTTTCTTTACCAATCGACCAGCCCGCAGCGCTTGGTGGCCGTCAAGGTGCTCCACGCTGTCGCCTTGACCCCGGCGGTGATCAACCGTTTCGCTTCCGAGGCCAACACCATGGCGGCTTTGGAGCATCCCCACATCGTGCGGGTCTACTCATCCGGGGTCACTCCGGACGGGCGGCCTTACATCGAAATGGCTTATTACGCCGGTGGCACTTTGGCAGTGGCGGTGGCCAATCACCCCCTGGCTGTGGCTGATGTCTTGCGGGCCGGCATTCAACTGGCCAGTGCCATCGAGACAGCCCATCAGGTCGGCTTGTTGCACCGCGACATCAAGCCATCGAACGTGCTGGTCGATCGTTTCGGCGATGTCGCCTTGACTGACTTCGGCATCGCCTCGCGCATCCATGAGCTCGATGACGACGAGGCAGCCTTGTCGGTGCCCTGGGCTGCCCCAGAGGCGATGTTCGCCTCGGCGCCCCTGGACGCCCGAGCTGACGTCTATTCGCTGGCGGCGACCTGTTGGCATCTGTTGGTCGGCCATTCACCTTTCGATCTGCCGGGCACACCGATCAAATCGTCGGCGCTGATGGTCCGGGTGCGCGATCTGCCGGCGCCGCTGACCGGGCGGGCGGATCTGCCACCGGATCTGGAGTCATTGCTGCATCGGGCCATGGCTAAGGATCCGCGCCAACGGCCGTCCTCGGCTTATCAATTCGGCTTGGCCCTGGCCCAATGCGAACGCCAACTCGGCTTGCCTCCGACTCCTTTCAAAGTGGCCGAGCCCCGACCTGGGCAACGGCCCTCTGGCGGTCCAGGGGCGCGGATCGTCGCCGTGCCTGATGGCTTGGTCGCCTCGATCAAACCGGCCCCTGGCGCCATCGGCCCGACTCCGCAGGCAGATCGCCGACAGTTTGGCAGTCTTGTCCAGCCGGGGATCAGCTCGGCCAGTGCTGGATCGGCCGCACAGCGCTTGGTCGACCCCGCCAGCGGGCAGGCCCCTCAATCGATCAGCGGCGTGGCCAACCCGGACAGCGCCTTCAGTGTGGTCGAAGCGCCGACCATCGCTCGGGGGGCCGCCAAACCGGTCGGAACTGACTGGCCTTCGCCATTGCTGGCCCAGTCAGACCGGGTCGAGCCGAGCCTCAATGAGGCGGAGCCCGCGGCCAACTCGTTTTGGCAGCACACCGGGCGGATCATCGTCGTCACCATCATCATTGTCGCCTTGGTCGGCGCGGTGCTGGCCTGGCGCCTGTTCGCTCCGGAGCCGCCAGACGACCGACCGACTATCAGTGCGCCGCCGGTGCCACCCGAGGACATCCTGCGCACCTATCCTGGACCGGCCCAAATAGAGGCCCAGGTCGATGGGACGACGATCCATTTCAGCTGGGAGTACCAGCGGCAAAGCGACGACGACATCTATTACTTGTCGGTCGATGACGCACCGGCCTATCAGGCCGATCAGCCAACGGTCGATGTGCCCTACGACGGCCAAGAGGTCTGCCTGGCGGTGCGGATCGCCCGCAGTAACGGGGCGTATGCCCAAATTGAGTCAGAGCAGTTATGTGCTGGCTAGGAGTGAAGGTGTGTGGTGATGGTGCAAATGACAAGCGATGAACAGCTGGATTCGAATCTGGCGACTATGCCGACCGGGGCGGCGCCTGCGCAGGTGACGGTCGATTTCGCCGGTGAGATCGTCACCGTCGATCCGAGCGTTGGCCTGACCATTGGCCGTGAGGCCGATCTGGTGCTCGACGCTGACAACCCCTTTCTCCACCGAGTCTTCCTGCGGATCGCCTATGAGCAAGGCATCTGGTGGCTGCGCAACATCGGCAGCAATCTGAAAGTGACGGTCTCGGCCAATCTGGGCGAGATGCAAGCCTGGCTCAGCCCGGCAGGCCAATTGGCGCTGGTCTTTCCCCTGGTGACAGTGTGGTTCACCGCTGGCGATATGACTTATGAGCTGGAGATTCGCCAAGATCAGGCGCCCTGGGAATCGGTGCCGATCGGTGTCAGTGACGCCGGCGACAAGACCATCGGCTCGCTGTCGTTGACTGTCGAGCAGCGTCTGTTGGTGACGGCCCTGGCTGAGGATGTTCTGCGCCATCAGCGGCGCGGCGCCGGCTTGGTGCCATCGTCGACCGACGCTGCCGCCCGACTGGGCTGGTCGGTCACCAAGTTCAATCGCAAACTCGACTACCTTTGTGCCAAGTTGGCCGACATCGGCGTGCGCGGTCTGCATGGCGGGCCGGGGCATTTGGCGACCTCACGCAAGGCCCGTCTGGTCGAGTATTGCTTGGGTTGCCAGATGATCACCATCGACGATATCGCCTTGTTGCCGCGCCGTCACCGCCCGGCGTCGTCGCAGCCCGCCGCTGCCGGGTCGGCTCGATGAGCCCGCGCCCGCGCCGCCAGATCATCGCCCGAGCTCGACGTCTGGCAGCCCCGGTGATCGGCGTCATCGTGGTGGCGCTGGTGGTGGCCTTGGCGATATTGGCGCCAGGCATGCATGACCGGGTGATGGAGCTGAACGACTCCGGGGTCTGGATTTCGAGCAACTCTCGGGGCTTGAACGCCCGAGCCAATCGGGCCGCCGGGGCTTTCGACGCCTCGATGAGCGATGTCGATCTCGACTGGACTGATCCATCGATTGACATCTTCCAAGACGGCAACGCCGTCGTCGGCTGGAGCCGCTCCGATTCGCGCCTTTACGCCATCGACACCCGCCAGGTGATCATGGACGAGCAGGTCATGCCGCAAACCGTTGGGCCATTGTCAGCGGTGGCCATGGGTGGCGGCGTGCTGGCGACAATCAGCGCCGACAGCGGCGAAGTCCGCTTGAGTCGCTATCAAACCGATCAGACGCCCAGCCTCGAAGGTCTGTCGCTGGAAGATCACGTCTGGGCCAGTCTCGAAGTGCCTTCGGGGCGCGAACAGGGTGTGGCCATCGCTGTCGATCAAACCGGCCGGGTCTTCGCCGCCTCAGCCAGCGGTCAGACAGCCCTGATCAGTGCCGATGGGCGGGTCCAAAACGGTGATCTCGGCGGGGAGCTGGGGGCAGTGGCGGTCTCGCTGGTCGATGGGGTCGGCGTGGTGGTCGATCGCAGCGATGGGCGGGTGTTCATCGGCGATCGCTTGGTCCAGCTCGACGAAGGATCATCGCCGAGACCGCAGCAAGCCAGCAGCAGTGGTGATCAACTGCTGGTCGCCAGCACCGCTGGCCTGACCGCCATCCCCTTGGACGGTGGCGATCCGCAGTTGATTTATGCCCGACCGGGAACCACGGGCTCCGGCTCGTCTGATCCGGCCGCTCCGGTGGTGCTCAATGGCACGATCTATGGTGCTTGGGCCGGCCAGCCCGGCCAGGTGGTCCGCTTGGCTGACGGCCAGCCCCGAGCCAGCCAGTTCCCCGAGAATGGCGATGCCCTGGTCACCCCGGTCTTCCGGGTCAATCATGGCCAGATCTTGCTCAATGACATGTCGACCGGGGCGACCTTCGACGTCGACAATCAGCAGTCGATCGACAATTGGGAGTCGGTCGACCCGCAGAATCGCGGCACCGATGGCGATCCCCAGCGCAACGAGGAAGCCATTCCCCAGGCGCAGCCTGACGATCTATGGGCCCGCGCCGGGCGAGCGTCGGTGTTGCATGTCCTGGACAACGATCAGAATCCGGCCGGCTCGATCATGGCCATCACCGCCATCGCCGGGCCCGACGCCGACCGCTTCACCATCGCCCCGGACGGGCAATCTTTGCTGGTCGATGTCAGCGCCGATCAAACCGCCGGACTGCAGGCCAACTACACCGTGACCAACCGGTCGGTGGTCGAAGATGTCAACGCTGAGTCGACCGAGGCCTCGTCTTCCGCCGATGTCACCGTCTCGTTGCGCCCAGAGGCCGACAACACAGTGCCCAATCTGGTCGGGCATCTTGGAGCGGATCCGGGTGTGGCTGACTACACGGTGGCCAGCGCGTCTTGGTTGCCGATCACGCCGGGGTCGAATTGGCGTGATGCCGATCAGGATCCGCTGACTGTCCTGTCAGCTTCCAGCGCCGGTCGATCGCTGCCGGTCAGCGCCGATGGCACCATCAGTTTCTCTGCCCCGACTGTCAGTGGCCAGGCGATGCAGACCGTCGATTACACCGTCAGTGACGGTCGCGGCGACCCGGTCTCGGCCAGCTTCACGGTCAACGTTTTGGCGCCTGACTCCAACCAAGTCGTCCAACCGACAGCCATGTCCGACATGGTCCGTGGGGTGGTCGGCCAGGAGATCATCTTTGCCCCCCTGGCCAATGACCTGCCTGGAGCCGATCCGCTCGATCGGCAAGCCCAATTGACCCTGGCGGCTCCGGTGTCGCAGCGCCTCGGCCTGACCTGTGCCAGTGATTTGCGCACCGGTTTGGTGACAGTCCTGGCTGATCGGGTCGGCTCCTACTTCCTTGATTACACGGTGGCCTTCGGCTCAGGTTTCGCTGTCGGCCACATCCGAATCGACATCATCGACCAGGACCTGCTGGTGGCGATGCCGGATCAGATGACCCTGCGCGGCACGGTGCCGGCCTTGTCGGATGTGCTGGTCAACGACCATGACACCACCGGGTCGGTGCTGACTGTCTCCCAGATCACACCGGCCGAGCCGGATCGCCTGGTGGCCGCCGTCGTTCAAGGCCGCTGGATCCAGGTGCAGATGAAATCATCAGTCCTCGACACCCGACCATCGCGGATCGATTATCTGGTCACCAACGGTCGCGGCGCTGAGGTGACCGGCCAACTGACGGTCCAGCCAACTGCTGCGGTCGCAGCCAACCAGACCGTCACCGTGGTCGATGACTACGTTCGGGTGCGGATCGGCGATGTCACCAGCATCGATGTTTTGGCCAACGACGCCGCCGAATCCGGCGAGCCTTTGGTGATCAACGACAATGTCGAGGGTCTGACTGCCGGTCAGTTGCTGGTGCGCGATCTGTCGGCCCCCGATGGTCAAGAGACCACTGATGTCGGGTATGCCTGGGTCGATGGCACCCGGATTCGCTACCAGGCACCCGAGTCTGGCGTCACTGCCCGCCGTTTGCAGATCGAGTATCAGGCCGGGGTGGCTCTCGGCTCACCGGTCAGTGGCCGGGTATGGATCGATCTGGTGGCCGAGCCGGCCGACGGCGGCGATTTGACCAACAGCATCGACCAGCAGGGCGAAGCCGCCGATCAGACAGCTGCTCTGAGCAACAACCCGCCGACCCCGGCGACAATTGAGGCGCGGGTGATCGCTGGCGACTCATCACAGATCCCGATTGATGTCTACAACCAAGACCCGGATGGCGACTCGGTGGTGCTGGCTGGCTTGCGCACGCCGCCGAAATATGGCCGGATCACTGCCATGGGGGCCGACAACATCGTCTATCAGTCTTATCCGGATATGGAGAACCCCGGCACCGACTCCTTCCAGATCTACCTGCAGGACCGCTTCGGCGCCATCGGCATCGGCGTCGTCCGGGTTGGCACCGGCGCCCCGGTCGATCTGACGGCGCCATTGGCCATGGCCGACACCGTCACTGCCCAGCCGGGAAGCGATGTGACCGTTTTCCCGATCACCAACGACATATTGCCGCTCGGCTCGGCCATTCCCGACATCGTCATCGACGATCCGGCTGCCCCGGTGGAGATCGACCAGGAGGCCCATCGGGCCGATGCCGTCACTCCAGAGATTGACGCTCCCTCTCTGGCCGTCAGCTACCACCTGTCGACCAGTGGGGTCGATGGGGTGTCGACCACTATGACGATCCGCTCCCAGGAGGGCTATCTCAACCCGCCGAACATCTTCGACCAGGTGGCAGATTCGGTCAGCGCCGGTGTCGCTTCGGTCGATGTCCTAGAAGACGCCTGGGATGTCGATGGGCCCGAAAACGCCTTGACCATCACGCGAGTCGGGGCCGGGGCCAGTTTCGACGGCTCGGTGGTGTCGGCGCCAGTGACCGACCGCGGGCAGGTCATCCCCTACGTTGTCCAGGATGGCGACGGCGCAGAGGCGATGGCGGTGGTGTTCGTCCCAGCTTTGAACGCCGGTCGCCCTGATCTGATCGACGGCGGGCTGATCGAGATGGCGGCCGACTCATCGGAAACCGTCGATCTCAATGACTACATCGAATCGCCGACCGACCGTGAGGTCCATCTGACCCAGGCCAGCCAGGCCTGGACCACTCCGGAGCGCAATCTCAGCCTGAGCGTCGATTCCGACCAACGGGTCACTCTGACATCCCTGAACGGTTATGCCGGTCCGGCCGCTTTGACCGTCGAGGTGCGCGACACGGCCGACGCCACCGCTGCCGACGCTCTGACTGGGGTGGTGACCATCCCGGTGCAGATCGGCCCGGCCACGCCAGTGTTGTGGTGCCCGACCACGCCGATCACTCTGGTGGCCGGTGGCAACCCACGCCAGGTCGATGTCGCCAGTTTCTGTCATGCCTGGATGCCGACTACCGACGGTGTCGCCCAGCTGGCCTTCAGTGGCAGTTGGGCCGATGGTGGCGACGCCATCGATTTGACCGGCGCTGATGGGGCCGATTTACCGGCCCACCTATTGCAGTTCCAAGCCGGTGGTGAAGCTCTGCCCGACGCCCAATCGACCTGTGACATCACCGTTGACGGCTTCCCCGAGGTCACGGCCCAGATCTTTGTCAAGGTGGTCGCTGCTACCAAGCCACAACTGGCCGTGGCCGACATCACCGATGTCCAACAAGGCCAAACTGTCCAAGCGCCGGTGCGGATCACTTCGCCGTTGCAGGACAGCCAGCCCAATGTCATCTCGGTCATCCAGACCAGCGGCCCATCGGCCGAGATCAGTTTCACCGATCAGGCGATCAGCATCACCCCGGCGGGCGACGCCCACGGGCTGCTGAGCTTCGATGTCGTCGGCGCTGATGTGGCCGCCGATGACCGGACCGACCGGCAGGCGACCGACTCGTTCACGGTGACGGTCTATGGTGTGCCCGACGCCCCGACACCGCCGACGCCAGCGGCCGGATTGCGCTCCCGGGCCATCCAGGTGTCGTTCAACCCCGGGGCGGACAATGGCTCGCCGATCTTGAGCTATGAAGTCGATTGGGGGGCTGGCACCCGCAGTTGTGGCCTCAACACCTTGTGTGAGATCCCCGGTTTGACCAATGGTCAGGCCTACACCGTCCGTGCCCGTGCCCAAAACAAGGCCGGCTGGGGGCCGTGGAGTGAGTTCGGCCCAGCGGCCACCCCCAACGCCTTGCCTGGGCGGGTCGAGGACCTGGCGATCGATTCAGTCGGCTGCGGCATCCTCAACCTGACTTGGGGCGACCCCGCCGGAGAAGGCACCGCGCCGACGGCTTTCCACCTCAGCTGGACCGGCGCCAATCAGCTGACCCAGATCGGCGGTGGCGAGCGCTCCTTCGCCATCACTGGTTTGGACAACAACCGGGTCTATACCGTCACCCTGCTGGCCGAGAATGACGCCGGCTTGTCCGCCCAGCCGGTGACGGTCACGGGTCAGCCATCCTGCAAACCACTGTGGCCGACCGAGGCCAGCTTGGCGATCGCCGCCCAGAACATGGGTGACACCGCCAGCATCAAAGTCTCCTGGCCGGCGGTCGACCCGCAAGGCCCTGGCCCAGTGCGTTATCAGGTCAAGCGCAGTGGTGGTGGCGCCGACAAGACCTTCGCCCCAACCACCGAGCTGAGCCTGGGCGATTCCGGCGACGAGATCACTTACGACGGCCAGGATTACACCTACACCGTCACCGCCACCAACGCCTCTGGTGGAGCCGAGCACACCTCCAGCGCCATCAGCAGCAGTTGGACCGCCATTGGCTCACCAGCGCCTTGGAGCAGCGTCGGTGGGGCTGCAGCGCTCTCGGTCAAGCCCACCGGTGTTGACAATGAGCTGGCCATCACTGTTGTCGACTTTCCCAATTTCCGCGACGCCTCCGGTTATGTCCAAGTGATTTTCGCCGGCCACGAGATCGCTCGCTTGACTCCAGGCGCACCGACGACGGTGGATATCTTCGTCAATGGGATAGATATTTTGCTGCAATTCAGCGCCTGCAACTCGGTGGGGTCCTGCAACACACCACAGAATTACACCGCCACGCGGGGGGCTTTCGGTCCGATGCCGACCCCCAGCCTGTCGCTGTCAGTCAATAATGCAGATCAGGTCTGTTACACGGTCCGCGCTGGTTCTGGTGGGCGCAAAGCCACCTTGACGCTGACCAGCGATCATGGTGACCCGCAGATGAGCCGCCAGCTGATTGATACCGACGCGAATACGAATTTCACCGGCTGTTTCGCCAGTGGTGTCTTTGAGCGGCCGGTCACAGTCACGGCCAAAGTGGTCAGCGAGGCCACTGATCCGGGCCGACCGAGCGTCAGCGTCTCCGAGAAGATCACCACCTTGGCTGGCCGCCCCGACGATTTCGCCGCCGGATCGGTCCATTTGACGCCGACCGGTGTCGACAATCAACTGCGCCTGACCATCGACAAGGTGCCCGATCCTAAAGGGCAGTCGGCCATTGTGTCGATCAGCATCAACAACTATCATTGGTCAGCCACGCCGGGCAGCAGCTTCAGCCAAGTGTTTGACGCCACCGCCAATGGCGAATCCTTCACCTATCAAGTGACCTTGAGCAATGGCAAGAGCTCCAACACTGCCGCCTATGTCACCGCCGCCCCCTTCGGGCCACTGAGCAAAGCACCGACGATCACCACCCGGGTGGGCGATGGCCAAAACGTCTGTGCCAGTGTCACCGGCAATGCCAATGGGGCGCCAGCCCGCATCGACCTGACCCTGCCTGGTGGCGAAGTGCGCCACGGCGGCGTCGGTAGCGGCGATCTGACCTTCCCCGAGGTCTGTCTGTCGGCTGGTGCTTGGGAGAAGCTGGTGGCTTTCTCGGCGCAGGTCGTCTCCGAGGCGACCACACCATCGCGCCCAGCATCGCCCAAGGCCAATGCCTCAGTCACCTCAGCCGTCGGCGTGCCTGATGAGTTCGATGATGGCGCCGTCTGGGTCACTCCGACCGGTCGATCCGGCCAGGCGACCCTCGGCATCGCCAAAGCCCCCATGCCCAACGGTGGCGCCTTGGAGATGTTCTACTCGGTGGCCGGTGGTCCGGCCCAGTCGTTGGGCCACGTCAGTGGCAGTTGGACCATCGACGGCCTGACCGACGGTGAGCCGACACAAGTCAAGGTGTGGGCCAGCAACGGCACCAACGCCAACACCGGCGTCACTCTGACGGCCAAGACCTGGGGGCCCTTGCCGGTGCCGGTGCTGACCCCTATCGTCGGTCAAGGCACCACGGCCTGCGTCAATATCGAGGATTACAATTCCGCTGGTGGTTCAGTCGTGATCGCGTTGGTCGCCAAGGGGCAGACGTTCTACGAGTGGAACATGAATGGTGTCTCCGGCGGCAACGCCGGTCATTGCTTCGACATTGGCGCCTACGCCACCGCTGTATCTATCACGGCCACGGCCACGGATACTTCCGGATTGGGCCGAGCAACAGTGACCGGGAAAGCAGTCACCGCCACCTCCGGACCGCTGCCGAAGATGACTGTCACCTGGGATGGCGGTTGGGAGATGGCCACCGCCCAGTGGCGCGGTGATAGCAATGTTCGAGTGTGCCGCTGGGCCCACTTCAACACCGGCGGCGTCACCGGCAAACTCATCGTCGTGGCCCGCGGCAGCAATGGAGGCGGTTCGGACGTGAGCTTCGAAGGGCAAGTGTCCGGAGAAGGCAGCAAGCAGGCCTGCGCCGTTTTGTCGCCTGGTGAATCCGCCAATGTCCAAGCTATTCTGACCAGCGATGTCGCCGATGTCGCTGCGGTTCAGATCACCGACACCTGGACCGGGACGGAGTCAGATTGGTGGCGACTTAGCGCCTCGTGGGCAGGCGGCACGGACTCCAGTGGCGATCACCCTCTCAGCCTCACGGTCAGCGGTAACAGTACGGCCGTGAACTGCTGGATATACACCCGGCCTGTTGCCAACACCCCCTTGCCGAACACCACCGATTACTCGAGTTGGCGGTTCAGCATACCGGCCGGTGGCGGCACCATCAGTACCGCCACCAGTGGTGCGCCAGATAAAAAGTCGGGGACAGCCGACGACGACCACAACGGTTACTTCTCATCGCCATTGAGCGGTTTCTGGTCGTGTCATGACGCCAATGGCGTTCCCAGCGGCCCGAGGGCGGACTTTTTCTTGTCATGAGCAGCCTCAACCTGAACCGAGTGTCGGCCACCATGTCCAATCCACCACCATTGGCCTGGGGTGAATCGCCCATGGGTTGAAGCGACATCTCAACCCAAATCATCATCGGCCCGACGGCGGGCCGCTCCGATCAGTCAACAAAAGGAACTCAATGCCCATCAATCACGAACAAGCTCAAGGCTTCCAGCACAATTTCAATCAGATGGTCGACAACGTCGCCATCGCCATTCGCGGCAAGAACCAGACCATCGAGTTGGCTCTGACCTGCTTGCTGACTGGCGGGCACCTGTTGCTGGAAGACAACCCGGGCACCGGCAAGACCGTCTTGGCCAAGGCCATCGCCAACACCGTGGCCGGCACCAATTCGCGCATCCAGTTCACCCCGGACCTCCTGCCTTCCGACTTGACCGGCATCTCGGTCTTTGACCAGCGCAGCGGCGCCTTCGAGTTCCATCCCGGGCCGGTCTTCGCCAACATCGTCTTGGCTGATGAGATCAACCGGGCCTCGCCCAAGACCCAAGCCGCCCTGCTGGAGGTGATGGAGGAATCGACGGTCACGGTCGACGGGGTCAGGCGTGAGGTCGGATCGCCCTTCATGGTGGTGGCCACCCAGAACCCGATCGAGCAGGCCGGCACCTATCGCCTGCCGGAGGCCCAGCTCGACCGTTTTTTGATGAAACTGTCAGTCGGTTATCCCGACCATGACGCCACCGTCGAGTTGCTACAACAAGCTGAGACCCGTGATCGGGCATCGGCGGTCAGCGCCGTCATCGCCCCCCAAGCTCTGGGGCAGATGGCGGCCTTCGCCAACCAGACCTACGTCGACCCGGCCATCCTCGATTATGTCGCCCGTCTAGCCGAAGCCTCAAGGGCCCATCCTCATGTGCGCCTGGGGCTGTCGATGCGCGGCGCGCTGGCTTATATCCGGGTGGCCAAGACCTGGGCCGTGGCCCACGGTCGCGAGTATGTCACCCCTGATGACATCAAAGCCTTGGCCACACCGATCCTCAGCCACCGGCTGCTCCTATCGGCTGACGCCCAATTCGCCGGGTCGCAGATCGCCGAGGTCATCGATTCGCTGATCGCCTCGGTGGTCGCCCCCAGTTTGCGAGCCGAGTGACGATGGCCCGATCCGATCCGACGATTGGCACCTCCGACACCGTGCTGGCTGCGCCGAAGGTGCAGGCGGGCGCCGGTCCAGCCGATGGGCGACCGGTGGCCTGGCAGGCGCCAGGCGTGGGTCGGCAGTCTGCTGGCGTCGCGGCAGGCCTTGCAGGCGCGACGGTGCTGGCAGTGTCTCCGGTCGCTGGGCTTGATGACCAGGTGGACCGGCCCGGTCTGCCCGGCTGGTGGTCGCGCTGGTTGATCTGGTGGCAAGGCAGTCCGGCCTGGTCGTGGCTGCACAATCACGCTGATCGCTTGAGCGGGCCCTGGTCGCGGTTGTGGGCGCGGGCAGTCACGGTCGCCTCGCTGGCTTGGAGGAGGGTTCAAGCTGGCCTGGCCGCCATTACCACCGCAGGTTGGGCGGTCATCGCCTTGCTGCTGCTGGGGTTGATCGCTGCTCGAGTCTGGGGGCTGATCGAAGGGGCAGTCTGGGCGGTGATGGCGGTGATCGTCCTGCTGGCGGCGGTGCTGGTGACGCTGGGGCGCACCCTGGTGACAGTCAGCCTGGGCGTCGATCCGCCCCGCGTCAGTGTCGGCAGTCAAGCGATTGTCAGTTTTCGGGTGACCAACCCGGGGCCACGCCAACAAGGGTCAGTGCGTTTGCGGCTGCCAGTGGGCAGCTCGACCGCCCATTACACCACACCGGCGCTGGCGGTCGAGGAGTCCTATGCCGATTGGCTGTCGATTCCGGCCAAGCGGCGGCAGGTGGTCGACATCGGCCCGGTGGTGACCTACCGCAGCGATCCCTTGCGTTTGATCCGCCGCGAAATCACTTGGACCGATCAGGTTCAGCTCTTCATCCACCCCCGCCAGGTCGCTCTGCCGAGTTTCGGCTCTGGTCTGCTGCGCGATCTGGAGGGACAATCCACCCCGGATGTGTCCAACGCCGATCTGGCCTTTCACACCTTGCGTGATTATGTGCCGGGCGACGATCAGCGCTACATCCACTGGAAATCATCGGCCAGATTGTCGGCGGTCGCCGGTTCGCCGAAGTTCATGATCCGCCAATTCCTCGACACCCGGCGCAACCACCTGGCCTTGATATCTGACCTCGACAGCGCGGGATTCGCCTCCGCCGATGAGTTCGAACTGGCTCTGTCCGTGGCGGCGTCATTGGCGACCCGCTGCTTGCTCGACGAGGTCGATTTGACGATCATCTGCGGCGATGAGTTGATCAGTCGGCCGCGCACCAATCGCGGGCTCGACCCTTACGCCGCCGCCGAGCTCGGCCATCAGCCACTGGCCGGCCAATTCGAGGGCCTGCGGTCGGCAGCCCCCGACGCCTCACTGGTGACAGTGGTCACCGGCTCACAAACCCCCATGGCCCAACTGCGTCAGGGGCGCAGCGTGATCGACGCCTTGATCCCGCTGCTGGTCATCCGCGTTCAACTTGGAGCGGACATCGGCCTGCGGGCGTCGGGTGGGCTGACCGAGTTGACGGTCGGCGCCTTGGAGCGGCTGCCGCAGGCGATTGCCGGGGTGAGCGCATGAGTGACACCATCGTTGCCCGGCCGAGCAAGCCACAGCGGGCCATCGACCCCGATGAGGGCCGCAGTGGCCACTCATCGATCGGTCTGAGCACCTCGAGGCGCACCGGCGCACGCCAATTGCTGCCCGACGCCCCCCGCTTGATCGACGCCGCCGCCATCGCCGCTTTGACCCTGCTCGGGCTGCTCGGCCTGGCTTCGACCTTCGACTCTTGGCACTTCCTGATCGTCTCCGCCATTGGCGCGTTTGTGGGTTTGATTGTCGCCCAGTTGGTATCGGCGCTGCATTGGCCGGGTTGGTTGAGTCCACTGCTGGCGGTGGCCGTTTACTTTTTGCTCGGCGGCTTGATCGCCATTCGCCGCGATCTGCTCTTCGGTCTGCTGCCTAGCACAGACACCTGGGCGACTCTTACCGATTTGGCGGTGGGCGGTTGGAAGGATCTGTTGACGACGATGCCGCCGGTCCCCGGGGCCGGCCCCTTCCTGGCCCTGCCCTTCCTACTGGCCCTGCTGGCTTCGGCTAGCTCGTTCGCTCTGGCCGGTCGGGCCCGCAGCCTGGTCGTCGGATTGATCCCCCAGGTGGCCTTGTTCGCCCTGGTCATCGCCATCGGCGCCAAACCGGCCTGGTGGCCCTGGCTGGCGGCGATGCTTTGGCTGGCGGTGGCTTTGGCCTGGATGGTGCAGCGATCAGCGCGGCGGGCTCCGGCCAGCCAGGCTGGCCGGGCGGCTTGGAGTGGGCGTCGTCTGCTGATCGGCGCCTTGATCTTGGCCCTGGCTGGGGCCGGCGGCTGGTTGGTTGGGCCGGTGTTGACCACGGGCGTCTCCCGCCAGATCCTGCGCGACGTCATCGAGCCGCCGATCGAGCTGAACGACTACCCCTCGCCGATGCCCAGCTTCCGCAAGTACTCCTCGTCGGCCTTGGCGGACACCTATTTCTACAACTCGTCTTTGATTCAGGTCGATGGTGCGCAGAAGGGAGAGTTGATTCGCTTCGCCGTCCTCGACTCCTATGACGGCTGGGTCTGGGGTGCGGCTGATGGCGCCTTTCAGCGGGTCGGCTCGGTCATATCCACCCCGGATGATCCGACAGCCACAGCTGGCGAGCCGCGCCAACTGACCGTCACCATCGGTCAGGTCTACGCCGATCAAACCCCACTGAATGTCTGGTTGCCCAGCCTTGGATATGCCCAGAGCATCGACTTCTCTGGGGGCCAGGCCCAAAGCCACGCCCAGTCGATGGGTTATGACTTGACCAAAGGGCAAGCGGTCGTGCTCGATCAATTGGCGGCTGGCGACGTCATTCACCAGAGCGCCTGGCCGATCCCGCTGGCCGACCCGGAGGGTGATTATTCGCCAGCAGGGCCGGCGCTGGTCGATGCCAGCCGAACCGCCTTCTTGCCTGATCAGCTCCAGGATGTCACCATCGAGGGCCTGACCGGTGGCCAAGTGACCCCCTGGGCTCAGCTGCAGAACATGGCCGCTTCATTCCGCCAGGGCGGTTGGACTGATGGCACCACCCGCGCCGGTGACGCCGATTACCTGCCCGGTGATGGCCAGGCCCGACTGACGTCCTTCTTGGCGACCATGCCGGCCTATGCCGGCTCCGATGAGCAATATGCCGCCACCTTCGCCCTGATGGCCAACCGGATCGGTTTCCCGGCCCGGGTGGTCTTCGGCGCCCGGATGACCGCTGATGGCGACATCCGCGGCCGTAATGTCACCATCTGGGTGGAGATCCACACCACCCAAGGTTGGTTGGCCCTTGATCCGGAATTCTTCATCCCCGACCGTGACAAGGTGCCTGACCCGCCGCCACCGGTGGTGACTGATCCGCCCCAGGAGGTGCCCGACATCGCCGATCCCCAGGCAGGCGACCCGCCCGATGAGCTCAACGCCATGGACACCCAGGCGGAGACGACGCCTCGCCCGCCAGCCGTCCCGGAGGTCACTCCTTGGTGGGTCTATGGGGCAGTCAGCGTCGGCTCCGTGCTCGGGTTGGTGGCGATCCTGGCCGGGATCTTGCTTGCGATCAAGGCCATTCGCTTGGCTTGGCGACGCTCGCGAGGCACACCGCTGCAGCAGATC
This sequence comes from Propionibacteriaceae bacterium, assembly GCA_031285505.1. GTDB lineage: Bacteria > Actinomycetota > Actinomycetes > Propionibacteriales > Propionibacteriaceae > WQYJ01. The sequence goes on from JAITVZ010000174.1 coordinate 49,612, forward strand.
AACGCCGGCTACAACGAGCTGCTCGACCGAGCCATCGATCTGAAGCTGCCGGTGCCACCACGACGCGGGGCGATGACCCGCCGCGAACAGGCGGCTATCAGCGGTCAGCCAGAGCTGATCCGGATGGCCAGCCTGACTGATGCCTTGGTCTGGGGGCCGACTGCTCCCGACGGCGCTGCGGCACAGGGCTATTGGCAAGAAGTCCTGACCAGTCGCGCTCAGTTGTTGGACAGCCGGCCAGCCAAGCGGCGCTGGTGGCCGCGATTGACGCCACGGTCCTTGCGTCCCCGGCGGCGCTAGGGGCCGCTGCGCGACACCTATGGATCGTCGAACTTGTTCGTTGCTTATTCGACACCGCTAGACTCATGCTGTGGACCTGAAAGATGTGGCGGACGATCTGTCCGAGGTGCTGTATCAACCAGAGGAGATCGAGGCCAGAGTCAAGGAATTGGCCGCCCAGATCGACAGCGATTACGCCGGCAAGAACGTGCTGATGGTCGGCATCCTCAATGGCGCGGTGATGATGATGGCTGACTTGACCCGGGCGATGCACGAGCATTGCCAGATGGATTGGATGGCAATCTCGTCCTATGGCTCGGGTGTGGCCTCATCTGGAGTCGTGCGCATCCTCAAGGACATGAACGCCCCGGTCGAGGGTCGCCATGTGCTGGTGGTCGAGGACATCGTTGACACGGGATTGACCCTGTCCTACTTGCTGGACAACCTGCGTTCACGCAACCCAGCCAGCATTGAGATCTGCGCGGCCTTCCGTAAGCCGGAGGCGGTGCGCGCCCAGAACGTTCAGGTCAAGTATCTCGGCTTCGACATTCCCAGTGACTTCGTCGTCGGCTATGGCTTGGATTACGACGGGCGTTACCGCAACCTGCGTGGCCTGGGCATTCTCGATCCCAAGGTCTATTCCGGCTGATCCCAGGCCGATGTGGCTGGCGCTGGGCCATAGCCAGATGCTCTGTTAGACCTAGGTTGACATGCGCCGATGGCGTCGCACCGAGGCTGTGCGGTCACGGCAACCCATCACCGCATCGCGAGTCAACCCAGGCTCCATGTCAACGCTGGTCCAATAGATCCTAGTCAGAAGCAGGATTGGGCCCCCGGCTGAGCGGGTCTAGTGGCCCGGGAATGTGCCACAGCTGCAAGCGAACCCCAGCGACGACAGGCGGATGCAGCTAACCGTCACCCTCAGGTCAAGTTTGGGTCTAGTTGCGTCCTCGGGGTCTAGTTTGGTCATGTCCATCTGCAGAATTCGGTGCGAAACTAGACCCCGAATGGGTCGACCGCTGGTTTTCAGGACAGCGCCGCTCGAGGCGGGCTCAATTGCGTCGCAGGAATCAAGTTTGGGTCTGATTCCGTCGCAGGGGTCTAGTTTGGTCACGTCCAACCGCAGAATTCGGTGCGAAACTAGACCCCGAATGCGGTCGACCACTGATTTTCAGGACAGTGCCGCTCGACGCGGGCTCAACAGACTGTTTGGCAGGCAATGATCCGGTGTCAACTGGCCAGGGACGACTCGCCAGAATTGACGGCGCTGTGCCGCTTCCTTAGCGTTGTCTTTGCTCGACCCGCTATCCTTGAGGTTTGATCTGGCGGCGATTCCTGCCAGATTGATCGATCGGCACGGACCGCCCGCGGCGATCCTAGAGCCCAGTGGCGCAGCGCTTGCTCGCCGGGAAGTGTCAGGCATGAAGAATAAGTCGGTCTGGAAGAAGATTGTGCGCAGCCCCTTCCTCTGGGTGATTGTCGCTTTGCTGCTGGTCAGTGTGATCTTCCGCTGGGTGACCACCCAAGACGAGTACACCGAGGTGCCGACCTCTCAGGCGGTCAGCCTGATCATGGGCGATGATCATCTCCAAGAGGTCACCTTGACCGACACCTCGCAGTTGATCCAAATCACCAAGGGCGACGGCTCAAAAGTCGAGTCCTACTGGGTCGGCAACATGAACGACACCTTGTCGGAGCGCCTCGACCAGCGGGTGGCGGACGGCAGCCTCGACAAGTGGAATGGCGATATTTACACCGGCAGCTTCATCGGCAGTCTGCTCAGCTGGGTCTTGCCGATCCTCTTGCTGGTCGGTTTGTTCTTCTTGATGATGGGCTCGATGGGCGGCGGGGCCGGCGGTCGGCTGTTCTCCTTCGGGCGGTCCAAGGCCAAGGTGGCCAACAAGGACACGCCCAAGACCACTTTTGCCGACGTCGCCGGTGTCGATGAAGCCGTCGAGGAGCTCCAAGAGATCAAGGAGTTCCTTCAAGAGCCCGGCAAGTTCAAGGCTTTGGGGGCGAAGATCCCCAAGGGCGTGCTACTTTATGGCCCTCCTGGCACCGGCAAGACCTTGCTGGCCCGGGCGGTCGCCGGTGAGGCATCGGTGCCTTTCTACTCGATCTCTGGCTCGGACTTCGTCGAAATGTTCGTCGGCGTCGGCGCCTCACGGGTGCGCGACTTGTTCGAGCAAGCCAAGGCCAACGCCCCGGCCATCGTCTTCATCGATGAAATCGACGCCGTCGGTCGCCACCGTGGCGCCGGCATGGGCGGTGGGCATGATGAGCGCGAGCAGACCCTCAACCAGTTGTTGGTCGAAATGGACGGATTCGACGCCCACGGCGGGGTCATCCTGATCGCCGCCACCAACCGGCCGGACGTGCTTGATCCTGCCTTGCTGCGCCCGGGGCGTTTCGATCGCCAGATCGCCGTCGACGCCCCCGATTTGAAGGGCCGCTTCAAGATTCTCCAAGTCCATGCCAAGGACAAGCCCCTGGCCGGCGATGTCGACTTGGCCTCAGTCGCCCGACGGACCCCCGGTTTCACCGGCGCCGATCTGGCCAACGTGCTCAATGAGTCGGCCCTGTTGGCGGCCCGCACCAATCAGACCAAGATCAGCAACTCAACGCTTGACGAGTCGATTGATCGGGTGGTGGCCGGGCCGCAGAAACGCAGTCGGGTGATGGATGCTCACGAGATCTTGATCACCGCCTATCACGAGGGCGGTCATGCCCTGGTGGCGGCGTCGATGCCGGGAACTGACCCGGTCCAGAAGATCACCATCCTGCCGCGCGGTCGGGCCCTCGGTTACACGATGGTGCTGCCCGATCAGGACAAGTATTCCCAGACTCGGGGCCAATTGCTCGACTCCTTGGCTTACATGCTCGGTGGCCGGGCGGCCGAGGAGCTGATCTTCCATGATCCGACCACCGGCGCCTCCAACGACATCGAGAAGGCCACCAAGACGGCCCGGGCCATGGTCACCCAATATGGCATGACCGAGTCGCTCGGGGCAGTCCGCTATGGCTCCGATGACTCCGAGCCTTTCGTCGGCATGGAGATGGGCCGGTCGGCCACCATCTCACCCCAGACCGCCGCGGTGATCGATGCCGAGGTGGCCAACCTGATCAACACCGCCCACCAAGAGGCCTATGACGCCTTGGTGGAGAATCGGGCCATCCTCGACGAGTTGGTCCGCCAACTGTTGGAGCATGAGACCCTCGACAAGGCGCAGGTGGCCGCCATCTTCGCCGATCTGAAGCTGCGTCCCCAGCGACCGGCCTGGACCGGCTCTGAATATCGCCAGCCGTCCGATGTCCCGCCGGTGCCCGAGCCGATTGTGCCCCAAGTCACCTTGGATGACGAACTGCCGGGGTCGGGCGGCACGCCGAGCGCGCCGGCGGGCACAGGCGCACCAGCGGGGCCAGGCTTCGCCGGTACCGCCGGTCAGCAGCCGCCTGCGTCAAACCTGCTTGCGCCCAGCCCAGCAGGGTCTGGCGTCCCAGGTGCTGCCGACCAGCAGCCGCCTCACGGCGGCGCGTTCACGCCACCGGTTGGCGCTGGCCTCCCGGGGGGGACCGGCCAACAGTCCACCCAAACCGGACTGGTTGTGCCGCCGGTTGGCGCCTCACCGATCGCTGGTCAGCCAGGTTCGATGCCGGCGGCTTATCCGCCGCCAGTGGCCCCTGCCAGCAACCAGCCGGGGGCTTATGGCCCTGGGCAAGGTGCCGCTGGTCCAGTCGGGCCCAGTGCAGCCGGTGGCCCGGTCGCCGGGGTGGCGACACCGCCCCAGGTTGGGCAGGCCGCACCGACTCAACTGCCCTGGGCCGCTCCGCCTGCCGGCCAGGCGCTGCCACCGGCGAATCCGGCGGATGGTCAACCGGGCCCGCTTGGCCCGGGCACCTGGATCGATCCCCAGACACCGAATTTTCCGCCGCCACGCTCCTGAGCGAGAGAGCTGCCTGTCACAACACCACCTGGCCGTCATCCAGGTGATCAGCCCTTGTAATCCCACCTCAAACCACCTCAACACTCCTCGAACAGCCCAATTCCGACATCTCGATCTGGACGCCCGGGTTGGGTCACATGTGCCGTATTTGTCATCGCTCTGTTGGATCAGGGTTGGCATGGTTTTGCTGTGGATCGTGGCGTTCGGGGGGAGGGTGGCCAACTCACCTCATTGGCCTCTTCACGCCCTCTTAGACGCCATGAGGTGAGTTATCACCACTAAGGCCCACCGGGTGTCAACCGTGGTCTAACAAAGCCCAGTGGCTATCCATGTAACGGCCGGCCATTTTGGTGGTCTCTGCTTCTGTCATGACGGCTTGAACGACTTGACGATTCTGCAGAATCCCTCGACCAATCAATCGGCACCGCCTTCATGGCCTAATCACCATACTTCCACTCCCCGCGAGTGGAGGACTAAGCCCAACGGGCCGCTACATGGCTAGCCACTCAAGGCCTTTGTCGTAGCGGCATGTTTGACGTGCTTCGAGTTCAATGAACAAGCTAAGTAGTTTTCTTGACGATGTCATAAAAGTGATCCATACTGGATTCACCGGTCGGGATTGTCCGGTCGGATCTCAATGTTGAGGAGTTGTTATGGGTAAGAAATGGATTGGGGGGCAGTAGCTATTGCTAGTGTCCTGGCCTTCATGGGTTATCCGACTGATTCCTTATTGGGAACACGCCATCGGTGGTTTGCCAGTGATGATCCAACCTAGTATCCAAGAGGTACTTGCAAATGATGATTGACGTGCTTGCGATTGCTATAGACATTGCTCTGGCAACAATAGTGGTGAGTCTTTGGTATATACGGCGTTGGGCCGCAGTCATTTCCTGGTTTGTGGCCGCCGCTATTCTGGCGATTCCGCATATCATTCTTGGACTGAGTCAATGGCAATTGTCAAGCACGGACACCATGATTGTGGCGACCGCTGCCGTCGGTACTCATCTGTTCTGGCAGAACCGGCGGCATGATCAAAGTGAAGGAAATTCCTGAACTGGATGCGCCGACATCGCTGGGCCGGGGGGTTGGATTCATGTGAAATCCAAGCCCCCGGTTTTTCAATAGGACTACGGGATCGGAAGTTTTGCCGTTTCTTCGCAGCTGGGGTGGTCGCCTTTTGTGGTGTGAACAGAGGAATAAGTCAGAGGTTCGCCGGTTGGTGCCCGGATTCTTTGGGTTGTGGCACGGTGGGGAGAGCCTGAGGGAGTAGCGTGCTTCCGAGACCACTCCCGGTGGTGTGGCTCGCACCGATGGAGCCCAGATGTGTTAAATCCTGTCGCGGTCGCAGCCGAGGGTGCGCACAGGCGCTGAATTCTCGGCTCATGCCCTGGTAGTCACCCGGAAGGCGTCGTGGTCAGTGATCACTCCGGTCGGGTATTGGCCATTGAAGGCAAGCGAGAAGACATATTCGTCGGGGATGCCTTCGTAGATCAGTCCCGGCTGATTGATGAAGCCGAAGCGAGGGTAGTACTCAGGGTGCCCGACCAGAATGACGCCTGTGGCGCCCATGGCTTCCAAGGCATTCAAGCCAGCGCGGATCAATCTCGCGCCAATGCCTTGCCCTTGGTACACGGGCAGGACTGATACTGGGCCCAAGCAGTACCAACTGCCGATATCGGAGGCTGGGGCGGAGGCTAGGACTGCAGCGGCAAGGCGGGGGGGCGAAGTTGGGGCTTGGTTTGGAGCCTGGCTTGGGGTGGTGCTGGCAGAGGCCGGGGGCTGCGTCGCAGCCTGGTCGAAAGTTGGGGGTGCCACGGCGACTGCCCCTTGTGCGGTTGAGCTGGTATCACCCGGATGCGAACTGCTGGCGTCGACTGCTGACTCAGCATCCGGGCGCAAGCCGGTGGGAGCCTCGGCGCGGGCGACTGCGTCGTCGTCTGCTTCTGGGTTAGCAGTGATCGTCAGCGGCGAGAAGGCGATGTGGCCGACGATGCCGACGCCAGGCAGCTCGGCCACCATTGACAAGGTCAAAGCGCCGGCCGCCCTCAGGGCGTCGATGACCAGATGCTCGGTGTGCTGGCTGATCTCCATGTCCCGAAAAGCCTGCTTGGTGACGGCGGCGATGGCGGTCTGATCGTTCAATTCTTCGAGCCGGATGATGCATGTGTCCACGTTGTTACCCACGACACGCATGCTATCGCATAGGCTCTGTTAGACCAGCGTTGACATGGAACCCTGGTTGACTTGCGGTGCGGTGATGGGTGGTCTTGGCCACCTATCACCGGTGCGGTCCATCGACGCATGTCAACCGTGGTCTAACAGAGCCTCGGCATATCTTTTGTATGGGCTCTGATAGACAGCGATTGACATGCACCGGACGATGCCGCACCTACACTGCCTGGTTGAGGCCACCAGTCGTCGCACCATCAGGCAATCCCATCTTCATGTCACTGCTGGTCTCACAGAGCTTTTTTACATGGAATCATCGACATCCTATATATGCACGAGTCCTGGGCGACATCGCCGTGGGAAAACAGGCCTTGACGCTGGCCCGACCTGAGCGGTGGGCCTAAATCGATGTGTTCCAGACGGCGAGCTGCCATCGCTCGCCGCCACGCCTCGTCAGGATCGACCAGGCGCAGTTGCTCATCACCGCCAGCGTCTGGGCCTGGGCGAAAGTGGGCCAGCCGAGCAGGTTGGCTACTCCTGACTGTAAGGCCAAGCCATGCGAGACAATGAGGCTGGTGCCGCCCAGGGCTGCACAATCGCCTAGGGCCTCGCCGACTCTGGCGCCCACTTCAATCGGCGTCTCGCCATCGCCACCGTAGCGAACATCCTCCCCCCGACCCAGAGCCGCCACCGCCTGGGGGTCATGGCTGGTCAACTCCTCCCAGGCCAGGCCAGTCCACGAACCGACATCAATTTCAGTCAGGCGCGGGTCGATTGAGGGCGTCAGTCCGGTCAACTCCGCCACGGCCTGGCCGGTGTCCACGGCCCGTCGCAGTGGCGACGTCACCAGCCGATCCGGGGCCAGATGGGCCAAAGCTGGGGCCGCTGCCCGGGCCTGCTCCAGGCCGCGCGGACTCAGATCGATGTCGGCCTTCGACCCTTGGAAGCGGTGCTGGTCATTCCACAACGTCTGACCGTGCCGCCAAAGGATCAGTCTGGTGGGCGTCATCATCATCCTCCCCGTCGTCACCCAACCAACCATGGTTGCGTCAGTCTCCAAGGATAGGGGAATGACTCTGTCAGGAAGACCTATCCATGTGATTGCTGAGATTTCCGATCGTGACCGGTTTGTCTTGACTGTATGTGCTTGTCAGGCGCAGAAAACCTGATCCATGCCGAGTTCCTCATCGTCGCCGTACATCACACTATCTCCGCCTGGCAGATGAAGTTTCGGCACTGACATGGAAAGGCCTTCTGTCAGGGGCTCTGTTGAACCCGGATTGACACGCTCCACGGTGATGCGCTGCCGCCGCGTGCTCGATCCCACTGATGAACTGCCCGGATCATTGCGCAGCCAACAACACTAGCCCGTGCCACAACTGGTCTGGCAGAGCCTTAACCCTGGGCGCTTCAAGGCCTTGCCCGGTCCAGGATGCACTCCCAACGACCAGTGGCCACTGCCGTTAAGTATCGCTTCGTCTCACCAGGTGAGTATGGTGGGTAGTTCTCCGCCGGTGGGAGCCCAATCGTTGTCGGTTGCAGGTAGCCAGGGGAGTTCTTGGCAGGGCGAGCCATGACTGTTCTTTCGGTGGCTTGCCCGCTTGGCCGGGGTTCCTCCAGTGTGGGCGCTAGTCCTGGGCTAGGAGCCGACGCATGATGGTGGCTCCTGGACTCTGGTTGACGGCGGTGAATCCACTTCTGACGTACATCGTCATCGGTCCGGTGAAGTCAAAGGGGTCAGTCTCGTTGTGAGAGCGGGGGTACCCTTCGATGCTGGTGAAACCACGACGGCGGGCGTCAGCGACGGCGTGATTGAGCAAGGCGGTGGCGATGCCTTGACCGCGGTGGGCGGGATCGATCAAGAAACAGGTGACCGCGAAGGCGTTTGGCGCTGGATCGGCCATGATGAAGTCGCTCACACCATCAACCCAGCCGCTGTCGAAGCGTTGAAAGTCAGTCTTGGCGGCGGCGTTACACCAGCCGACCGTGGCGCCGTCGAGGCTGGCCAGGTATCCATTGAGACGGTTGGTGTTGATGTAGTCGGTGGCATGGGCCGCCATGCACGCGCGGTGTCGATCAAGATCACCCGACCGTTCGATGGCCTCGGATGAATCCCAATCGCCGCTGTTGAGACAGAAAGTCATGCAAAAGCAGCGTGACCACTCGGGGTGGTCCCGAAAGGCGCGGTCGCCGACGAATCCCAGGTAGTCATCAAGCCTGTCTGGGGAAAGGGCCTCTACGTGAAGCTGCACAGAGCTGAGTCTACTGATGCTGGGGTGTGGCCGGTACCTGGACGGCCGCTGCCGATCGATGGAGTCGTTCGCGCCCGATGTGCGCAGGTGGCGGGGGCTGAGCCGGGCGCAGGTGGCGGGTGCTGAGCCCGGGCGTAGGTGTCGGGATACGGTGATGGAACATGTCGTACCGCTGTTGGTGGGGTCTAGTTGCGCCCGTGTCAGCCTGACAGTGTGGTTCGGAAGTGGTCCCCATGTCCCTAACTGGACCCCGCCGTCACCTTCCACGGTGGCCCCAGGCCTGAGGCATGTCGCGGACCACATCGAAGGGGTCTAGTTCCGGTGTCTGGGGAGGCGAAAGGGTCTGGGGAGGCGAAAGGGTCTGGGTGTGCGGTGGCTTGGGCTGATTCGACGCTGTGGAGTGGCTCGCCTGCAGAGGCAGGGGTTGCTGGATTGAGCACCGATCACCACAGCAATAGGCGACGGCTCGCCTGCGAGTGCATGGGGCGCAACCGGTGGTTCTCACTGCGCGGCGAATACTCACTGATTCGCCAGTGGTCGCAGGAGTCGCTACCAGGGGACCCTCGAGCCAATCCAGATGTGTCATGGCCGGGATAGCTAATGACTTATCCACAGATTGCCCGAACAATGGCAAATCGGCGTTACTGTCAACAATGGTAAAGGCATGAAGACACTCTGGCATGAAGTCCGCTTGGCTCGTGAAGGACCAATTACGCATCGGAATTATCGGCGGCGGGGATATGAACGGCTGCTCCGTGGAGCCTATTGTCCCTTGGTGGGCTCGGGAACGCGAGTGGGTGCCCCCGGAGAAGACGATCGAAGGATGGATCAGCTCCATCGGCAGGCGCAGGCTGAGGAGGATCGTCGAAGGCGATATCGACACTTTATTCGCCGTGTGACAGCTGTGATGCGAGTTTATGCCCATCGGCGCGTGGTCCTGTGTGGGGTCACTGCTCTCCAGGTAATGGGGGTGGCCTTGCCGACTGGCTTGGAGGATTGGGATAGCTGCCATGTGATGGTGGCCCGGGGTGACTACCGTCCTCGGCGGCGTGGTGTCGTGGTTCACCAGTGTCGTGGCCAGCCTGTCTCGTGGCGAGTGATTTATGACCTTCCGGTAGTGGACCCAGTGAACTGCTGGATGAGCTTGCGCGGGGCGAGTCTGGCGCAAATGATCGAGGTTGGTGATGGGTTGATCCGACGACAGAAGCCGTTGGTGACACTCGAGCATGTTGCTTCGGTTGTAGCGGTGAGCCGGTCTCGCGGCGTGGCACTCGCCCGGCGGGCCCTGAGCTGGATGAGATCCCAGACCGACTCCTTGATGGAAACTCGCTCTCGTCTGCTCCTGATCGGAGCTGGATTCCCTTGTCCGCAGGTCAATCCCGAGGTGTACTGCCCGGACGCCAGGCGAACCTATCACCTCGATCTTGGCTACCTCACCGAACGGGTCGCTGTCGAGTATGACGGGGCCGTTCACGTCCAGTCTTCACAGCAAATGGAGATCGATGCTCACCGGCGGGGTGATCTTCAGGAGGCTGGTTGGCTGATCTTCACCGTGACACGCCGGGAACTGGCGGCTCCCGCGACCATCATCAGGCAGGTGCGCCAAGCCCTTGAGAGTAGGAGACTCCCGGGAACGGCGCCGCCGCGGCCGCCTCGAGGCTGGCGTCACCTGGTTGAGCCGAGGCTTTGCTAGAGGCTGTGTTAGACCAGTGTTGACATGGAATCTGGGTTGACTCGCTATGTGGAGATGGGTGGTCCTGGCCGCGTAGAGTCGCCGCGGCACCATCGACTCATGTAAGCCGTGGTCTGGCAGAGCTTTGCTTGACCGGCGTTGGCACAGGACCGGGAATCTCAGCGGTGTGATGATCCTGACGGTTGATCGCTGGCTCGATCACGCCGCGTCAGAGCACGGCCCGAGGGGCAATTCAACCGTGGTATGACGCAGCCTTGTCAGGCCCGCGTTGTCCTTGGGCTGAGTCTGATCGGCGAGGGTGTCAACCCAGATCAGTTCGATCCCTTTCGCCTCCCGCAGGCGACATGAGGTGTTGGCCACCCTTCTTGACCCGAAAGTGGCTATCCATGTAACGGCTGGCATTCCGGTGGTCTCTGTTTCTGCCATGACGGCTAGAACGACTTGACGATTCAGCAGAATCCTTCGCCCGCTCAATCGGCACCGCCTTCATGACCTAATCACCTTATTTCCACTCCCCGCGAGCGGAGGGCTTAGCCCAATGGGCTGGCCTGTTCATGGAGACGGCTGGCCCCGCCTTCGCCTTGGACTTATTCGATGGCAACAGGGGCCGGCGGCCCCGACGACTGCACCCACTAGCGCGCCTTCGCCGGTGCAGCTCGCATGGTCAAGGCCAGCTGGGCGAAATGGCGGACGATGCTTGGCGCTGTCTCTTGATCCTCAAAGTAAGTGGCTTCAGCGTCAATGCTCTTGATGATCGTGTCGTAGTGGGACAGGGACTCGTTGGTGATGAACGCATCGATGGGCTCAGTGTGGTTGGCCCTCCAGCCGATTGCAGTCAGCATCCGGCTGATCTTCTCTTGGTCGCCGTTGACGCCGCCAGCAGCGAACGCCAGATTGAGGATTACGGCGTCTCGGCCGATGGATGATCCTTCAGCGTCGATCACCGACCAGGCCAGCCACAACCAGAGCCACGAACTGTTCTCCACGGCATTGCGTCCAAGAGGGGTCAGCACCAGCGCATCCTTGTGCCGACGCAGCAGTTGGTAGTGCATGAGCATGTTACGGAAGTCCCGTACAGGCCATGTTTGATCTTCGCGGTTGTGCTTGCCCGGGAAATCTCTGGCCATGGGCAGGATTTCGGACAGGGCGACGACATCGACCGGCTTGAGGTATCCAGCTTGGGTCAACGCCAAACCATTCTTGGCCCGCTCCAGCAGCCAGTGGAAAGGTTTCAGGCTGGCGGTCACCGCGGGCGGCGCGATGTACGGTGGATTCAACAGTCCGGACATCATCGAGGCGATCAGTTCGACGCTGTCAGGATCCTGACTGGTTTGGCCGATCGTCAGGCTGACTTGCCGCCGTAGGGGTTGACGCCAGGACTTCGGACCGCTGATCTCAATGAAGCCACCGTCGTCGTCCGTGCCCACCTCGATGTGGATCCGTTCAGTGCGTGACTCGACCGGGCGACTCATCCAATGGATCTGATCCCGATAGGGGGTGCGGTTGTCTCGCGCCGAATCGGCGGGCCTGGGAGAATCGAACGGGTCGGTGTCCATGCCGAACATTCTATGGAAGGGTTATCCTTATGGCTGCCGTAACCCAAAGAAACTCCCCCACCTTTATCGGGTGGCGTCTGGTTCTTTGAGTTACGGTCGCGATCGCGATTCGGTGCCGAGACACGGCCATAACCTGAAGAATCATGACTCCAACCCCCGTGTGACGGTCAGATTCTTTGAGTTACGGTCCTGGCCAATCCGTCCAGTGACACCAGCCACGGCAGTGGCATGGACAGCCTTAGCCAAAGTGTGCTGATGGCGGCACCGGATAAGTCGCACAGGCGCGTGGTGCTGCACGGGGCAACTGCGCGTGGTGCTGCAGGGGGCAACTGTGCGTGGTGCTGCAGGCGGCAGCTGGCTGAGTCATGTGTTCGAATGCAGCCCATTCGGGCCTCAGTGGCTATCCATGTAACGGCCCTGGGTCTCAGACGCACGGAAATATTATCAACAGGGAGGGAACCTCCTCAGTCGATAGGGCCATACGACGCACTATGTTTACACTGACAACACTATTTGTGTCTGGGGCAGGATCACCGGGCCGTAACATGGATAGCCATTCGGGCCCCTAGAGCTGCATGGGCCTTCACCCGCGACGGGGGCGCTCGCCGGACGACTGCCGAGTGCCCGAAGTCCCGATTTGCCAGTCCTGCCTAACGCGCTATCAGTAACTCAAGTAGTACCCTGTGCCCATGAGTTTTGATGCGGCACGGGTCGAGGCGGCGGTGCGAGAATTGTTGATCGGCATCGGTGAAGATCCGGATCGCGAGGGCTTAGCCGACACTCCGGCCCGGGTGGCCCGGGCATACCGCGAAGCCTTCTCCGGTCTGGAAGCCACGCCGGCCGAGGCTCTTGGCACCCGTTTCAACATTGAGCACCGCGAGCTGATCCTGGTCAAGGACATTGAGTTGTGGAGCTATTGCGAGCACCACCTCCTGCCCTTCACCGGGGTGGCCCATGTTGGTTACATCCCGGGCAAGAACCGACAGATCGTCGGTCTGTCCAAGCTGGCCCGCTTGGTTGATGTCTTCGCCAAGCGTCCTCAGGTCCAGGAGCGGCTGACTACCCAGATCGCTGACGCCTTGGTGGCCGAGCTCAGCCCGGCTGGCGCCATCGTCGTCATTGAAGCCGAGCATCTGTGCATGTCGATGCGCGGAGTCCGCCGTCCTGGGGCGCGCACGGTGACCTCGGCGGTGCGCGGCGATCTGCACAATTCGGCCACCCGCGCCGAAGCGATGGGCTTGATCCTCGGCGGGCGAGGTGCTTGATATGAGGGAGGATGGCATGCGTGGGTCAGGTGAGTCGCGCAGAGGTGGCGTGGTCTGGCTTGGCGGTACGGGCCTGCCAGGCGTCAGGGCGACACCGCTGTCCTTGGTGGTGGTGCTATGACTAGCGGGAACACAGGGCCGGCCATGACGGGTGGCCCGTCCACTGGCTGCGAAGCGCTGGTCAGGCCGGGGGCAGTCAGCCTGGGGTTCGCCCAGCGGATGAGCGATTCAGGTGGGTTGACCATCATCCGGGAAACCTGCGACCGATCAACCGAAGCAGGCCCAATGTCGGCCCGAGCAACCAAGACGGACTTGGGCGTGGGCGGATCGGTCGGAGCGGACTGGGCGGCCGATGACCGATGGGCCGAAGCTGACTCGTCGCTGGATGGATCGGCCCGACCGTTGGCGAGCGACGTGACCACCAGCGAACACCACACCAAGGTGATGGGGATTGTCAATCTGACCTCTGACTCCTTCGCCAGCCCTGACCCGTTGCTGACAAGGGATGATGGTGATCATCACCGCCTGATCGAGCGGGCCATCGAGACGGCGCTGACCATGGTCGAACAGGGCGCCGACATCATTGACCTTGGCGCCGAGTCGACCAGACCGGGGGCGACCCGGGTCAGTGCTGAAGAGGAGGCCCGGCGTCTTTTGCCGGTGGCGGCGGCTTTAGTGGCGGCGGGGGTCACGGTGTCGGTGGACACGGTCCGAGCCAGTGTCGCTCGATCAGCCTTGGAGCTCGGCGTGGCCATGATCAACGATGTCTCGGGCGGGCTGGCCGACCGGCAAATGTGGTCGACGCTGAAAGACAGCTCGGCCAGCTACGTGTTGCAGCATTGGTCGACGCCCTTCGATCATCGCCCCAGTCCGGGAACGCGACCCGGGGCAGTGGTGGCTGATGTGATCACAGAATTAGCCGAACGCTGCGACCAAGCCATCGCCGCCGGTGTCGATCCGCGGCGGTTGATCCTCGATCCGGGTCTGGGCTTCGGCAAGACCGCCGATCAGAGCTGGCAGCTGATCGCCGCTGCCACAACCTTGAGTGACGTGCTCGGTCTGCCGATGCTCTGGGGGGCTTCTCGCAAGCGTTTCTTGGCGACTGCCTATGACCAGCCGACCGACCCTTGGGAACGTGACGACGCTGGTGTGGCGCTGACCAGCCACCTGGCCGCGCTGGATGTTTGGGGAGTGCGTGTTCATGATGTCGCAGCGCACCGCGCCGCCATCAAGGTGGTCGAACAGATCAGGCGGGCCGGTCAACGAATCGACTGGGGCGCCCCGGTGTGGATGCCCGGTCTGGGCGATGGACAGCGGGGCGACGATCCCTCGTCATCGCAGCGGTCGCCAGCCAGTGGCGACCGCCTCGACTGGCCTGAGAATCAAGGAGCATGATGCGTCATTGGACCAGCCGCGACCAAGCCCGGATCGACCAACTCGATCGCTTGTCGGTCGACGGCATCGAGCTGTTCGCCCAGCATGGTGTCTTTGAGCACGAGCGGCTCAATGGGCAGACCTTCGTCGTCGATCTGGCTTGGTGGATCGACACTGAGGCGGCCGGGCGCAGCGACGATTTGGACGCGACCATCAACTATGCGCTGCTGACTGAGGTGGCCGCCAGGGCTTTCGCCCAGCCGGTCGTCGATCTGATTGAGACCGCCGGTTGGCGCTTGGCCCAAGCTCTGTTCGACGCTTTCCCGATGGATTATCTCGAATTGGTGATCCACAAGCCCGAAGCGCCCTTGGTGGTCGCCTTCAAGGATGTCAACCTGCGTCTGCGGCTGGCCCGGGGGGAGTGTGACGCTGGCGCAGCCACCGAATCCAACAGTGCCGCCGTGAAGCCCACTTACCGGGCCGATGGTCAGGTGGCCTCCGGGGCCGCCGCCCACGGCGCCATGCCCAGAGTTTCCACCCGCTCCACCATTCCCGGTGACTCCGGCGAAACGATGTACCACGACTCGGCGAGCATCGACAGCTTGCGGCAAGCCACGCGCATCAGTGTCGTCACTTCAGCGGCTGACGATGGACTGGATGGCCCGGATGCCCTGGGGATTCCGGGCGCTGTCAACCGCTTGCACCGGGGTGACCCCGACGGTTTCACCGATTCTGCCACTGCCGCAGATGCCGCGAGCCACTGGGGGCATGGCACCGAATCCGCTGATGGCGATGCTGTCGTCTCCTACCGCACCCGCCCAGCCAGCGACCAGACGACCGGTGGAGGCTCACCAATAAGCCAGGTTTCGCCGCTGGTGTCAGCTCCCGATTCAGCGAGGCCAGGGCGTAGTGACACCAGGGCGGGCGGTAGTGGATTGGGGCCACGATCGGTCACCCCTGCAACTTCCGAAGCAATCCATGATCAGCTGGAGCCGCCGACTCTTCAGCCGGTCGTTTGGTCGATCGGCTCCAACATCGAGCCGCGCTTGAACTGGTTGCAATTCGCTGTCACCGGGCTGGCCACCACCCCGGGCATTGAGCGCTTGGCGGTGTCATCGGTCTGGTCGAGCGCCCCGGTCGGCGTGGCTGAGCAGCCCGATTTCTTGAACATCGTGGTGCGGGCTTGGAGCGCGCTTGACCCCTATGCCCTCTTGGAGCGCGGTCAGGAGTTGGAGTGGTTGGCCGGGCGGCGTCGCCCGGGGCAGACCGACGCTGATCGCCCGGTGGGCCTGCGCGCACCCGGTATTGGGGCGACTGATGAGGGCAATGGGAGAGGATCAGCGTCGGGTGGCCGAGGATCGACGTCGGGCGAGAGCCAGCCCGATCAATCGACTGACCAGCAAAGCGGCGCCTGGTGGCCCTGGATGCCGGAACCGAGCCTGATCCGACCGGTGCCCCAATGGCGGGCCGAAGAGCATCCGCCGCGCACCCTCGACATTGATCTGATCGCCATCGGCGATCTAGTGATTGAGGACCCACGCCTGACCATTCCCCATCCACGGGCCTATCAACGGGCCTTTGTCCTGCGACCTTGGCTGGAAGTGGAGCCGGCGGCCCGTCTGGCGGATCACCACCTGTCGGACTGGTTGGTCAAGGTCTATGACCAACCGCTCAACCGCTTTGACGGGTCGGTCTTCGTCGGCTGAGGTGGGAGGTGCTGGGCTCGCCCGGTCAACTCTCACAGAGGTAGCAGTGGCGCACCGGTCAGGCCAATGGGTTGAGGAATGACTTGGTGCCGATTTGGTCTAGTTTCCGGTGCTATCAATCGGTGTTGCGGTGCGCAACTAGACCCCGAGAGTGAAACAACTGAAGGTAACTCATATGTTGCGCCCCGCACAATCTCCAAGCCCGATGGTGGGATGAGACCTCAGCGTGCTGATCGACAGATCCCACTCTCGTCACCATGCGGTGGGTTGACAGCGGTATCACTGCCTATGCGTGGTGTTGATTCACCGGCCAGCCTCAAGGCTATTGCTCGCGTGGATGGGGCCTTTCCTTAGAGTTTTTTGCCCGCGAATGAGGTGGGGTTTGCGCCGGCAGGCTCACTCGCCCAGTGGCGCCAGCGGTGTGGCCCAATCGACCACGCTCAAGGGCACTGCCAGCACCGGGCGGTGCTGGTGGTGGGCCAACTGCTCGGGCAGGGAGTGCTCCAGATAATCGCGCAGTCGTTTGGCCCGACCGCTGCGCTGCGTGCGAGTGCCAACGATGATGCAGCTGGCTTGAACAGCGCGGGCCAGGTGGGTAAGCGCTCTGTCGGGGCGACCGGCCAGGTAGCGGAACTGCCAGGGCACGCCGCTCGGATCGACCTGCTCATGGAGGAACATCTCACAGTCGGCTTGCCGGCCCCGCCAGGATTCGTCGGGAGCGATGTCGATGACGGCGTCACGATGCTCGACTGATCCATCGGGGTTCTCGCTGATGACTTGGCGCGATCGGTCGGCGTAAGCGAAGTAGAGCTCGGAGCCGCAGGCTTGGGCCCAGGCGATGGCGGTGGCGATCACCAGGTGGTGGCGGCTGGGGGTCATCGCCACCACGGCGGGTCGATTGGCGAAGGGGGTCAGTCGACTGAGACTTGGCTGAGGGACATCAATGGTACTCATGCTTTGATCCTAGTCCCG
>JAITVZ010000095.1 GCA_031285505.1 Propionibacteriaceae bacterium
TGCCTTAGTCTTCTTCGCCTACATCGGCTTCGACGTGGTCGCCACCACGGCCGAAGAAGCCAAGAACCCCAAGCGTGATCTGCCGCGGGGCATCATCGGCTCACTGATCGTCTGCACCATCCTCTACTGTGCGGTGGCGCTGGTGATCACCGGCATGCTGCCCACGCCGGACATCCCGACATCGGCCGCTCTGGCCAACGCCTTCGCGCTCCATGGGCAATCATGGATGGCCATCGTAGTCTCTGCCGGTGCCGTGTGCGGGTTGACCACGGTCGTCCTGACCATGCTGATCGGCTCAACCCGCCTGATCTTCGCCATGAGCCGGGACGGTCTCTTCCCGATGCGCTGGGCTCGGGTTCATCCCAAGTTCCGCACCCCCTACGTCATCGCCACTGCCGTCACCATTATCTGCTTGCTGGTCGCCGGCTTCACCCCAGTCGGCATCCTCGAGGAAATGGTCAACATCGGCACGTTGTCGGCCTTCCTCCTGGTGTCAGTGGCCGTGCTGGTACTGCGTCATCGGCAACCCAACCTGGCCCGCCCCTTCCGAGTGCCCTTCGTGCCGGTGGTGCCGATTCTGGCCGCCGTCATCTGCTTCTATCTGATGCTCAATCTGGCGGTCGAAACTTGGATGCGCTTCCTCATTTGGCTGGTGGCCGGGTTCGTCATCTACTTCGTTTATTCCCATCGCCATGCTCGTCTCCAGACCGGACAAGCCCTGTCTCCCGACGTCGCCCAAGCGATCAAGGACGGCGTGTTGACGCCGGTGGAGAATCGCTGATCGATCGATGAACGAGCGGTGGCTGGCGAGGTCCAACTTTGCCAGCCACCGCTACTTTCGGCCGCCGACCGACACCCGTTGGTGGTAGCGGTAAACTTGAGCGGTTGCCGTGGCTTCGCCAGCTTCACCATCATCCGATCGAAAGGGACCTATGTCCACCCGCCCCGACCTGCGTAACGTTGCCATCATCGCTCACGTCGATCATGGCAAGACCACCTTGGTCGACGCCATGCTCTGGCAGTCAGGCGCCTTCCGCGCCAACCAGGACGTCGAAACGCGGGTGATGGATTCGATGGATCTTGAGCGCGAGAAGGGCATCACCATCCTGGCAAAGAACACCTCGATCGCCCATCAGGACTCGCACGGCAACCCGATCACAATCAACATCATCGACACTCCAGGGCATGCCGACTTCGGCGGTGAGGTCGAACGCGGCCTGGAAATGGTCGATGGCGTCGTCCTGCTGGTCGACGCTTCCGAAGGACCCTTGCCTCAGACCCGTTTCGTCTTGCGCAAGGCCCTGAACAAACGCCTGCCAATCATCGTCGTCATCAACAAAGTCGATCGGCCAGACGCCCGTATCAGCGAAGTGCTCGACGAGACCTATGGCTTGTTCATGGACCTGATCGACGACGATCAAACCGATCTGCTCGACTTCCCTGTGGTCTATTGCGCCGCCAAAGCCGGCCGGGCGTCACTGTCGCAGCCAGCCGATGGGGACATGCCTGATTCCACCGACCTGACCCCGCTGTTTGAGACCATTTTCGAAACGATCCCCGCCCCATCATTCGATGAGGCTGCCCCACTCCAGGCTCATGTCACCAATCTCGACGCTTCGCCCTATCTGG
Source organism: Propionibacteriaceae bacterium (assembly GCA_031285505.1). Lineage (GTDB taxonomy): Bacteria > Actinomycetota > Actinomycetes > Propionibacteriales > Propionibacteriaceae > WQYJ01. The sequence continues at coordinate 1,630 of JAITVZ010000095.1, forward strand.
GCCGGCTGGCGTTGTGCAGAATTGTCAATGGCACCATGAAACGCGGTCAGATGGTGGCTTGGTGTCGACGCGACGGCTCGGTGACCAACATCAAGTTGACGGAGCTGCTCAAGACCGAGGCCTTGGAGCGCGTGCCAGCCGATGAAGCCGGCCCCGGTGACATTGTCGCCATCGCCGGCATCCCCGACATCACCATCGGTGAGACCTTGTCTGACCCGGACGATCCTCGCCCCTTACCACTGATCCATGTCGATGAACCGTCAATCTCGGTGACCATCGGCATCAACACCTCGCCCCTGTCCGGGCGATCAGGCAAGAATCTGACCGCTCGTCTGGTCAAGAATCGCCTCGATCAAGAGTTGATTGGCAACGTTTCGATTCGGGTTCTGCCCACCGAGCGCCCGGACGCCTGGGAGGTCCAAGGCCGCGGCGAGCTCCAATTGGCCATCCTGGTGGAGATCATGCGCCGGGAATCCTTCGAGCTGACGGTCGGCAAGCCACAGGTGGTCACCCAAGTGATCAACGGTAAGACCCATGAGCCGACCGAACGCTTGACCATCGATGTCCCCGACGAGCATCTTGGCGTGGTCACCCAATTGCTTGGGCTTCGCAAGGGCCGCTTGGAGCAAATGGTCAATCATGGCACCGGCTGGGTCCGTTTGGAATACATCGTGCCAGCCCGTGGCCTGATCGGCTTCCGCACCGAGTTCCTGACTGAGACCAGGGGCACCGGCATCATGAACCACGTCTTCGACGGTTATGAACCGTGGGCCGGCGATATGCGCCTGCGCCCGACCGGCTCCCTGGTGGCGGACCGCCTGGGCGTGGTCACCTCCTACGCCCTGTTCAACCTCCAAGAGCGAGGCGTCTTGTTCGTCGCCCCCGGCCAGGAGGTCTATGAGGGGATGATCGTCGGCGAGAATCCGCGGGCCGAAGACATGGATGTCAACCCAACCAAGGAAAAGAAGCTGACCAATGTCCGCTCGTCGACTGGCGATGAGCTGGAGCGTTTGGTGCCGCCGAAGGTGATGAGTCTTGAGGCTTCGCTAGAGTTCTGTCGGGAGGACGAGTGCCTCGAAGTCACCCCTGATGCCATCCGCATCCGCAAGGTCGCCCTGGCCGGACACGAACGGGCAAAGTTGCGCAGTCGTGCCAAGAACGGCTGAGCCTTGCAGGCAGATGTCGCCTCCAGGTGATTCCTGGGGCCGACGTCTGGCTCCCTGGTCACTGCTGCTGATGGCGATCCTGTGGGGTTCGACCTTCTTTTCGATCAAGGCACTGGTGACGCGCTTGGCGGTGGCTGATTTCCTGGCAGTGCGTTTCCTCATCTCAACTCTGGTGCTGCTGGCGGTTTTCCACCGTCAACTACGGATGAGGCGTCGCACTGCGGCTCATGGCATTGTTCTCGGTTTGATCTGGGCCGGCGCGCAACTGGTGCAAACCACCGGTTTGGAGCAGACATCCGCCTCGATCTCCGGCTTTTTGACCGGCCTTTACGTCGTTTTCACTCCGCTGTTGAGTTTTGCCATCAATCGGGCGCGGCCCAACCGCTGGGTTTGGCTGGCGGTGGTTCTGGCCGCCATCGGTCTGGCTGCTCTGACCATCCGCCCAGGCAGCCATGGCCTGGGCTTTGGTGAATGGTTGACCATCGCCTGCGCATTGCTGTTCGCCTTGCACATCATCTGCCTGGGACGCTGGACCAGTCCCCACGAAGCAGCCAGTTTGACCCTTGTCCAAGCCATCACCATGACGGTGGTCTTCTTCGCCTTCGCCATCCCCGGCGGGATCAGCCTGCCCGCCAGCGCCGTCGATTGGCTGTGGATGATCTACCTGGCGGTCTTTTGCGGAGCTCTGACTCTACTGCTGCAAACCTGGGCTCAGGCCCATGTTGAGCCCAGCAAGGCGGCGGTCATCATGTGCTCCGAGCCTCTCTGGGCCACCTTCTTCGCCATCGCCTTCGGGGGTGAGCACCCGACTCTAGCCTTCGCTGGCGGCGCGCTCGCCATTCTGGCAGCGATGTTCCTGGTGATCCGCCCGCCGATTGGCGCGCCTCACGTCCGGTCTGGCCCGGCCCTGTCCCCTGTGCCGCCGCCTGGCTCAACCGGTCGATCCGAAACACGCCAATTATCATCGGATGATCTGCCTAATACGCCAGAGAAGACCGCGGTCTGGGCGACGACCTTACTTGACAGTCCTGCCGAGCGCTGACCTATTGGCCAAGCCCGTCTAGGCTGGCACGGCTAAACCCATTCACTGAAAGGACAGGCCCATGAAGGGTTTCAAGGACTTCATCACCCGGGGCAATCTGTTGGACATGGCCGTGGCCTTCATCATGGGCGCCGCCTTCACCACCGTCGTGACTGCCTTCACCAAGCTGATCATGAGCATCATCTCGAAGGTGCTCGGCGGTGTGCCCAACTTTGACAATGTGGCTCTGTTCGGCATCGCCATCGGACCTTTCATCTCCGCTGTCATCAACTTCTTACTGGTGGCTTTGGTGGTCTACCTCTGCATCGTCAAACCGATGAATCTCTGGCATGCCCGTCATCCTGCGCCGAAAGCACCAGTCACTGAGATCGACTTGCTGACCGACATCCGCGACACCTTGAAAGCCGGGCAACCGTCAGGCAGCGCCACCCCTGCAGCCTGACGTCAAGCGCTGATTGTCACTAGTGGGTTTCAGTCATAGGCACTGACGATCAGCTGCCCGCCGTCAATGGTCAACCGATCGGTCATACCCAGTTGATCGGTGAATTCGCGATCATGACTGACCACAATCATCGCACCGCGATAATTGGCCAGGGCCTCAACCAACTGGCGGACGCTGCGACGATCAAGGTTGTTGGTCGGCTCATCCAGGATCAACAATTGGCAGGGCGGATCGGCCAACAGCAATCTGGCTAGACCGACCCGGAAGCGCTCACCGCCCGACAGGCTGGCGACGGGGCGTAACGCTTGGTCGCCGCGCAGATGCAAGCGCGCGAGTTGACTGCGTATTTCGCCAGTGGCGACGGTGGGTGCAGCGGCTCCGACCAAATCAAGCGCCGATGACTCAACGCCATCGAATCCCAGGCTTTGCGGCAGGTAGCCTATGCGGTCGATCAGTGCCCGTATTCGCACATCGGGTAGAAGGCTGCTCACTGTTTCCAGCCCGACAATCCGACGCAGAACAGTGGTCTTGCCGGCGCCGTTGCGACCTTCGACTGACAAGCGAATCGGTCCTTGCAAAACGTATCCGCCTCCGGGCCAGCTGATTTCCAGCAGTCGGCGCCCGGCTGGCACCCCGGGATCGGGCAGGTCGATGCGGATCGGCTCGTCGCCGCGGACCGCCTGCTCGGCGGCGTCAAGTTCAGCCAGTGCCGCTGACACTCGCTCGCCGGTATCACCGCCCTGTCGTGCCGCCCCTTTCTCGGCCTTCTGCGCCATGCCGTGGCGGACGTCGCGCCCCAGTCCCTCCTTGATAGCCTTGGCTTTACCCCGACTGAGCAGGCGATTCTGCCGCTCGGCAGCCGCCTGCTGATCGCGTTTGGCTCGTTTGACCTCGCCGGTCGCCTGATTGACCGCCTGGATGGCGGCAGCCTGTTGCATGGCTAAGGCAGCCTCATAGTGTTCATAGTTGCCGCCGAATAGATTGATTCGGCCGTCGAAGCACTCGGCGATCTGATCCATCCGATCAAGCAGAGCCCGATCGTGGCTGACCAACAGCAGTGTGCCCGGCCAGCTGTCGATCAGATTGAGCAGATATTCTCGCATTGGCTGATCGAGATTGTTGGTCGGTTCATCAAGGAGGGTGATGTCGGCGGCTCGCAAATGAGCGCCAGTGATCGCCAACAGCATCGCCTCACCGCCCGAAAGACTACCGACCGGCCGATCGAGATCCACGTCTATCAGGCTGCCTCCGACCCGGCGTAGCCTGGCCAGAGCCTGTTCCACCTCGCCAGCCAGATCCCAGCGGTCGTCGATGATGTCGATCAACTCAGACTGATAGTCACCGGCTTCCAAACGCATGATCGCATCAAGCGCCTGGCGGACACCCATCAAGTCTGCGACCGTCGCCGCCGGATCAGCCTCAATCACTTGAGGCACATAGGCCATCTGGCCCGACGCGACAACCTCCCCCTGAGCGGGAGGAAGCTGACCACTGATCAGACGCAGCAAGGTTGACTTGCCCGACCCATTGTCGCCGACCAGCCCGGTGCGGCCTTGGTTGAAATTGACGTTCAGATCCCGCCAAATCTCTGACCCATCAGGCCAGGAAAAAAAGACATTATTAACAGTGATAGAAGGTTGCATGGTGGCTCCAGACGCGAGAAGGACTGCTGCAATACAGCAGGGGCGCCGGCATCATTGGCTCAGCGCAGGACGATGGAGTCCTTCACCAACATATTCTCACCTCAAGTTTGTTAGACGACTCTCCGACTCTCACTCGCAGACCCACTTCGGCAGCTTAACAGCACCATATGGTCGGTTCAAGTTGCTGCGGATTGCGCCGGTGGATCGGCCGGATTGTCAGCATCACTTGGCCTTCAGCTCAAGCGACCGGGCGGCAGTGCCGCGTCTAGGTTATTCGCGCTCTGTAACGGCTCCGCTGCTCACTGCCGCCCTGTCCTCGCCGGGATAGACCACACCGAGTTGCTGGCGCACACTGTCGGTCATTGTCAAGACCTCGATAGTTGCCTGCCAGGACATGATCTCGGACTGCTGACGACCAGCAGCGATGCAGCGGGCAGCTTCGGCCACTTGGTATTGGAAGCCGCCATCAACTTGGGTCGCCAAAGTGACATGGTCGCCGTCGGACTGAACCCAGGTCATGTCTTGCGGCGTGTAGAACCAGTCAGCCACCTGGAGTCGCCCCGCTGCACCGATGATCTGCACACCGTTGCGTCCAGCCGCCCCCATATCGGTGTAGGCCAGCGCCATTCGATCACCGTATCGACAAGTGATTGACTCACGCAGATCCACCCCAGATTCCGTCAAGACACCGCTGGCGATGATCTCATCAGGCACGCCCCACAGCCAGTGGAACAACGAAAGCGGATAAATGCCCAAGTCGAGTAGGGCACCCCCACCCAGTGCCGGATTCATCATCCGACCAGCTGGATCGAGATCGAGACTTTGGGCATGAGTCGCCAAAATGGCCTGCATCGCCCCCAGCTCACCGTCGGCCAGCATGGACTTGGCCAAGGCATAATGGGGCAGGAAGCGGCTCCACATCGCCTCCATAGCGAATAGCCTCCGTCGGTCGGCCACCGCGAACACCTCCTGCGCCTGACGAGCCGACAAGCAGAAGGCTTTCTCCACCAGGACGGGTTTGCCGGCATTGAGAGCTGCGATGGCCACGTCATGATGTTGGGCATGGGGGGTGGCGACATAGACGGCTTCGACGGTGTCATCGGCCAGGAGGTCATCGTATGATCCGTAGGCTCGAGCGTCACCATCATTGACAGCTTCAGCAATGAATCTCTGCGCTCGATCACCATCGCGCGACCCCACCGCCACAATCTGGCCACGGGTGAATCGTTGCACCTCTTCGGCGAAACGGTGGGCGATGTTTCCTGGACCGAGTATGCCCCAGCGCAGCGCTGGCGCCGTCATTGGGTCGGCGACCCGGTGATCATATGGTGTCATGATTCCTCCTTGAATGAGGATCATCCTAGCCCTGATCGTCCCAGCCGATGTGACAGCGTCAGCTCAAAGGTCCAGTGCCCTCGACCAACTGACCACGGGCAGCCAAATCAGCCTGGATCTGAGCGTAAAAAGCTTCATCGATGCGATATTTGAAACGGAAGATCAGATAGCCGATCACGGTCAGCAGTAGGGGCAGGAGCAGCATCCCGGCTTTCATCCACCAAATGCCCGCCAGGCTGACCGCATCGGGTGAGCTCGCTTGGTTGATACCAGTCCAAATCAGGATCACAGCCACTATTTGCGCCGCCAGTGCTGCCCCAACCTTGTTGATGAATGGTTGCAGAGCAAAGGTGATGGCGGTGTTGCGATGGCCGAGTTTCCAGTGACCGTAGTCAATGGTGTCGGCGATGAACATCAGCATCAACAAGGTGATGAACGAGTCGCCGATAAACAGCAAGACACCGGCTAATCCCAAAATCACAATGTCCATCGGTGCGAAAAAGAAGATGAGATCGCCGGCCACCACCAGGCCCGTGGCAATGGTGTACAACTGTCGTCGACTGAGCCGTTGACGCAGTTTCGGCAACAGCAGGAAACCGCCGATCATCGACAGACCCATGATGATCCCGAAGACGGTGTACATCGCTGGATTGCCATAGGCATAGGTGAAGAAATAGGTGCCAAAGGTGGTCGTGGTGGTGAAACCGGTCATGAACAGCACCATGGCGATGGCCACCCACAGTAACTGGTCATTGTCGACGACGATGCGGAAAACCTGGCGAACACTGACTTTTTCTTGCTCGACCACCAAATCTGGCACCTTGGTGCCGATCAAGGTGACCAGCTGACCGATCATAATCACGGCGACGATCACTAACACGTAGACCAGCCAGCCACCACCTGATCCGAAAGCCCCGATCAGCACGCCAGCCGGGCTGGCGCCGCCGGCCGCGCCGACCAGCGGTATGATGGTACCAACGACGGCGAATTGGCCGATGGTGGCGAAAGTCTTGGTCAACGAACCAATCTTCTCGCGCTGCTTTTGGTCCAGAGTCAACGCCGGCATCAATGACCAGTAAGGAATGTCATTGGCGGTCCATGACAGACTCCAAAGCAGATAGAAAACCGCGAAAACCAGAATGGTGACGACATCACTGTGCCCGATGTCAGTGAACAGCAACACCGTGGTGATCGCCGACGCCACCATGCCGATGATGATCCATGGTTTGAACTGTCCCCATCGGCTGCGGGTGTTGTCGACGATTGATCCCATGACGATGTCCATGACGGCGTCGAACAGGCGAGCTGCCAGGATCAGACTCGACACCCAAGCCAAAACCGTGTTATTCACCTGGACGATTTCGGTCAAGAAGTAGATGAAATACATGCTGACCAAGGTGTAGACGCCGTCACGACCGATCGTGCCAACCGCGAAACACCACTTGTTCCTTGTTGAAGACACCTGCATGGAGGCCACTCTACCGGTTGTGACAATTGCAACTGTCAGCAATAGCAGCTTGCAAACGCCTCAGAACGCTTGTTGGGGCGCCACGCCGCAGCATGACGCCCCAACAAGGACTTGTCTATGACCTAGATCACTTGGTGATCTTGGTGACGCGACCAGCGCCAACCGTCCGGCCACCCTCACGGATGGCGAACTTCAGGCCCTCTTCCATGGCGATCGGCTTGTTCAGCACGACTGACATGTCAGTGGTGTCACCAGGCATGACCATTTCGGTGCCCTCCGGCAGTTGCACCATACCGGTCACGTCAGTGGTCCGGAAGTAGAACTGCGGCGAGTAGTGGGAGAAGAACGGCTTGTGACGGCCACCCTCATCCTTGGTCAAGATGTAGACATTGCCGTCGAACTCGGTGTGCGGAGTGACCGAACCGGGCTTGCAGACAACCATGCCGCGCTCGACATCTTCCTTCTTGGTGCCACGCAACAAGAGGCCGACGTTTTCACCGGCGCGACCCTCATCAAGGATCTTGCGGAACATCTCGACACCAGTGATGGTTGAGGTCTGCTTCTGCGGACGGATGCCGATGATTTCGACCGGCTCGCCGGTCTTGACGATGCCGCGCTCAATACGACCGGTGACGACTGTGCCACGACCGGTGATCGTGAAGACGTCCTCAATCGGCATCAGGAACGGGTGATCAATGTCACGGGCCGGCTGCGGGATGTAATCGTCAACGGCGTCCATCAACTCAAGGACGGTCTTGGCCCACTTCTCGTCACCGTTCATCGCCGGGAAAGCGGCGGTGCGGACGACTGGGCAGTTGTCGCCATCGAAGCCCTGCGAGCTGAGCAGTTCGCGGACCTCCATCTCGACCAGCTCGATCAGTTCCTCATCATCGACCATGTCGCACTTGTTCAGGGCCACAACCATGGCCGGCACGCCAACCTGACGGGCCAAGAGCACATGCTCACGAGTCTGAGGCATCGGGCCGTCGGTTGCGGCCACCACCAGGATGGCGCCATCCATCTGAGCGGCACCGGTGATCATGTTCTTGACATAGTCAGCGTGTCCCGGGCAGTCAACATGCGCGTAGTGACGCTTCTCAGTCTGGTACTCGACGTGAGCGATCGAGATCGTGATGCCCCGCTGGCGCTCTTCAGGCGCCTTGTCGATCATGTCGAAGGCCGAAACCGCGTTCAGTTCCGGATACTCGTCGTGAAGCACCTTGGTAATCGCCGCGGTGAGCGTGGTCTTGCCGTGGTCGATGTGCCCGATGGTGCCGATGTTACAGTGCGGCTTAGTCCGCTCGAACTTTGCCTTTGCCACTTTGGCTCCTTTTCGGATATTGCCACGCATTGCGCGGGGCTACTGAATCGTTGCTGAGGGACCTCGGCAACGGTTTGGAGGTGACCCCAACAAGTGAGGACACACTGCCGTATATTTTCTCCCACTTACGGCAACTAGTCAAGTGATCCTAAGTGGGGAGACTCATTCAATTTCAGACGCCTGACTTCTGAAATAGCGTCAAACGCCAAAGTGGGGTGAATTCGAGCCAAGCGCTCGATCACTCACCGCCGCGGGCCTTGGCCACAACCTCGTCAGAAACGCTCTTCGGGGTCTCGGCATAGGAGTCAAACTCCATCGAATATGATGCTTGACCCGAGGTCTTGGAACGAAGGTCGCCGACGTAGCCGAACATCTCGGACAGCGGCACCAAGGCACGGACGACGCGGTTGCCGTGTTCCTCATCCATGGCCATGATGTGGCCGCGTCGTGAGTTCAAATCGCCGATGACCGTGCCCAGATAATCATCCGGTGTGGTCACCTCGACTCGCATCATCGGCTCCAACAAAGCCGGATCGGCCCGCCGGGCTGCCTCTTTGAAGGCCATCGACCCGGCGATCTTGAAGGCCAGCTCCGAAGAGTCGACATCATGGTAGGCGCCGTCGGTCAGTGTCACCTTGATGTCCTCGACTGGATAGCCGGCCAGGACACCGAATTGCATGGCTTCCTGAATGCCTTGATCAACCGCGGGGATGTATTCACGCGGGATGCGCCCGCCGGTGACGGCATTGACGAACTCATAACCACTACCCGGCTCAGTCGGCTCCAGATCGATGATCACCCGGCCGAACTGGCCGGAACCACCGGTCTGCTTCTTATGGGTGTATTCGACCTTCTCGACCTTCTTGCGCAGGGTCTCACGGTAAGCCACTTGCGGCTTACCGACATTGGCCTCGACCTTGAACTCCCGCTTCATCCGGTCGATCAAAATCTCCAAGTGAAGCTCGCCCATGCCGGCAATGATGGTCTGCCCGGTCTCCTCATCGGTGTGCACCTGGAAGGTCGGATCCTCCTCAGCCAGCTTGGCGATGGCCATTGTCAGTTTCTCTTGGTCCGACTTGGTCTTCGGCTCAATGGCCTGCTCGATGACAGGCGACGGGAAGTCGATTGACTCGAGCATGATCGGATGCTGCGGATCGCAGAGAGTTTCACCAGTGCCGGTGTCCTTCAAGCCCATGACCGCGCAGATCATGCCGGTACCCATGACCTCGACTTCTTCACGCTTGTTGGCGTGCATCTGATAGATCTTGCCGATGCGCTCCTTGCGGCCCTTGGTGGCATTGAGCACCTGCTGGCCGGAGTGAAGCACACCGGAATAGATGCGGATGAAGGTCAGGCGACCCAGATGCGGATCAGCCGCGATCTTGAAGGCCAAGATGGTCAACGGCTCGTCGTTGCTGGGGTGGCGCACCAACACCTGGGTCTCATCGCCCGGCTTGAAGCCCTCGATGGCCGGCACATCCAGCGGCGACGGCAGGAAGTCGTTGATGGCGTCCAGCAGCGGTTGGACACCCTTGTTCTTGAACGATGTGCCGCAAACCACGACATTGCCTTTGTTGGCCAGGACTGCCCGCCGCAAGGCCGCCTTCAATTCCTCGACAGTGAAATCCTCGCCGGAATCTTCACGTTCCAGCCACAGCTCCGCAAAATCATCATCGGCGTCAGCCAAGGCTGAGATCAGCTCGGCCCGGGCTTCCTCAGCCTTGGCCTGCAAATCCGCCGGGATCTCCTCGACGGTGTAATCCTCCCCCATCTGAGTCTCGCCGTGCCAGGTCAAGGCGCGCATGCCCACCAAATCGACCACGCCGACGAAGTTGGCTTCAGCGCCGATCGGCAATTGAATGATCAGTGGATTGGCCATCAGCCGTTCGCGGATGGTCTTGATGCAGTGGTCGAAACTGGCGCCAGTGCGGTCTAGTTTGTTGATGTAGCAGATGCGCGGCACGTGGTATCGAGTCGCCTGACGCCACACGGTCATCGACTGCGGCTCGACACCAGCGACACCATCAAAGACAGCAACGGCACCATCAAGGACGCGCAGTGAGCGCTCCACCTCCATGGTGAAATCGACGTGGCCTGGAGTGTCAATGATGTTGATCTGGTGATCTTTCCAGAAACAGGTGGTGGCGGCCGACGTGATGGTGATGCCGCGCTCCTGCTCTTGCTCCATCCAGTCCATGGTGGCGGCACCGTCGTGGACCTCACCGATCTTGTGGGTGATACCAGTGTAGAACAGGATGCGCTCAGTGGTGGTGGTCTTGCCAGCATCAATGTGCGCCATGATGCCGATGTTGCGCACCTGGTGCAGGTCCGTCTTCAAATCAATAGCCACTTTGTTGATTCCTCTTCTACTTCGATCAGCCTTGCCGCCCATCCTGGGCGATCATTCTTCGTCATGCCAGTCATGCAGATACCCCGGACGACCAGCGTCCGAGGTATCAACGGTGATTCAGGCTAATGACCCACTCAAGAAATGAGCGCGATCACCAGCGGTAGTGGGCAAAAGCGCGGTTCGCTTCAGCCATCTTGTGCGTGTCTTCGCGACGCTTGACAGCGGCGCCCAAACCATTGGCGGCGTCAAGAATCTCATTGCGCAGGCGCTCGGCCATTGTCTTCTCGCGACGGGCGCGGGAGAAAGAAACCAACCAGCGCATCGCCAAAGTGTTGGCCCGGGCCGGCTTGACATCGACTGGCACCTGATAGGTGGCGCCACCGACGCGGCGAGACTTGACCTCGATGTCCGGGCGGACGTTGTCAAGAGCCCGCTTCAAAGTGGCAACCGGATCTGCGCCATCCATCTTCTCGCGCGTGCCTTCCAAGGCGGTGTAAACGATCGACTGGGCAACCGTCTTCTTGCCGCTCAACAAGATTTTGCTGACTAACTGGGAGACCAGCGGTGAGCCGTAAACCGGATCAACCACCACCGGACGTTTCGGGGCTGGGCCTTTGCGGGGCATTACTTCTCCTTCTTCGCGCCGTAACGGCTACGAGCCTGCTTGCGATTCTTGACGGCCTGGGTGTCCAAGGCGCCACGAATGATCTTGTAACGCACGCCCGGCAGGTCCTTGACACGACCGCCACGCACCAGCACCATCGAGTGCTCCTGCAGGTTATGGCCGACACCTGGGATGTAAGCGGTCACCTCAACACCACTCGACAAGCGAACACGTGCCACCTTGCGCAAAGCCGAGTTCGGCTTCTTCGGCGTGGTGGTGTAAACACGGGTGCAGACGCCCCGGCGTTGCGGCGAGCCCTTGAGGGCAGGCGTCTTCGTCTTGCTGACTTTGTCAGCCCGCCCCTTGCGGACCAACTGCTGAATGGTAGGCACCTTTGAAGTTTCCCTTTTCTGTGCGTGCTTCTCCTCGAAAGGAGCGAGGTTGACACCTCGAAGTCTGCGTTGTGGTTCGCCTGTCATCAGACAATGCATCATGACAGACGTCGGACCTAGTTAGACCAAATCCAAGGAGCAAGGTTATCGTCTTGCACCCAGACCGGTCAACTCCTCGGCAATTGCTCTTGCAACGGCGACGATCAACCGTTGCGGCGCTCGAAGTCCTTGATGAAGTCTACCAGAGTGACAACACCGACCTGGGGCATGGCGTTATAGAGCGACGCCCGCATGCCACCAACGCTGCGATGACCCTCCAAGAACATCAATCCCGCCGCCTCCGCTTCCGCTAGGAATTGTCGATCGAGGCTGGGGTCCGCCATGGTGAAGGGGATGTTCTTGGTCGACCGCGCCGACTGTTCGACCGGATTGCGGTAAAAGTCGCTGGCGTCAATGGCGGCATAGACCAGATCGGCTTTGGCCCGTGATTCCACAGCCATCGCCTCAACCCCGCCGAGGCGAGCCACCCAATCCAGCATCAGATCCAAGACGTAGACAGCGAAAGTCGTTGGTGTGTTCAGCAGCGAATCTGCCTGCGACATCTTGGTGTAGTCGAGGATCGACGGGGTCTCGAGCCGGGCCCGTCCCAGCAAGGCCCGATCAATGATCACCACCACTGCTCCGGCCACCCCCAGGTTCTTCTGAGTCCCGGCGAAAATGACACCATGAGCGCCGACATCCATCGGTCGCGACAGGATCTGTGATGAAGCATCGGCCACCAAAGGCACGACAGTGACCGGCGGCGTCGAAAACTCCACACCTTGAATGGTCTCGTTGGGCACGTAATGCAGATAGGCGCTCGCCGGGTCGATGGCCAGATTCTCCAGGGGTGGCAAGGTGGTGTAGTTCCCAGACTGTTGATCGGCCGGCCGGTCGACGCACAATTGATAATTGCCCGCCTCTTTGGCGGCCTGAACGCCCCAGTTGCCAGTCAAGAGAAAAGAGACTTTGTCCCCCGGATGGGTTAGGTTGAGCGGCACTGCGGCGAATTGACCCATGCCGCCACCTTGGAGAATCAAGATGTCATGACTGTCAGGAATGGCCAAAGCCTGCCGCAACTTAGCCTTGACCACAGCCATCAATTCTATGAAATCCGCGCCACGATGGGACAGGGTCATCAACGGCTGGCCAGTGCCGCGCCAACTTGGCAAGTCGTTTCGGATGGCGGCAATGACGGCATCGGGCAAGGTGGCTGGGCCAGAAGAAAAGTTGTAAGTCACGCTTCGATTCTGCCACGGAGACCGGCCGCTCCACCTGGTTTTGGACATGGGGTTGTCTTAATCTCAGCTGGCTGACTGCTGGTGCCCACACTGCCTGTGGCGGGCAGACTGGCGACCGCGGAAGGGGCAAATGCAGGAATGACCCCGAGGCGACGAGACCCACCATCCGTGGGCCCGCACACCTCGGGGCCAGCCCCGAGCCAGCAAGCTGGCTGTGGATCGCGCTGAATCCCCCCGGAAGGCGTCGACCACAGTCACAGCCCCGTGCCCCCAATAATGGAATCGGTCATGGTGTCCCCCGACTTAGACCGAATCTCGCGGCGTGCTGTGATGACCTCAGTCTAGACGGTTTTATCGGAAAAGATAAGCCGTAAGAGTCTTGACATGAACTGGTTACAAATGGTAATACCTCCACCATATACACCTTTGACAAGGGAATTTACGCGCAGAATCTACCAAGACTACAGTCATAGTTCGATGGTATTTGCCAGAAATTGGTCAATGTGACTCGTGGCAACAAATGGACACTGGGCCAGTTTCCAACTCTTGCCATCAATTTATTCTCCAATTGAGACTTGCCAGCCATGGAATACTTTGATGGTGCGTTCATACCTAGCGATCCTCAAGATACCAGGGGCCCTGGCCTTCAGCGCCGCCGGCCTGATGGCTCGTTTCGGCGGCGCCATGGTGGGCATCGGCACTGTCTTGATGATCCAGGCGCTTTATCAATCTTACGGTCAAGCCGGCATCCTGGCCGCGGCTAACTCGGTCGCCTGGGCTGTCGGCACCGCCATCCTGTCGCACCTCGTCGACCGCCATGGTCAGCGGCGGATCATGCTTCCCACTGCCTTGGTGTCAGCCGTCGCCTTGACCGCCCTGGTGGTCTTGGCTTTGTGTCACGCCCCGATCGGCTGGTTGATCCCCTGCACCATTGTCGCTGGCTTCACCGGAGGATCACCAGGAGCGATGGTGCGGGCTCGATGGAACTATGTTCTCGACGACCCACGGGATTTGCACACCGCTTTCTCACTGGAGTCATCACTCGACGAAATCACCTTCGCTGTCGGCCCGGTATTGGCCACCTGGCTGTCGACCAGCGTCAATCCGGCGGCAGGGTTGGCTGGCCCGATCGTTCTCGGCGCCGGCGGCGCCTTGGTTTTTTATTCACTACGGGCCACCCAACCACAGATCATTCCCCTGCCGGCCCACAGCCACGAGCATCGCCGCTTCTTGCTGGCCTTCCCGGGCATCGCCATGGTCCTAGGGGTCGGCGCTTTGATGGGTGCTTTGTTCGGCTCACTCGACATCACCGTTGTGGCGGCGACCACCGCTTGGGACGTCCGACCACTGTCCGGATTGGTGCTTGGTGTCATGTCTGTCGGATCAGCCATTGGTGGCTTGGCCTATGGCGCCAGAGGTTGGGTCTCACCGCTTTGGCGGCGCTTCACCATTGGAGTTTGCATCCTCGGGGTGACAGTCTGCAGTTTGTTCTTCGCCACTAACGCCTGGGTGCTGGGTGTATGTGGCTTCGTTGCCGGGTTGGCGATCGCCCCGACCTTCATCAACGCCAATGCCCTGATCGGCCACCTGGTGCCGGCTACTCGATTGACCGAAGGGCTGGCCTGGCTGGGGACCGGCATTGGCATCGGCGTGTCGATCGGCTCAATGACCGCCGGGGCGATCATTGACCGCTTTGGTTTCCACGGTGGCTTCGCTTGTGTGGTCGTGGCCGGTTTGCTGGCCTGTGTCCTCGGCTTGATCGCCGCTCCGATCCTCAAGGCAGTGACCAAAGCCCGTGATGCGGCCGACCGAGCAACGGCGGTTCTTTAGCAGTCACTTGGGTAGAGTGCTAAGTCGCGCTAAAATACCGGAGGGCGGTCGCCCGGCAATCACGTCTTGGAGGTTCTATGCCGATCTATCAGTATCACTGCAACAGTTGTGGTCGAGACCTGGAGATCTTCCAACATATGAGCGACCCCACCTTGACGACCTGCCCGGAATGTCAGGGACAGCTGCGCAAGGTTTTTTCGCCGGTCGGCATCGTCTTCAAAGGATCTGGCTTCTACGCCACCGACTCGAAAAAGGGCACAACTGCCGCTTCACCGGCGGTCAGCAGCGCTGACAGTTCGCCGAGCGCTGACAGCAACACCAAGCCGAGTAGTGACACGACAAGCTCAAGCTCTCCGGCGACCGGCGCCACGCCGACTAATGCGGCCACTAGTACGAGCCCAACGCCGGCCAGTAGCACCAGCACAGCAAGTAGCACCTCACCCAGCACCGCCCCAAGCAGCAACTAGTTTCCCGCACCGGAAATTGTCTGCGTGTCGGGGTGAGACAAGCTGGGCTCGATCACCTGGCGGAAAAGGCATGCGGGGCTTACCACCCGCCGACCAACGACAACGCAGGCAAGCGCTACACCCGGTCCCAGCCCAGCAACGAGTCTCCGGTGCGGAGCACCAGGCGTCAGCTTTGACCAGACAATCCGGTGTGACGATTGCCGTGGTGTCGGTGCTGACGTATCCTGAGACCGATGCCTAGCCCAGACTCCCCTGCACCGACCCCACGGCCACGTCCTTACAACGCTGCGCCGACACCTCGGCATGCCTGGGGCCCGGATGATTCGAGCAGTTCCGCGCCCGCCAGTTCAGGGCAGCGCTCAGTCAGCGCACCACCCAACGGTTATGGCGTAGCACCCCCAGATCGCCGCGGCAACCTGCCAAACAACGGTGCGACAATTGGACCCAATGGACAAGCGGCTGGGTCGATGGCGCCCTATCAGACGCCGAAAAAAACCCGCTGGATCGTTCTGATCGTCGTCCTGGTCTTGGCAGCCATCGCCGCTGGCATCGCCATCAACCACTTCACCAGCCCAACGGCAGCCACGCCGACCAATCGTCCAAGCACCTACGCCAGCAGCCAGCGCAGCGGCGGCACCGGCTTCAGTGGCGACAAAACCTCTGGCTACTGGCGAGTGACAAAAACCAGTTGGACTGCCACATCATTGACGGTCGACATCGAGTTGACAGTCGACCAAGGCCGTCTCTACTACGACTTCTATCTCTATCCCGACCCGGCGCAGTCTGATCCGCAGCAGCCACCGCTTTACCCGGTGATTGGCGATAATCAAACCATGACCACGCCGGCCTTCACTGGCCCAGGTGAAACCGCCGAGCACCACCTGACCTTCGACCTGTCGCAACAAGCAGCCACCTTGGTGTTGATCGGTGAAGATGGCCAACAGTTGTCGGCTATCAATCTTTGAGGTCGGCTTCCAAGCCGACCTGGCGACCACACCGGTCGGCCCACTTCATCCCCCTTATCGGCGCGACACTCCCCCACCATCCCAGCCCAAATTGACCGCTTGACAACCGTCTGCGGATTCCTGATAGTCATTGACCAGCGGTGGATGCCAAGTCAAGACGGTGACAGCGACTGTCCCGCGCCGAGCATTGCTTGCGTCCAGGGGAACCAGATGTGATCAATCACCAGGCGGAGGCGCCAGGCGGGCTGGGTCCGCCCGTCGACCAACGGCAACAGGCAGGCAGCGCATCCGGGCCCAACAACGAATCTGCGGACGTGGCACCAGGACTCACGGATCACCGCAGTTGGCGCGTCCAGTTCAACCAAGGTAGTTTGGTTACGGGAGCGTAACCAGTCAACGACGATGGGTCTTGGATTAGCCCGGTCCCATCCGATGCCAAGCGAAAGGTCCGACGATGCCGTTCACCGATTTCTACCAACCGGGAGTGCCGGCTCAAATCGAACTGCCGACCGATTCCTTGGTCGAACTGTATGAGACGGCCGTGGCTGGCGGTGGCGAATCCATCGCCCTCGATTTCTTCGGCAAGACAACCAGTTACCGCACCTTAGGTGAGCAGATCGGCGCCGCCGCCGAATCCTTGCGTCAGCTCGGGGTTCAAGCTGGCGATCGGGTGGCGTTGATCCTGCCCAACTGTCCAGCCCACGTCATCGCTTTCTACGCCATCATCCGCCTCGGCGCCGTTGTCGTCGAACACAATCCGCTTTACACCCCCAGAGAATTACGCCACCTCTTTGAGGATCACGCCGCCCAAGTGGCGATCTGCTGGGACTCGGCCGTGCCCAAGTTGCACGAACTGCCTGAAGACATCGCTCCGGCGACGATCATCGCCGTCAACATGATCGAAGATTTCCCCCGACGTTTGCGCCTGGCCCTGAAGCTGCCCCTGCCATCGATTCGCCAGCGCCGGGCCAAGCTGAGCGGCAAAGCTGCCGGCGCGATCGCTTGGCACAGCCTGATCGATCATCGTCCAGCCCTGAGCCCCGATCATCCCCGACCAGACGTCCACGATCTGGCGGCGATCCAATACACCTCCGGCACCACTGGCCTGCCCAAGGGCGCCATGCTCAGCCATTACAATCTCTACGCCAACGCACGCCAGGGCGCCGCCTGGATGCATGGAGCCATGGACCGCCAAGAGATCTTCTATGCCGTCCTGCCGATGTTCCATTCCTTCGGCATGACGCTATTTTTGACCTATGGCGTCCTCAAACAAGCCACCATCCACCTATTTCCCACCTTCGATGTCGACTTGGTGATGACCGCAGCCAAGCGGCAGCCACCGACGGTCTTCTGCGCTGTGCCGCCGATCTTTGAAAAGACGGCTCTGGCTGCCCGCAAACGTCACATCAGTCTAAAATCAG
The DNA here is from genome assembly GCA_031285505.1 of Propionibacteriaceae bacterium. Taxonomy (GTDB): domain Bacteria; phylum Actinomycetota; class Actinomycetes; order Propionibacteriales; family Propionibacteriaceae; genus WQYJ01. The sequence goes on from JAITVZ010000095.1 coordinate 19,356, forward strand.
CCAAGTACTGCATCTCCGGTGCGATGACCCTGCCCGAAGCCACAGTTGAACTGTGGGAGTCTCAGTCCGGCGGCTTGCTGGTCGAGGGATACGGGATGACCGAGGCCTCACCGGTCGCTCTGGGCAATCCCTTCTGGTCGACCAGACGCACCGGCACCATCGGTATCCCCTTCCCCTCGACCTCGATGAAGGTGGTAGACGTCGATGATCCATCGATCGAGGTCGAGCAGGGCCAGCGCGGCGAACTGCTGCTGGCCGGACCCCAGATCTTCCAGGGTTATTGGCACAATCCCAGCGAAAGTGAGGCCGCACTGCTGCCGGGGCGCTGGCTCCGTACCGGGGATATCGTCACCCAGGACGCCGATGGTTTCACCACCATCGTCGATCGCAAGAAGGAATTGATCATCACCGGCGGTTTCAACGTCGCCCCAAGCGAAGTGGAGCAAGTCATCAAATCGTTCCCTGATGTGGCTGACGCGGCCGTCATTGGCCTGCCCGACGAGCGAGTCGGTGAACGCGTGGTGGCCGCCGTCGTGCCCCGGGCCCAAGGCAACCTGGACCTAGCGGCGCTGCGGGCCTTCTGCCACGAACGACTGACCGGTTACAAGGTGCCACGTCAATTCTTCATTCGTGAATCCCTGCCGACATCGATGCTCGGCAAGGTGTTGCGCGCTCAAGTACGCTCCCAACTGGAGCAATTGAGCGACGCGACTGCTTCAGATCAAGTTGGTTGAGCCCTTCAGACAGGCGATCGGCCATCGACCATAAACCGCCACGCACCGGTCAGCCTGCACTTGTGTCGCGCTCCGGGGATTCGTTGGCGGCTTGAGCCCAGGTGCGGCGCCTGCCGGCGTTGGTCGACGGCCGTCCAGCCCGCCTGACTCCTTGGCCTGGCGATCCACCATACCCGGCCCCACCCCAGCACCGCGGCACTCTTCGAAGCGAGACAGGGGGCCAGCTGGCGACCAATCGCTGCTTGGCCGGGTGACTTCAGGATTCGCGGCGGTGCGAGACGATCATCAAAGTGACGAATCCTGCCACCGAGGCCGCGGCAATCGCCAGATTGCGGCGGTTGATCCGGCCCTGCTCATCGACAAACTGATCCTTGACCCAGGCCAAACCATGTTTGGCCTGAGCTTTGGCATCGGCTAGGGCATCGCGCCAACCACTCTTGGCGGCGCTGATCGCTCGCGCTTTGACGGCGCTCGGATGAACCTCGCCGACCAGTTGGGCCAGATCCTCAGCCAAGCGACGCCGCCGATCAGCCAGGTCCTGCTCAATTTGGGCGATGGTGCGCGTATCCGACATGCCGTCTCCTTGTTGATTGACTATCCCCAGTCTAGTCGGGCTGGGATGGGACTACCATGTGGCCATGATCAAGCTGCAAGCAGGAGACAATGCCCCCGATTTCGCACTGGCCGATTGGCATGGTCGAACCGTCCGATTGGCTGATTACGCCCGGCGGCGACTGATTCTCTACTTCTATCCGGCTGCCCTCAGCCCCGGCTGCACCGTCGAGGCCAAGGACTTCAACCAAGCTTTGCCACAACTGATCGCCGCCGGTTGCGCCGTTCTCGGTGTCAGTCCTGACCCAGTCGATCAACTGCGTCGCTTCGCCACCGCCAACGACTTGACTTTCGATCTGGCCAGCGATCCAGATCATGCCACGATGATCGCCTACGGCGCCTATGGCCCACGCAACCTCTACGGCAAGACCATCAACACCGTGCTGCGCTCGACCATCGTCTTGGATGTGGCCGGCGACGGATCAGCCTCAGTGGTCAGCGCCCAGTATCAGGTGCGGGCCAGCGGACATGTCGCCCGGCTCCAGGCTCAACTGAGTCAACTCGGCTCCTGATGACGCCATGACTGCGCCCAGCCACGGCAACCGCGGCTGGGCGCAGTCCCGTCAGGCCAGAGCCCCCAGCGGATCCCACAGCGGCAACACCCGCGGTGTGGCCGTCAAAGCCTTAGCCAGCTCGGCCGGCAAAGCGCTCTGCGGCAGGGCCACCTCGAAGACGTACTCGTCGAACCAGGAATCGTTCATCGTGTCAAAACCCTTGTCGGCCCGATCATCGCCCCAGGAGTTCTCAACCCGAAAACGGCGGATCTGCTCGTCCTGGATATCAACCCCGGTGAAGACCATGGCGTGGGTCATGGCCGATTCCCCGGACTCCATCCGCTCAGCCTTGGTCATATCCAAGGCCACGCCGAGGGTGCCTTCGTAATCGTAGATGGCCGCGTCCCACAGACCATTGGTTCGATCGAATTGCTGGTTGACATCGCAGCCGAACCAAACCGCCTGACCATCGACCAAGGCTTGCTTGACCAGACCCTTGATCGTGGCGATCTCGGCGTTGATATAGCGGGTGGCCCGTCCGCCAACGACGTTCCCCAAATGATCGACTGTCAAAGCCTCACCATATGAGGAGCCTTGGCGTGGGTCGTGGACCAAGGCGACGTAATCGGCCAAGTCGACCTTGATGTACTGCTTGGCGAACTCCTGCGGGGTCATCTCACCTTGACCATGGACCACCCGGTCCTTGTCAGACCACTGCCAAATGAACTTGGTCGGTGGAGTGCCGAGATGGATCGACAGGATGCGATAAGCCTGGGCCACAAACTGCAGCCGTAGGGCCTCGACGTCGCCAGCGGTTGACACCGCCGACCGCAGCTCCAAAGCCGCCCGTCGCAAGAAGGTCTTGAGCAGCTTGTTCATCGCTGCCGTATTCGACGAGGACTCGGTTTCCGGCATGGCATATTTCGGCACCACCCCGTACTTCTCAACCAACGACACGAACATGTCCCATTGGCCGCCATCGTCGTTGGGGCCAGCCAGCATCGTGGCGATCGTTCGATCATCGAGCGGGCGATCCGCCATCTCGATCATTGCCGTCAAGAACCAGTTGCACTTCTCAAACTTGTCCCAAAAGTGGAGATAGGTCTGCGAGAACTCGAAGGTGTCGACCTTCAGCTCCTCGATGACGTGCTGCTTGAGGAAGTTCAGCCCGGCGAACAACCAACAACGCCCAGACTTCTTTTGGTTGGTCACCGGCCAATAGTCAACCCGGTGGTTGACCGATGGATCAAAGGCGGCAACGATGGCGTGGTCGAGGGCGACCTGACTGATCGGGTTGACCGTGATGGCGTTTTGCGACAGGCGAGCGGCCTTGTCATTGAGGAAATCGATGCGCAACTGTGCGACCTGATCGATGCTGATTGAAGAGTTGTTCATAGGACCCATGTTAGTCGCGCTGGCAATGACCCAGTCCGCCCAGACGGCGCTTCAGACATCAACCAACCGTGCCGGAGAAGGGACTTGAACCCTCACGCCTTGCGGCACAGGAACCTAAATCCTGCGTGTCTGCCAATTCCACCACTCCGGCGACGGCCATCAGTCTAGCAAGGCGTCCACACCGGTCTCGCCCATCGGGTCCTCCAAGGCGGTAGCTGCACCGTCATCGGCCGGCAGGACCACCGGATTGGGCCGCAACGCCGGATCATCGATCGGCAAGGTGCGGATCGGCCCTGGTCCGGTCATGGCAGTTTCGAAGCGGACGGTGATCCGCCCTAAACCGGACCCCCAGACCCAACCCGGGCCAAAGTGCTCATGAATGACATCATCGCCCGGGCGAAGGACGGCCTGACGGCGCGGCCCGACCACCCCGGTGGCGGCCTCGACCAAAGTCTGGTCGAAACTGACGGCGCTGACCTCGAACAGGGCCTCTTGGGCCTGATTGGTGAAGCCGGAAACTCCCACACCCAGCAGACGCACACCGCGACTGACCAGCATCTCCTGCCCAGCCAACAGGTCCAGCACCACTGCCACCAGCGTCTCATCCGAATCGATCGCCCCAACCAGGGTTCGCGATCGGGTGTGACTCGACAGATCCGCCAAACGCAGCTTCAAGGTGATGGTTCTGGCAAACAGATGCTGTTTACGCAGGCGCTGGCCAACCAATTCGGCACTGCGCCGGGCCAAGGGCGCCAGTTCCACCAGACTGTGATAGTCCTCTTCGAAGGTGTCCTCCAAGGAAATCGACTTGACCTCTCTTTGCCCGTTGACCTGGCGATCATCGCGAGCATAAGCCAACTTGCTCAGCCACTCGGCCGTCTGCCCACCCAACTCACGCCGCAAGTCGGTCGGGGTGGCGGCCCGCAGATCAGTGACGGTGCTGATTCCCAGACGTGCCAGGCGCTCGGCGGTGGCCGGTCCGACCCCAGGGATGGCCCGGACATCCATCCTGGCGATGCGATCGGCTTCGGTGCCAGGCGGAATCACCAGTAAGCCATCCGGCTTGGCCGCCTCCGAAGCCAGCTTGGCCATGAACTTGCTGGAGCCGATGCCGACCGAAGCGGTCAGGCCGCCCGTGGCCTGGGTCACGGCGGCCCGCAACTCCTTAGCCAAATGGTTGAGCCCATCCAAGGAGAAGTCCTCCTGTCCCCCAGCAGCCAGATCGACATAAGCCTCATCCAGCGACAGTGGCTCGACCAGGGGCGACAAGCAGGCCAACTGGGCCATCACTTGCCGCGAGGCCAGTCGGTAGGCTGCGAAACGCCCGGCCAGGAAAGCCCCCTGAGGCAACAAGCGGCGGGCCTCTCGCATCGGCATGGCCGAATGGACACCGAAGGGACGGGCCTCATAGGAGGCGGTGGACACCACGCCCCGCCCACTCAGCCCACCAACCACCACCGGACGTCCACGCAGAGAAGGCTTATCGCGTTGCTCGACCGAGGCGAAGAAGGCGTCCAGGTCCAAATGAAGGATCGAGGGCTCAGCCCGCATCGGTGACCAGCCGCTCCAAGGCCAGTGCGGCACCGTCATCACGGCGGTGGAAATGCTCGACTTCGAAACCATCGCCGGCCTCGCTGCCGGTCAGTTCCCAGGACGCAGGGTCAATCAGCGGGAAATGGACTGATCCATCAGGGGAGAAAGGCACAGTGGTGTGATCCAATTCGGTGGTGTAAGGCCACCATTGCCGATAGATCTCGCCACCGCCGCAGACCCACCAGCGACGATCCCGATGGGCTGCCAACATCGCCGCAGCGGCGAGCAGGTCAGGGGCCACCAGCACCGAGGCTGATCGATGGGCCAGCGCCCATGCGGGATTGCGGCTCATCACCACTGTCAATCGTCCGGGCAGGGATCGACCGATTGATTCGAAGGTCGATCGCCCCATCAGCATCAGTCCGCCCATGGTTCTGGCCTTGAAGCGAGCGAAATCGGCTGGCAGATGCCAGAGCATGCCCGAACCATCACCGATGACGCCGTTGCGCCCCACTGCCGCAATGGCCGTCAGCGACCAGGTCATGTCCTTCTCCTTCCCAGCATTTTCGCCGTTGCCTTGGGGGTACCAGGCCGGGCGCCAGCTAGACCGACACTGCCCCCGGAATCAGCGGATGCGGCTGATAACCGATCAGGCTGATGTCTTCCAAACTGAAATCGTCGATGTCGTTGATATCTGGGTTCAACTGAAGAGTTGGCAGCGGCTTGGGCGAGCGGCTCAGCTGCAAACGAGCCTGATCGAAGTGGTTGCGGTAAAGGTGGGCGTCACCCAAGGTGTGGACGAATTCACCGACAGCCAAACCAGTCACCTGGGCGATCAGATGGGTCAACAAGGCGTAGGAGGCGATGTTGAAGGGCACGCCGAGGAAAATGTCGGCGCTGCGTTGGTAGAGCTGGCAGGACAATTTGCCATTCGCCACATAGAACTGGAAGGTCATGTGGCAAGGTGGCAGGGCCATCGCCGGTAGATCGGCGACGTTCCAGGCGGTGACAATCAAGCGGCGGGAATTCGGATTGGTCTTGATCTGGTCGATGACCGCAGCGATCTGATCGATTGATCCGCCATCAGCAGTCGGCCAGTGTCGCCACTGATAACCGTAGACCGGCCCCAATTCGCCCTGGGCGTCAGCCCACTCGTCCCAGATGCTGATGCGATGCTCATGGAGCCAATTGACGTTGGTGTCACCGCGCAGGAACCAGAGCAGCTCGCCGAAAACCGCTCGTTTGGCGATCTTCTTGGTGGTCAAGATCGGGAAACCGTCGTTCAAGTCGAAACGCATTTGGTGACCGAAAACCGAGCGGGTGCCGGTGCCGGTGCGATCATCCTTGTCCACCCCATGAGTCATCACAGTGTCGAGCAAATCAAGGTACTGCTGCATCATGCTCCTTAGATATCGATGGGATCGGCTGCATTCTTTGTTAGTTGCTGGCTGTCGCGGCCAACAATGCCAAAGCCGGCATGATCGCCCGCAGGGCCCGACCCCGATGACTGAAGGCATCCTTCTGCTCGGCGGTCATCTCGGCGAAGGTCAGATCTTGACTGCTGGGCACGAAGATCGGGTCATAGCCAAAACCGCCCGTTCCCCGCCGGCTCATCAGCAAGCGGCCGTCAATTTGCCCCTCAACCGCCTCAAGACCGCCAGGCATGGCCAAAGCCATGGCACAGCTGTAATGAGCCCCACGGCGGTTCGGCGCCACATCGTCGATCTGGCGCAGCAGCAGGTCGAGATTCTCCTGGTCGTCTCCGTGGCCGCCAGCCCAACGGGCTGATCGCACCCCGGGCATGCCGTTCAAGACATCGACACACAGTCCGGAATCATCGGCCAGGGTCGGCAAACCACTGGCCGCCAGGCCTGTTTGGGCCTTGATGATGGCATTGTCAACGAACGAATCACCATCCTCGACCGGTTCGGGGTATCCAGCGACATCGCTCAACCCCAGAACTGTCAGTTCTAATCCGGCCGCCATGATCAGCCGACGCATCTCAGTCAATTTGTGGACCGAGGAGGTGGCGAGCAACAATTCAACGGCCATCAGCAGCGGTTTCCATCGCCTCGATGCTGTCACGCTGGATCGTGGCCAGCTCGGCACAACCGGCCAGGCCAAGGTCGAGCAGGGCATCGAGTTGTTCCCTGGAGAATGGGTCGCCCTCAGCGGTGCCTTGGACCTCCACCAGACGCAGATCGCCAGTGGCGACAATGTTCAGATCGACCCCAGCCCGGGAATCCTCCTCGTAGGGCAGATCGAGTCGGACCTCGCCGTCGATGATGCCGACGGAGATAGCCGACACCGAGCCAGTCAGCGGCTCGCCGACCAGCAGGTCGCGACGCCGGAGCCAATCGACAGCCTGAACCAAGGCCACATAGGCTCCGGTGATGGAGGCGGTGCGGGTGCCTCCGTCGGCCTGGAGCACGTCACAATCAATCTGAATGGTGTTCTCACCCAAAGCCTTGTAGTCGACAACCGCTCGCAAGCTGCGGCCGATCAAGCGCGAAATCTCGTGGGTCCGACCACCGATGCGACCCTTGACCGACTCACGGTCATTGCGCGAATTGGTGGCGCGAGGCAGCATCGAATACTCAGCAGTCACCCAGCCCCGTCCCGAGCCTTTGCGCCAGCGGGGCACGCCCGGCGTGACCGAGGCGGCCACCAAGACCCTGGTTTGACCAAACTCAACCAGCACTGACCCCTCAGCGGTGTTGAGCCAACTGGGGGTCAGCTTGATCGGGCGGAGTTGATCATTACGGCGACCATCGAGACGCATCATGCCTGCACTTTCACTTGTTCGTAGCTGCTATTGGCCAATGGCCCTGCCGGATTGGCCAACTGGCCAAGCAGGCGCGCGCCAAGGGCCTGGAAACGTTCGGGATTACCCGTGGTCAAGAAGCGGCGCTGACCGACCCCGCCCGGGCGCAACAGGCCCCCTTTGGTCAGCATCGCGTAGGTGGAATTGGCACATTCGGCCGATGAGGACACCAGGTTGATGTCGGGGCCAAGAACATAGGAGATGACCCCAGACAACAAGGGGTAATGGGTGCAGCCGAGAATGACGGTGTCGACGCCTGATTGCCTGACCGGCGCCAAGTACTCCTCCGCCACCGCCAACAATTCATCGCCGCTGGTGACACCGTTTTCAACAAACTCAACGAAACGCGGGCAAGCCACGGTCAGCAACGAACAGTTGGCATTGACCAAAGCATCGTCGTAGGCATGGGAGGTCGCCGTCGCCTCGGTGCAGAGCACGGCCAAGCGCTGTCCTGAACTGACTCGCACAGCCCGTCGCACCGCCGGCAGGATCACCTCGGCCACCGGCAATCCATAGCGATCGAGGGCCTCATCGAGCATCGCCGCCGAGGCGGTGTTACAGGCGATCACCAGCGCTTTGACGCCCATGTCCACCAGCGCGTCCAGGCAAGCCAGCGCATACCGGCGCACCTCTGGAATGCTGCGGGAACCATAGGGAG
>JAITVZ010000114.1 GCA_031285505.1 Propionibacteriaceae bacterium
GGGTGGGTGCCCGGCAGCTGAGCGGACGACCGTTAGTGATCAGATGCGGACCGGGCCAGCTGCTGTCTCGAAGATGGCAGCTGTCAGTGCCGGGTAGCCATTGGCGGCATTGAACTGGAAAGTGACCCCGTCGAAGGCAGCGGCGACTGGGTGATCCAGCCACTGGGCCAATCGATCAGAGGAGCCTGCCAGCTCCAAGTCGGTCAAGGCGATGTCACTGCTCAGGGCCGATGGCAGCACCGAAGCAGGTGAGCGCCATTCAACGAAAAACGGTAGTTGCGGGTCGGCAATCAAACCGCGCACTCCCAATTGGCGCCATTCCAGGACACGACCATCAGGGAAGTGGCGCGCACCGTTGACTGCCGACCTACCGAGACGCCCCTCGATTGGGCCGAGGTCGTCCACCGACACGGCCCAGCCCAGCCAGCCGCCACCCATCCGGCTGCGGTGGCGCACCGCTTGGCCATAGGGGGCTTTGTCAGCCGCCGGGTGATCAAGCACCTCGACAATTTCGATGTAACGGCCTTGGGCCAAGGGAATCAAGCGCATCCTCGTGCCGAAACTGGGGTGCACGCCGCCATCGATGGAACTGGTGTGCAGTAGTGCTGCCAGGCGATTGGCATCGCTGGCCAAGCCAGCTGGCCCAGAGGCATAAATGACGTGATCGAGGTGCATGCCCCCATTCTGCCGACGATTGGCGGTTATGCGTAATTGACTGTTGATTTGTCGGGGATTTTCCAGACGTGAGCCGGTGCCACTGTGCGGATGGGCCAGTGACTGATCGGGCAGATGATTGCCCAAGTCAGTGCCGGCGGCGCTAGTCTTGGCCTATGCAGCGTTCGATGATGCCTGGTCTTCTCCAACCCGTGACTGTCCGCCGCCTGCTGGCGGCCTGTCCTTGGGCCAGGGGACTGACAAAGCGCTTGGTGACTGGCCCGAACTGGTCTGATGTTGCGCCGGTGGTCGATGCCTTGGTCGGCCGTGGTTTGTCGGTGCGCGTTGTTTGGTTGCAGGTTGACAGTCGCTCGACCGATCAAGCCAGGTGGTGTCGCGATCAGTATGTGGCGGTGATCGATCAAATCGCCGCCCGACAATTGGCGGACACGGTCGACCTGGAAATCAACTTGGCCACCATCGGCTTATTGGTCCGTGATGGCGAGCGCGAGACGGTTGACAACGCGCGACAATTGGCGGCGCGGGCCCGGGAACTGGGCGTGCGTCTGACCTGCAACACCAGCCATCCCTGGCTGGCTGGTAAAACCCTGCGGATCATCGATCAAATCCGCCAAGATTTTCCCGAGGTGGGTTATGTCCTGGAGGCAGCCTTGAAGCGTTCCGAGAGCGACTGTCTGGCCAGCGCCGATGCTCGAGTCGCCTTGCGTAAAGGGATGGACCACCGTCGCCCGGGGCAGGCATTGTTTGCCTCACGTCACGATGTGGATTTGAGCTATGTTCGTTGTTTGCGGCTGTTGATGGAGGGCAGCGGTCGACCCGAGGTGGTCAGTTCTGATCCGGTGATGCTGGAGATCGCCCAGGAGTTGGCAGCTCACACCAACCGAGGCATTGATGATTTTGAGTTCATCATGCCTTATGGCATTCGGCGCACGGAGCAAGAACGCATGGCTGATTTGGGGCACCGGGTTCGGGTGAGCCTGCCTTTTGGTGAGGCGACCAGTGACTACCTGGTCAAGCAGTGGCGAATACACGGTCTGTTGGTGATGATGAGGGCTTGGTTGAGCCGTCGCTGATGATCGCCGAGGATGATACCGCATCGCTGAAGCACAGTCGCCGCTGGTGGGTCGGTCTGGAGATCTTGGTGGTCTTGGGGGTGTCTTTTGGCCGCTCCGCCCTGTCAGCATTGCTGTCGCTGATCGAGAAGCTGCAGCGTGACGAGCCCCTGGCGCAGCAAACCACCAACATGAACAATGCGCAGGCTGATCAGTCGATGCTCGACTTGGCTTATCAGCTCTATAGCTTCATCTTGCCCCTGGCCGCCGTGGGCATGGTCTGGTTGTTGTTGCGCCAACAGCATGCCGATGTCGGGGCGACAGTGGGTTTCAATCGGCGCCAACCGGCCAAAGACATTGCCAGGGGAGCACTGATCGCGGCTGGCGTCGGCGTGCCGGGGCTGATCTTCTATTTCGTGGCCCGAGCGATCGGCATCAACACCACAGTCGCCCCAGCCAATCTCAATGCCGTCTGGTGGGCGGTGCCAATTCTATTGCTGTCGGCCTTGATGGCCGGACTGTCCGAAGAGATGATCATGATCGGCTATCTGCTGACGCGCTGGCGTGATTTGGGCTGGCGTTGGGGTGTGGCCATCTCTTGTTCGGCGCTGATTCGGGGTGGTTATCACCTTTATCAGGGCTTTGGAGGTTTCTTCGCCAACCTGGTGATGGGGTTGGTCTTTGGTTGGCTCTATTGGCGCTGGCGTCGGGTGGCGCCGCTGGTCATCGCCCATTTCTTGATGGACGCCACCGTCTTCGTTGGCTACCCATTGTTGGCGCCCCACCTCAGTTGGCTGTTGGCGCCGGGTTGATCGAGGCTTCCGCCAGGCCGCCATGCCAACACTGGTTTGACGTCGTCTCAGCGCCTTGTTGGAGCCCCGCTGTGCGACATGCGATCATGGGGGGCATGCCTGAACTCAGCGCTGCTAGCGCCCAGTCTGCCCGCTTGACCAACTGGTCGCTCGAACTGATCCGGATCGAATCTTTGACACCGTGGTACCGACGCCTGGTTTTCGCGGATGATGGTCTTGCAAAGCGGATCAATCTGGGGCCTGGGGGATTCCTGATCTTCAAATTGACCGACCAGCAGGGCCGACCGGTCAAACGTTCCTACAGTTTGGCGGCCATCCGGCCCGGCCTGGCGGGTGAGAGGTCCGAGCCGGCATCGTCGGAACTGGTGATCGACGCCTGCTTGCACCAACCAGTCGGCCCGGGCAGCACCTGGGCCGCGGCCGCCCAAGTCGGCGACCAAGTCCTAGTCGAGCAGCCGATTTATCACTGGCAAGCGCCGGCGCCCGGTCCGAGTCTGCTGATCGCCGACGCCGCAGCCTTGGGGGCTGCCGGCTCCATCGCCGCCGCTTTGGCCGGCAGTAGCAACCAACAGCCGCACTGGATCGGCGTCGACCAACGGCCCGACCGGGCGTCGATCATACCGGCGCTGAGTCAATCCGGTGTAATTGACTGGGTCGACGCCATCAGCCCGGAGCAGTTGCGGGCTTGGACAGCCGACTGGCCGGCGCAGGGGGCTTATCTCTGGGCGGCGGGTTCGGCATCGTTGGTCAAGACGGTCAGACAGTTCTGCCGTCAACAGCCGGCCTGGTCGAGAAACAATTGGTTCGCCCAGACATATTGGGTCTGAGCGGCTGGTCATCTTGGCGGCGTTCAACACGAAAACGGGTTAGTGTCGATGGGCTGAAAGCACGGGATAGCAGTGGCCGGAAAGAATCGGGGCTGGCAGCCATCAGCCACCAGCCCCGAATGATTCAATTCCGCCTGCTGCTCAGTGCGCCAACCTCACAACCAGGCGCCATGGCGCATGACGGCGCTGACCTGCCAGTTGGCGTCCAGAGCCACCAGATCAGCCCAATTGCCCGCAGCGATCCGACCGACCCCGGTCAAACTGAGATAATCGGCAGGGTTGGCGGTCGCTGCCTGCAGCGCCAAGTTGGGATCGACGCCGGCGTTGATGGCGGTGCGCACCGCTCGGTCAAGGGTCAGGGTCGATCCGGCGATGGTTTGCGTTCCGGCGATGTGGGCGATCGAATCGCGCACCTCGACCGCCAAGCCGCCCAGGGTGTAATCGCCGTCCGCGAAGGCGGCCGCGGCCATGGCGTCGGTGATCAAGACCACCTTGTCCGGCTTGGTGTTCATCACGTGGCCGGCCAGCATCGGGTGGACATGGACGCCATCGAAGACCAGCTCCACCCAGACAGATGGGTCGCGCCACAAGGCCAGGCCTGGACCGGGGGCGCGGTGCAGTAGGTCTGGCATGGCGTTGAACAGGTGGGTGGTGCCACGAGCCCCGGCGGCGATGGCTGCCACCGTCTGATCGAAATCGGCAGCCGTGTGACCGACAGCGGCCATGATGGCGTTGCCGGCCATGTAGTTGATCGACTCCATGGCGCCTGGTTTTTCGGGAGCGATGGTCACCATGACGACCGTTTGGCGGCTGCGAGCCACCACTGCGGCGATGTCGGCGACCGAGGGGTCGCGCAAGAGCGACTCAGTATGGGCGCCCTTGTATTTCGGCGACAGCCAGGGCCCCTCCAAGTGGATGCCGGCGATCTCGCCAGCTTCGACGCCGTCAGCCAGCACCGCCACCTGATCGCCCAGATCTTCCAGGCTGGCGGTCACCAATGAGGCGACCTGGCAGGTGG
>JAITVZ010000034.1 GCA_031285505.1 Propionibacteriaceae bacterium
CAAGGCATCGCCATCTGGTCATTGGGGCAAGAAGACACCCGAGTCTGGCAGCGGTTCGGCCCGATCGCCTGACACGCCAGGCCCCGGTGGTCTGACCAGCGCCAGGAATAGCTTCACCCGTCCAACAAGCGGGGAAGACCGCCAGCACGGCGGGACACCACAACCGAAAGGAAACAACCATGGCCAATAATCCTTACAACCTCACTGGTACGGCCGGAACCGTTGCCGAGTTCTCAACCCCAGGATGGCGGTTCGAGTTGAGGAAGCTACGCCAGTACGTTTGGATTCGGGCGACGATGATCAACACCACTTCAGGCCAATACTTTGCAGGATTCACCTTGCAAATCGAGCCATCCGGAGCCGCCCTAAGTGGCAACTTCAACCTGGCGAATCAGAACTCTTTTGTTTCCGGAAGCCAGCGCTGCTCGGGTTATCTGAGCCTGCAGCAAGGTGTTTACAACACGGTCACATTCTCGTGTGGGGCCGGAGGCTATCCCACCGGCAGCAAGACTGTCACCATTGCCCCTTACTGATCTGGTAGGCAGGAGTACGCCTTGGCCTGGGCGGCAAGCCCCTGGTCGAGGCGTGCGCCGCGCCATGACACGCCATCCCAGTTGACGCTCTGCCGAATGATGCCTGGCATAGGGCGACCTTGTCCACCCACACCGATCCACCGCTCACCCTGGTCAAGATCGTCATCAGGTGAGTTCGTCAGGTAAGAGACATCAAAACGTTGCATCGACCCGCCACTGTCGCTGAATGAAACGGCGGCGACGACCCACCAGTCTTCGCCGGGAGTATCGCCGGGGCCGGCGTAAACCATGGCGACCCCTGATTCGGGTAGGTCGGCAGATCCGGTGTGGTGGAGCCATTTCATGACGCCTGGGGTGGGTGGGAGGCATTCCAGGTCGAGTTGGACTGGCGCTACCGTTGCCGGGCCAGCCGGTGCCGGTGACACCACTGGGACCGGGTCAGGGGTGGCCTGGCCATTCGGGTAAATGAACACCGGGCTGACGCTCGGTGTCACCACAACCGCTTCTGGATCCACGACGGCACCAGTGCAGCCTGCCAACGCCAATACCAACGCCAGCAGTGTGGTAATTCCCCCGAGTTTCCCCATGCCCTCAGTGTGACACACCCCACCGACAGAAACGAGGACAGTCATGCTCCGACGTGCTCAATGGGTCGGTGTGACCCTGGCAATCGTCACTCTTGCCGGCGCTGTCGTGCTCGCCGTTTTCTGACAATCAACCCACAAAGAAAGGCCGGACCCATCGTGATCCGCAACATCCATATCTCACCCACTAACCAGACCGCAAACATGTACGCGACCGGCAACACGACGGAGGCCGAGCAGGCCCGCCGGATTGGTGACGCCCTGGCCGCCGACCTGCGTGCAGCCGGGTTCAACGTGCGGGTCGCCGAGGCAGGCACGAGCATTTCGAGTGGCGCCCGGATGCGCGAGGCGAACGTCTGGCCCGCTGACCTCTACATCACCCTCCACACTGACGCGGGTGGCGGGCATGGTTGCACAGTCATGTGTCACCCGGGGCGTGAGTCTCACCCGGTCATCCAATCGGTTTACAAGGCGTTGGCCGCTGTGACACCAACGGCCGATCGGGGTGTGCGGGCTCGAGGTGACTTGTTGGAGATCAACCAGACAACCATGCTGTGCTGCTACATCGAGGCTAGCTTCCATGACAACGTGACTGACGCGACCTGGATCATCAACCACACGACCGAGATTGCCAGGGCGATCGCCCAGGGTGTGGTGGCCGGGAACGGTGGAGTAGCCATCCCAACACCCGTAGTCCCTCCCGCCGCACCGACTGCCCCAGTCACGGACGCGGTGATCGACGCCTTGTCTGACAACATCATCGGTGTTGTCACCACCAAGCGGTATCAGGCAGCTCACGGGCTCGACCCGGATGGCATTTGGGGCGAACTGACGATGACCAGCCTTCTGGGTCTGGCTGGGGTGGCTGGGGATGGGTGGATCGACCTTGACAACCAACACCAGGTTGATTTGGCCAAGGAGCACTTTCCGGCGGTCACAGTGTTCCGGGTGGGCACATCGGTCGGGCAAGGTTCGAACTGGTGGCGGCAAATCCAAACCAATCTCCTGCACACCGCCGCGGACGGGATCCCCGGTCCGAACGACGCCGCCGCCCTCCAGGTATTGATTCGGGAAGGGCGTATCTGATGCCGAACCGGGAAGAGATCGACGCGGTGGTGATCATGGTCACCGCCATCCTTGGTGGACTCGGGTTGATCACGGTCGCGTTCATCAAGTTCTGGCGTGACTTGAAGAAAGCCCTCCAAACCAACCACGGCAGTGTCTCCATCGGTGACGCCACCGATCGGCAGACCGAGCAGCTGCACGAGCAATCCGAGCAACTGCAGCAGATCGAGGGGCAAGTCGCGCACATGGCTGATGGGCTGGCCGGTCACGACAAGTTCCGGGCCGACACGGCAGCTGTTCTCGAGAGGCAAAACACTACCCTCGCCGATCTGGCGAAGGCCACCGCCGAACTCGCCGCCGGGTTCAAGGCCCAAGCTGCGGCCCAAGAACAAGCCAACTACCAAATCAACCTGCTGCTCAAGCAAGGACTAATGAAAGGACCAAACCAATGAGCAACACCCAATCAACCCCGGTCAGCACGAACCCGCTGACCCTGATCCCAGCCAAGGCCCGCGCCACGGTCGTCATCCTGGCCAGCATCATCGCTGTCGCCATCCCCTTCGTCATCCCCGACGTGCCGACGGTCTGGCAACACGCCCTCCAAGCACTGGCGGCTGTCGCGGCCATCTTCGCCGGCGGGCAGTCCCTGGCCAACCTGGTGCCCGACTCGATGAACGGCGCCATCCAAGTCCACCAAGGCAACCCCAACAGCGGTGTGACGGTCGATCCTGCAACAACCACGATCGGTCCGGCAACAGTAGTCGATGTTGAAGGCGAGCCGGCCATGGGTGACTCGCCCTGCCACCCGGCTCAGACCGGCATCTGACTCTCTTTTACCAACCGGCCCTGGCCGGGCAAGACAATGACCCCCACCACGGTGAGGGCCATTTCTGCGTCTCTAGGTGTTGCGCTTGCCGGTCGGGTAGACAGCGTGATCTCGGTCAAACCAGATGATCTCGAAGACAGCACCCGACCGGAAACCCCACAACCGGGGTTTACCACCCAGCCGAAAACGGAACAACTCATCAGGTAGGTCCTGCCAGCCTAACCACTCGGCCAAGCGCCTCTGTGCCTCCCGGCACAAGGAGGTGACAGGCTGACCGTGGTGGCTCTTGTGCTCGCCTGAACGGCCGGCAAGGCACTCACTCCAAGTCTTACCTTGCATGTCTCCCAGGAACCGCAGGATGGCCTTCGTTTCGCTTGACTGGAGATCCCAGTCCCAAGCACCTTGATAATCCACATCGGTCCACCGGAAAGACCAACGGACCATCTCTTTGTCCGTGTTGACTGGCAGCGCAGCCTTCGCTGCTTCGGCGCGCCTGCTAGCCTCGTGAGGCACTCTGGCTGTCTTGCGGCCAGACTTACTCATACTTCGGGCAACAGATCTAGGCCACCAAAATAGTCGAGCATGGTGTCAAGGTCCAGTTCAGTGTCACACCGGGCGCCCGGTGAGGCAGTACCCCGAGCTTCTAGCCATGGGCGTTCCTGATGCGTCTTATCCGAGAGTTGTTGACCGGTCAATGCGCCATAGGTAGACAAGACCGAATCGATGTTTCCGCGGCGTCTTTGCCCAGTTGGCTAGGGTCACCCTTGGGCCATGCGTTGACTTGGAACTGACCTCGGTGTTCACGGAATGCCGCTGGGCACACTGGCCCATTCGCCCACGCCTCCAATGGCTCCTTGAACAGTGGGACTCCGTCCCACGCCAACGACCACCCCTGGCAGTAGTAGAGGAGCTTCTCCAGCTTCATCGTTGACATCTGCCCCTCGGACCGCAGAATGTATGCTGCCACGTCATGCACCGTCGCCATGGCCTCCACCTCACTTCATCTTCTTGCTGGCCAGTATGACACAGCCCGGCGACAAAACCCACGACGTTGATCGAGCTAGTCTTCGCTTCCTGTAGGGGCATCACCAGCGTCCTACAACTGGCCACCAACCGGAGCGATCCCCAGCCGAACCGGATAATCTCAAGAACGCCATCCGGTGGCTTCCTTGTCTTTACGGTCGAGCCAAGCTTGGAACGAGGCATGAGAAATCACCCAAACCTTCGTGCCGTTCTGAAAACCGAAGTCACCGGATAGGCAGTGGGCCCGGATGCGGTCTTGGCTCATGCCAGTCTCCAGCGCCAACTCGGCCACGGTGTAGCAAATCTTAGGCATCGGTCTGCATTCCCCCAGTCGGGATCATCGCCGACACTCGATCCATCACTTCCGCAAGATGTGAGTGCACGACCTCCTGGTACCGCATCGCCATCCCTGGCGTCGTATGGCCCGCCAAAGCCTGCAACTCGCGCAGCGTGGCTCCTGCAATCCCAGCGTTGGTCAACGCCACGTGCCGCAAGTCGTGGAAAGTGATCCCCGGATCCCAATCAGGTAGCGCCGGACGCCCCGGCTTCCCCCGCACCTTCTCCCACTCACCCTGGGGAGCCAAAGCCCGGATCGCCGCCGACTTGAACGCCCGATTCCAGCGGCCATCATGGACCGTGGCACCCTCGTCCGTGGCGATCACCAGTGCTTCCTGACCGGCGCCGACACACAACGCCAGATGCGACTCTATCGCCGGAACCAACGACTCCGGAATCGGCACAGTCCGCTTACCAGCCTCCGTTTTCGGCTCACCAATCACCAAATCCGCGCCAGCTCGTGACACCGCCCGCTCGACCCGCACATTCCGATGAGCCAAGTCGATATCCTTGCGCCGCAATTCCCGCACCTCACCCGAACGCAGGCCGCACCAAGCCGCCAGCAACACGCCAATCCTCCACCTCGGAGGCATGGCATCAGCGATCGCCTGCACCTGTTCCGGCGCCGGTGGCTCTAAGCTCTTCTCCCGACTCGGTCTTCCCGCACCCTTGACCGTGCAGGGGTTATCCTTCGTCAATCCCTCATCAATGGCAGCACTCATAATGGTGCGCAGCAGACTGTAGGCCTGGTGGTCAGCGCGAGTCTTCGGCGTCGACGCCCACCACTTCGCGATGGTCGATCTGTCGATCCGGTCGAGGCGCTCGTTCCCCAGCCCGGGGACGATCCTCAAGCGAATCAGCCGCTCGTACAGCGCTCTCGTCGAAGGCCGGATATCATCCGCCGCCAACCAAGCCACGGCATACTCACCAACAGTCAAGCAATCCTGCAGCTTGGCCCTCACCTGGCCCCGGCCCATCGGCGGAGTCCAATCTCCCGGCTCGGCGATCTCCACCCGCCGTTGCTCATCTGCCAACCACCGTTCCGCGTCGGTCTTACGACTGTAAGTGGTCGGCGCAGCGTGGCGAATCGCATCGGGTCCGATGAAGGAAGCCTGGAAGCGACCAGACCTCATCTTCTTGATCGATCCGAACGAACGTCGATGCCCAGTCATAATTCCTCCTTGAGGTGCATCCTTACGGAGGACTTTGCAACTCATCTGCATCCTTAAGCTGTCCCAAACAGGGTACTACCGTCCCCTCATTCACGCACTATCCAAGCGTAAAACCCCTTGTGGGCAACAAAAAACCCCTAGTCATTCGACTAGGGGCGATTGTGTCCGAGAGAGGACTTGAACCTCCATGCCCTATATCGGGCACTAGCACCTCAAGCTAGCGCGTCTACCTATTCCGCCACCCGGACGAGTGTGAGAACTCAAGGGGCAACTATACCAAGTGAGGGTCAGGCCCGCGACTAGGAAGGGTTATGCATGTAGCTGCCGTGGTTTGTGACGTCATTGCGGGGCTTGTGGCCGGTGGTGTCGCCGTGGTCGCTGGCGTTTCTTGCTTCCAGGCGGTCGGGTGCTGCGCGGTAGCCTGGTGGTTCGAAGGCAATGGGTTTCGGATCGCCGACGCGCACGAGGTCGTGATAAGTGATCAGTGCCGCGCCGGTCAGCGGTCGACCCTGGCGCCACCGCCCCCCACCAACTTGGCCACCTCGGCACGTGTTGCCATGATGGTGTCGCCGGGGGTGGTCATTGCCAATGCCCCGCTTGCCGAGCCCCACTCGACCGCCTCATCAAGGGGCATCCCGCTGAGCAGTGCGTAGATCAACCCAGACGCGAATGAGTCGCCGCCGCCGACCCGATCCATGACTTCCAAATCGCGACGGCTAGACGAGACTATGCCAGTCTGGCTGCTCCATGCGATAGCCGACCAGTGGTTGCGTGAAGCCGAGATGACATCCCGCAAGGTGGTAGCGATGACCTGGAGGTTGGGGTAGGTCTGGGCAACATGGCCGACCATGGTGGCGAAAGCATCGGTGGCGATGCCACTGAGTTCAGAGTCGACTGTGAAGCCGAGACAGGCGGTGAAATCCTCCTCGTTGCCGAGCATCACGTCGACCATTGGGGCAATGGTCTGGTTGACCCGCTGAGCAGCGGCCTGACCGCCGATGGCCCGCCATAGCGATGGGCGGTAATTCAGATCGTACGAGACGATCACACCATGACGCTTGGCCGCCTCAATGGCCGCCACGCAGGTGGCGGCGCTTAGTTCGCTGAGTGCCGCATAGATTCCGCCGGTGTGGAACCAACGCACACCCTGGCTGAACAAGGCATCCCAATCGACCGCTTCTGGACCCATAGCCGCAATGGCGGTGTGGCCCCGGTCGGAGACACCGACAGCCCCTCGGACCCCGAAACCTGCCTCGGTGAAGTTGAGGCCGTTGCGGGTCTCGCGCCCCACTCCATCAAAAGGCCTCCACTGAACATGGGACAGATCGACCCCGCCTTGGAGCATCAGATCCTCCACCAGACGGCCCACTGGGTTGTCCACCAAGGCGGTGACTATGGCCGTGCGCAGCCCGAAACAGCGCCGCAGCCCGCGGGCGACGTTGTACTCGCCGCCGCCTTCCCAGGCTCGGAATTGGCGAGAGGTGTGGATCCGGCCTGACCCGGGATCGAGGCGCAGCATCACCTCGCCAAGCGACACCTCATCGAATCGGCAATCGGCGGCTGGTCGTAATTCAAGCATGGTTGTTCCCCTAAATGTTTTGGTCTGACTCGGTTGGGTAGGTGGATGTGGGGGTTCGGCCGGATGTGAGCACCTGCGGGTTGACGATGTCGTCGCAGCCTCGACCCAATAGATAGCGGGCCACGTTGGTCATGGTGCGCCGTTTTAGTTCGCTATAGGTTTCTTCGGTGTACCAGGCCAGGTGGGGAGTGATGATCACCTGCGGCAGTTCGAACAGCGGAGATTTGGGATCCACAGGTTCCGGATCGACAGTGTCGAGACCGGCGCCGCGCAGGTGACCGGCACGCAGAGCGTTGATCAGAGCATCAGTGTCAATCACGGCACCACGGGCGGTGTTGATCAGCAAGGCGGTCGGTTTCATCAAGGCCAGGGCAGCCGCGTCGATCAAATGACGCGAGTCCGGAGTCAATGGCGTGTGCAAGCAGACAATGTCGGCCTCGGCAAGGAGCTTGTCGAGCGGTCGGTTCGCCAGGCCATGGAAATAGTCCGCGTCAGTGGCGATGTCGTGGACGATGACGCGAAATCCCAAGGCCGCCGCCTTGGCCGCCGTCGCTCGACCGATCCGACCGGCTCCGACCACGCCGAAGACCAGGTGACTGGTCAGGTGGATCGGTCGGGCCAGCTCGAAGTTGGCCTGACCGATCAATCCCAGTCTGTGCTGATGTCCGATGTCGCGAAGCAGAGCCATGGCTAAGGCAATGGCATGGTCGGAGACCGCATCAGTGCCGTAGTCAGGCACATTGAACACGGCAATGCCGCGAGCCGTGGCCGCGTCGATGTCGATTGAATCGACGCCGACCCCATAGCGGCCCAAGGCCTTGAGCCGGGGGAGGGCGTCCATCAGAGCAGCGTCGAAGTTGGCATACTGCAGCAGGATGCCGTCGGCGTCAGCACAGTGCTCAGTGATGGCGCCAGGATCGGTCGATCTGGTAGGTGTCGGGTCGAAGTCAATGCCAAGGGTGGCCGCAGCCCGTGCCTCCTCTTCCAGATCCAGGTGATCGCAATCGGCGATGACGACTTTCATGGCTTCCCCTGGGTCGAGCGACTGGAGCCTTGCCGGGTGCTGGGATCGGCGGCGCCGAGGCGGCGAGAGATGGCAGCCGCCGCCGCTTTGACCTCGCGGGCCTGACTGCTGAGCTCGCGGGCAGATACATCGATGGCCAGGACGGAAACGGAGATGGCGTGTCGCACCCCATCGAGTGAGGCCACTGGGGCGGCCAGGCAGACCACTCCGCGCTCGTTTTCCTCGTCGTCGATTGCCCAACCGGCCAGGCGGACCTGACGCACCTCATCAAGGAGACGCCCCGATGAGGTGATTGTCTTCGGGGTGTGAGCGATCAGCCCGGTGCGCTCGGCGTAGGCCTCGACGGCTTCATCGGATTCCTGGGCCAGCAGGACCTTGCCGACGGCGGTGCAATATAGCTCACGGCGCGCCCCGACGCGACTGTTGAGGTGGTAGGGCCGGGTCGGCGAGTTGGCACGCCAGAGGTAGACAGCATCGTCGCCGTGTCGCATCGTCAGGTGAGCGGTCGCCCCCACTCTAGTCACCAGACGGGTGATGGTCGGCCGGGCGATGGTCACCACGTCGGTGCGGTTCAAGGTGGAGGCGGCCAGGCGGAATGACTTGGGGCCGGGGTGGTAATGACCGTCGTCGTCCATGGCGACGTGACCCGAATCAGCCAGGCCGCGCAGGATGCGGTGCACGGTCGATCGGGCTAGGCCACAGGCGTCGGCGATGTCGGTGAAACGGCTGTGATCAAGGGCCGCCTGGAGCACCAGCAGCGTCTTGGTCGATGAGTTGACGGCTGATTCGTGACTGCCATAAATGGCTGCCGGCGCCGCGGGAGTTGACATCAGCGGATGGTTGAGATGGGCACGGCATCCATGTCGTCGAAGTCCTGGTTCTCACCCGCCATCGCCCAAATGAAGGCGTAGTTGCGGGTGCCGACACCGGCGTGCAGTGACCAATCGGGGGCGATGACAGCCTGCTCGTTGGCGACAATGATGTGGCGAGACTCCTGTGGTTGGCCCATCAGATGCACCACCCGGTCGTCTTCACCCAGATCGATGTAGAGATAACATTCCATCCGCCGCTCGTGGGTATGGGCCGGCATGGTGTTCCAAAGCGAGCCGTCGACCAGCCGGGTCAACCCCATCTCGATCTGGCAAGTCGGCACTGTTTCGGGGATGATGATGCGGTTGAGATCGCGTTGGTTGGCATGCGATGAGTCGCCGAGGTGGCGGACGTCGCCCTGGCCGGGCAGGGCGTGGTGGAGCGGGTGATTGGTGTGGGCTGGGGCGCTGAATAGATAGAAGCGGGCGACGTCATCGCCGACAGTTTGGAAGGCTATTGAGCTGGTGCCGCGCCCCAGATAGAGACAGGCCTCTTTGGGCATGTCGTAGTCGACTCCGTCGACACTGATGGCGCCGTGGCCAGCGATGCAGATGACGGCCGCCTCGCGCCGTTCCAGGAAGTGGTCGGCTCGTAGCTCCGGGGGCGCTTCCAGGGTCAGCTTCTCGCCTGGCATGGGGCTGACTCCGCCGAGGATGACGCGATCCTGATGGGTGTATACCAACTTTATTTCGCCGGGGCAGAACAAGTTGGGCACCAAGAAGTTGCGGCGCAACTGCTCGGTGGACATGCTGGCGACCTCGTTGGGCCCAAATGCGTAACGATTTTCCATGGCACTTCCTCGGGCGATTAGCGGTCCTCATGTTCCGTCTGATGGAACTCGCGAACCGATTATGGGACACAGTAGCCGAGAATTGCCCCGTAAACAAGCAGATCCATGACATTCTGTTTAAGAATCCAACGGGGGGACTATGACCACTGATCATCCAAGAGCAACACTCGATCGTGCCAGCTGCGGATCGATCCGCCTCATCGGCGCCTCGGCCCCACCCGTGCCCGGCATTGTTCATCTGGGCCTGGGGCAATTCCACCGCGCCCACGCCGCCTTCTACACCGCCTTGGCGATGCAGCAGGACATGGGGGAGTGGGGTATCGCCGGTGTCGCCAATCGCTCACGGCGTGTCGTCGAGGCTCTGCAAGCCCAAGATGGTCTCTACTCGCTACTGGAACTCGACCAGGACGAAGTCAGCTTTGGGCTGATCGACGTCCACCGCCAATTGCTGGTGGCAGCCGATCAGCCAGCAGAGGTGGCGGCGGCTATCGCGGCCTCGACCACTCGCCTGATCACCCTGACCTTGACCGAAGCCGGATACCACAGCGGTGCCGACGGGCATCTGGGCGTCGACCAACCCGATGTCGCCGCCGATCTGTCCGACCCTCGGCACCCAAGAACTCTGCTCGGAATACTGGCGGCTGGCTTGTGGAGCCGCTGGGAGCATGATCAACCAGCGCCGACCGTTTTGTGCTGCGACAACCTGTTGGCGGCTGGCGAGGCGACCAGAGCTCGGGTGTTCGAGTATCTTGACGCGGCAGGAGCGCCGGTTGGTCTGCACGATTGGCTTGC
This sequence comes from Propionibacteriaceae bacterium, assembly GCA_031285505.1. GTDB lineage: Bacteria > Actinomycetota > Actinomycetes > Propionibacteriales > Propionibacteriaceae > WQYJ01. The sequence goes on from JAITVZ010000034.1 coordinate 10,595, forward strand.
GGCAGCTGCCTTCCCCAATGCCATGGTTGACCGGATCGTGCCGGGCACGACTGACGCCACCCGGGAGACGGCGGCCAGGCTGCTGGGCTTGCGTGACCGGGTTCCGGTGCCGACGGAGCCTTTCTCGATGTGGGTGATTGAGGACAACTTCGCCCTGGGGCGGCCGTCCTGGGAACAGGCCGGGGTGATCTTCAGTGATCAGGTGGCCGACTACGAGCTGATCAAGCTCCGCCTGCTCAACGGGTGTCACTCCCTGATGGCCACTCTGGGGGTGCTGTCGGGCCTGAACACCATCCCCGAAGCGATCGCCAATGCGACGATCTCCGCTTGCGTGCGTCAGGCTCAGCGAGACGAGTATGGCCCCACCTTGACTTTGCCGGATGCCTTCGATTTGGCTGCCTACGAGGCTGAACTATTCCACCGCTGGGGCAACACCGCCCTGGGTGACGCCACCACCAGGGTGGCCAGCGACGGGTCCCTCAAGCTGGCGCAGCGGGTGGTTGATCCGGCCATCGCCGCTCTTGACCGTGGCGAGATGCCTCAGCAGCTGGCTTTGACTGTGGCTGCCTGGCTGGTGATGGTTGCCCCGCCGACCGGCTTCGATCCGGGACCGCTGGCCAAGCTGGTGGTGGAGCCCAAGGCTCAGGCGATGGCTCGTCTGGTGGCGGGTGCGATCAGTCCAGCTGAGCACGCCCGGCGGGTGATGGCCGGCGGCATCCTGCCCGACCGCCTCTGCCAGCACCAGGAGTTCACTGACCGAGTCGCAGAGCTTGTGACTGTGTTGTCCCGGCATGGAGTCGCGGCAGCCATGGCTGAAGCGATTGGCTGAGAAGTTGCTCCGGGGCTAAGGCGCCAGGCTGCTTGATCGAATTCGCTGAGCGGCGCCGTCCTCCAGGCTGCTCGTTCCGTTGGGCGGAACTGGTGGTTCCGTGTGGCGGAAAACGAAGTCGTCTCCTGCAACGATTTCCTTGGATAATTCCCATCTGGCAAGCGATTATGATGCGTCATTAGCTGGTGCTCCGTTATTGACCACCAGCGATTCCATGATTACCGTTTGTTCATCGGGTGGAACCTAGTTCCATTCCCTGGTGCATCACAGAGGCTGTGTGGAGATTGGAGTTGATCTCCACGATCAGGATCCAGCCCCCGGCCATCGAGGGTCGAGCTGGCTAAATCCAAATGGAGGGGGAACCAATGAAGAGATTTCGTCATTCCGTCATTGCGGCAACAATGGTTGCTGTCGTGCTAACCACGGCCGCTTGCAGTCGCCACGTCGATGACGGCGGCGATGCTGTCGGCAGCAGTGCTGACAGCAATGCTTGCACCAGTCCGATCAAGACCTTCAAGTTGGCCTTCAATCAGACGGCGGAGCATCCGCAATACGCCGCCGGCATCACCTTCGGCGAGCGGTTGATGGAGGAGACCGGCGGTTGCTATGACATTGAGGTCTACCCGAACGAGACTCTCGGCACCCAGGCGTCGGTGCTCAACAATATCTCCGATGGTTCGATCGAACTGGCTTGGGTGGCTGGCGGGGTGATGGAGCCCTTCAATGCCGATTTCGTCGTCTTCAACCTGCCCTATGTCTTTGACTCGATCGAGTCGGAGATCGCCACACTCAACGACCATGACGGCGCGATGTACGACCTTGAGCACTCAATCGAAGAGTCGAAACGCATCACCGTCCTCACCGGGGTGACCGCTGGGACCCGCAATGTCTATAACTCGACACGCCCGATCAAGACGCCAGCCGACATGCAGGGTTTGAAGCTGCGGGTGCAGCAGTCCGACTCCCAGGTCAAGATGATCGAATTGATGGGCGGTGTCCCGACAACTCTCGGCTTGGGTGAGGTCTACTCAGCCCTCCAGACCGGCACCCTCGACGGTGCCGAGAACAATGAGGTCACCTGGGACGCCATGAGTCACGACGAGGTCGCCAAATACTACTCGTACACCCGCCACCTGATCATGCCCGACTACCTGGTGGCTTCGACAAACGCCCTCGAAGTCATGAGTGAGGAGCATCGAGCTGCGCTGATGGATCTCATCCCGGAGGTGGCTCAGGTGGCCAACGACGGCTTCGCCGACTTCACCGCTGATTCATTGGCCCACGCTGAGTCGATCGGTGCGCTTGTCAACGATGACGTCGACATCGACGCTTTCAAGGCGGTCTTGACGCCCTTCACCAAGGAGTCGATCAACAACGACGCCCGTCAGAAGCTTTACGACGCCGCCCTGGCCAACAACGAGCTCTATCCAGCCAAATAGGGGCAGTGGGCTGGTGAATCTTCGACCGGCGCGAGCAAACAATCACAAAGGGAAAGGGATAACAATGAAGCAATCCTTGAAGCTGGCTTCGGCCTTGGCCCTCTCGGTCGTCGTCTTGACCTCGGCTGCTTGCAGTCGCAACCCCGATGCCGGCACCGATCCAACCTCCGGCGACGGCTCGGGGACTGCCGCTGTGGCCGACTGCACCACCCCGATCAAGACCTTCAAACTGGCCTTCAACCAGACTGAGGAGCACCCGCAGTTCCAGGCCGCCCTCTGGTTCGGTGAGCAGCTCCTGGAGGCGACCGACGGATGTTACGGAATCGAAGGTTTCGCCAACGAGACGCTTGGCGCCCAGGCGGCGGTGCTCAACAACGTCTCAGATGGCTCGGTCGACATGGCCTACATCGGCGGTCCGGTGATGGAGACGATGAACCCAGACACGGTTGTCTTCAACCTCCCTTACGTTTTCGACTCGAAAGAAGCCCAGGACGCGGTGTTCTCGGATGAGGCGGTCATTGGTGACCTTAAGCACTCAATGGAGGGCTCGAAAGATATCACTGTGCTGTCGTTGCTCTACTCCGGCACCCGCAATGTTTATGCCACCAAGGCGGTCCGCAGTCCAGCCGACATGACCGGGATGAAGCTGCGCGTCCAGCAGTCGGAAAGCCAGGTGGCCATGATCGACAACATGGGTGGTATCGCCACGCCAATGGCTCAAGGCGAGGTCTACTCGGCCCTCCAGACCGGCACTCTTGACGGCGCCGAGAACAACGAGACGGTTTACCAATCAATGAAACACGATGAAGTGGCACCGTTCTACTCATACACCAAGCACCTGATGATTCCCGATTACCTGATCATGAACACGACGGCCTTGGATGGCATGGGTGACGAATACAAGCAAGCGCTGCTCGACCTCGTGCCGGCGACAACCAAGATGGCCAATGACGGTTTTGTCGAGTATGTCGATGAGAGCATCGAGATCTCCAAGACTGCCGGAGCCACCTTCGTTGAGGATGTCGACACGGCTGCCTTCAAGGCCAGCGTTGCTCCGCTGATCGAGCAATACGTCACCAACGACGTCACCCAGGCACTCTATGACGCCGTTCAAGAGGCCAACGCGGCTCACCCGGCGTCGTAAACACGGTCACGTCGGGCCCGCTGGCGGGCTGGTCCGATTCCAGCTATTGGTATTACTCCACCAGTTGTGGGACCCGGGTCGGCCGCCACTGACCCGGGTCTCGCACTCAACCCAAATCGGGTAACCGCACAGTGAAAGGCGGGGGAGTCGATGACGATCATGGCATCCTTCAAGAAGGGTCTGGGGGTGACACTGCGGGTGATTTGCGTCACCCTATTCGCCGCTATGACCCTATTGGTCATCTACCAGGTTCTGCAGCGACAAGTGGTGCTACCGCTGATCATCAAGGCCGGCGGCGCCTGGAGTGGTATCGCCTGGACAGAGGCAGCCGGACGTTACTGTTTCATTTGGCTCGGGCTCTTGGGCGCCGCCTACGTCATCGGCGAGAAGGACGACGTCGCCATCGATTTTCTGGTGCGGAAGTTCCCGCCGCTGGTGTCGCGAATCGTGCAGTGTGTGGCCCACGTCGTCGTCGCCTTCTTCGCTGGTTGGGTGATGATCTATGGTGGCTGGCAGTTCGTCGTCGGCACCTGGGACCAGCGGGTCGAGCTGATGCCCTTTTCACAAGGGCAGCTATACACGGTGCTGGTGATCGCTGGCGGCCTGATCGTCATCTACTGCCTGATGCACATCGTCGAGACTTTCACCCGCCCGGTGGTGGCGCGCGACGAGTCGACAATCGACGTCTTCGAGATGGATGAGGAGGCGATCTGATGAACAAGCCACTGCTGGAAAACTCGCCGGCAGGCCAGGAGTCAGCCAAGGTCGGTGTGGCAGCAACCCTGCGCGGTGCGGCTAAGGCTCTGATCGGGTTGAACCTTGGGGCCCGGCTTGCCGCATCGTCCGCCGAGGTCCGCGGTCATCGGACCCGCCTTCTTGCTGGGTTCATCGCCAGCCGATTGTTGTTGGTCGTGGCTGTGGCTGGCATCGTCTGGTTCGGCGTGAACTACGCCACGATGTCGGACGCCCTCCTGGTGACGATCATCCTGATTGTCGGGATGTTCGGTCTGATGGCCATCGGTGTGTCGGTCTCGGTGGCCATCGGTTTGCCCGCCGCTCTTTCGCTGGTCATCGTCATGCAGGATGGCGATCAGGGGGTCTACACCGCCGCCCAGAAGATGTTCGACGGCATCGACAACTTCTCGCTGCTGTGTATCCCACTGTTCGTGCTGGCCGGGGTGATCATGAATCAGGGCGGCATCGCCGCCCGCCTGATCGACCTGGCCAAAGCCATCACTGGTCAGGTGCCAGGCACCTTGATGCACACCAACGTGTTGGCCAACATGATGTTCGGCGCCATCTCCGGCTCGTCGCTGGCTTGCGCCTCAGCTGTCGGCTCGGTGCTCGGTCCCACGCAGGAGAAGGACGGCTATGACATGAAAGTGGCTGCGGCGGTCAACGTCGCATCGGCGCCCTCCGACGCGTTGATCCCACCGTCGAACACCATCATCATCTACGCCATGGTGTCCAACGCCTCGATGGGCGCCCTCTTCCTGGCAGGTTATGTGCCGGGCATTCTCTGGGGGTTGACCTGCATGGCCTTGGTGGCTGTCTTCTGCTTCCGCAACAAGAGGCTGAAGGGTAAGCCCCACCCGCCGATCAGGGAGGGCTTGCGCATCTTCTGGCGGGCCGTTCCCAGCCTGCTGTTGGTCATCATCGTCATCGCCGGCATCCTGACCGGTCAATTCACTCCGACCGAAGGCTCCGGAGTGGCCGTGGCTTATGCTTTGATCCTGAGTTTCATCTACGGCACCATCAAGCCGCGTGATCTCGGGCGGATCCTCTTGAACGCCACCCGGACGTCTTCGGTGGTGCTCTTCCTGATCGGACTGTCGACCATAATGAGCTTCGCCATGACTTACGCCGGTCTGCCGCGACTGATCGCTGAATGGGTGATCGACGTCACTGGTGGGTCGAAGGTCGGTTTCCTGATGCTGATGATGGTCATCTTGTTGATCATCGGCATCCCCTTGGACGCCACCCCGGCAGTGTTGATCTTCACCCCGATCTTCCTGCCGATCGCCATGGCTGAGCCCTTCAACATCCACCCTGTCCACTTCGGCATCTTCCTGGTGTTCAACATGGGCATCGCCGTCATCACTCCGCCGTCGGCGCCGGTGCTGTTCGTCGGGGCCCGAGTGGTCGGGCTGAAGGTCGAGCAGGTCATTCGCCCACTGATGCCCTACTTCCTAGCCCTGATCGGTTGCTTGATCCTGGTGCAGTTCGTGCCGGAGTTGACCATGTGGCTGCCGCAAGCTTTCGGAATGGTCGACGACTGGGCTGCCCTTCAGGCTGCCACACCGCCGCTCGGGATCGGTTCATGGGTGATCGTCATCGCCGCCATCGCTGCTTGTTTTGCCGGGGCCACGGCCATGATCCTGCGAGATCGGAAGAAGGCCATGAGCGAGTTCGGCCCTCTTGAGGCGCGGGTGGGGACGACGCCATGAAGGCCTTGCTGATTGATGGCCGGGAGTCGATGCGGGTCGTTGGTGGAGTGAGCGTCAGTCTGGATCAGGCCGAGGCTGCCTTTGCCTGCGCCGCCGACCCAGCCGCCTCGGCCAAGGTCCTGATCCGATTGGCCCCCGAGACTATTGACCAACCACATCAACCAAAGGAGTAACCATGAACCAAAAAGACGCCTTTCGCCTCGATGGGCAGGTGGCGCTGATCACCGGTGCCAGCTATGGCATCGGCTTCGCCATCGCCAGCGCCTATGCGCGAGCCGGGGCCACCCTCGTCTTCAACGACCACACGCCTCAACTGGTTGACCAGGGGTTGGCCGCCTACGAGGCCGCCGGCATCGACGCTCACGGTTATGTGGCTGACGTCACGGACGAGTCCGGCGTCGAAGCCTTCGTCGCCACCGTCGCCACTGAAGTTGGTGTGATCGACATCCTGGTCAACAATGCTGGCATCATCCGTCG
>JAITVZ010000045.1 GCA_031285505.1 Propionibacteriaceae bacterium
CAACCGGGTGTTCACCGCGCCAGCACCGAACCGGTTATGGGTCACTGACATGACCTACGTCAAGCTGTCGACTGGCTCGTGGGTGTATGTGACATTCATGACTGACGCTTACGCCCGCAAAATCGTCGCCTGTCACGCTGCGGCCACCATGACTCGCCAGCTAGTCACTGACACGCTCAAACTAGCCATCGAGGCCAGGGCATTGGAGGGCCACCCGGTTGAGGCCGGGCTGATCCATCATAGTGATCACGAATCCCAATATACAGCTATCCATTATGGTGAGCAGCTGGTCATCGAAGGCATCGTCCCATCGTTCGGGTCAGTCGGTGACGCTTACGATAACGCCCTAGCTGAGACCATCAACGGGCTCTACAAGACGGAGTGCGTCACCCAAGACGGGCCATTCCACACCATCGACCAAGTCATGGACGCCACCCTCGACTGGGCCCACTGGTGGAACAATCAACGACTCCTCGAACGCCTCGACTACCAGACACCAGTCGAGATCGAAACCCAGTACTATGAAAACCAGAAGTCACCCGAAAACGAGTGACTAACAAAACCAGCGGCACAAAACACCAACCGCTTCAATTGTGAGGGTTCCTCGTTTGGAGCCGAATGTCCGACTTGACGACGAGTTTGCGGGTCACCTCGCACACAAACTCCGTGATCAGTATGAGGCAGGTAAGAGTATCCGAGCCATCGCCAGTGACACTGGCTATTCGATCACACGCGTGCGGGGCCTACTAGAGCAGGCTGACGTTGCGATGCGACCGCAAGGGCGGCAGCCTGCCGTTGCAGTCCGCTAGCAGGTATCACGACCCATCGCCCAGCCGGTAGCCCTGGGAGCGGATGGTTTCAATCAGATTGCGCTCGGTTTTGCGGCGGATGTAGTGAACATAGGTGTCGACCGTGCCGGGTGTGTCGTCGACCGAGAAGATGGCTGCCAGGATCTCCTGGCGCGAGAAGATGTGCTCGGGCGATTCGGCCAATAGGGCCAGCAGGGCCGATTCGGTGGTTGTCAAGGAAATACGGGCGCCGAAGGGGTCGTAGAGGCTTTGGGTTTCGGGGACGAACAGCCAATCGCCGATGTAGGTCTTGCCGGTCTCGGCGGCGAATCCCCGGCGCAATGCCCGCAGCCTGGCCAAAAGCTCATCGAAGTCGAAGGGCTTGGTCAGATAATCGTTGGCCCCGCCATCCAACCCGGACACCCGGTCGTCGATCGTGCCCAAGGCGGTGAGCATCAGCACCGGGGTGGTGATGCCGGCGCGACGGATCCGCGAGATGACGGTCACGCCGTCGATGCCAGGCAGGCGCCGATCGAACAGCATCAGGTCGTAGTGGCCATGCAGCGCCAGCTCCAAACCGGCTTCACCGCTGGTCTCATGGTCGACCTCGTAATCCTCATCGAGCACCTCGATGGTCATGGCGGCGATGTCGGGATCGTCTTCAATGAACAGCAACTTGGGCTTCATGAGTCCATTGTGGAGCAAGCGCTCCCAGAAATCTCTGATAGTGAGGCGAAGGCGGAATACTTAACGACAGCATAATCGCGCCAAACCGACCCAATATCAGCAATGTACAATGCCTCTGTGGGGTCAACAGAAAACAGCGACACAGTTGAAAACAGCATTGCAGTTCGAGTGCTGACCGCACTGCTCGCTGGCACGGCTCAGCTGCTGCGTCGCGTCGGCCCGCGTCTCCTCCTGGTCCTCCTGCCGACCCTGGCCATCGCTCGTCTGCTGGAACTGGCCGCCGCCGCTGTCGGCACCCTGATCAAGTCCAGCTCGATCGACATTTCTGATGACCTCGAGGTCAGCTACACCAGCGTCGCCACCTGGAACCAATGGCTGTCGGTCGCCTTGGTGGCGCTCAGCCTGTTGGTCACCCTGACCGGCTTCATCATCTGCTGGCGGATCATCGCCCTCGATCAAGCCGCCCGGCGCGGTGACTCCGCCGATCTGGTGCCCAGCCTGACACAGACTCTTTCTTTGACCATGCTCGGATTCCTTGGGGTCTACTCGGTGTTCGACGGCGTCGACCAAATCGCCAACCGGGTGATGGGCGACTCGGCCATCTTGAGCGGCGGTGATGTGCTGAACGGCGTCTTCCTGGCCCTCAATCCCGAAACCCTCGGGCAGACAATCGTCGTCATCATCGTCATCGTCGCCGCCTTCGTGTTGCGGCGAGTGGCCGAAGCCGTCGCTGACCGCCGCGGCTTGCCCTGGGTGGGCTTCGTGGCGGCCGGTCTGGAGGCCTTCTACCTGCTGGCCATGTTCGTCGTCGGCCGGTCCTTGTTGGGCAAGCTCCAGTCCTGGTTGGCGACTCGACAGTTCCAGCTCTGGCAGGAGGAGGCGATCAATGCCGTGTCGGTGCCATTGCGCCAGCTCGGCATATCTCTGCCCGACGCTCTGGGCACTGCTTGGGCCTGGTTCTGGCAGATCGGCTGGCCCTACGTCATCGGCTCCCTGCTGGAACCACTGCTGTGGTTGGCGCTGGCAGGGCTGGCCCTGCGTGGGCGCATGATCACCTTCCGCGATCTGCTGGCTGAGGGCAAGGTGTCCGATTGGATCAGCCGTCACGGTCCGGCTGGCCTGGCCCAGAGTCTCAATGACCATCAGGAGTTGGTCGCCCAAGCCCAGGACGCGGCTTTCGGTGACCTCGACGACAAATACCTGCCGCTGTTCGAGACTGGTCGGCGCATCCTGCGGGCGGGACCCTGGTTGGTTGGCATCTTCGTGCTCCTTTACGCCGGGCTCGGTTGGCTTCGATCCGAGGCCGACCACTGGTGCGTCGTGTTGATCGGGCCGGGGCCTCTCGCCGAACAGGAGTTTTGGCTGGCCGTGCCCCGCATGCTGGTTGGAGTCGCATTTGAAGGCATCCGGATCGCCCTGCTGTCGGTGGCATTCGGCTTGGTCGAATCCGGGGCGGCTGGTGTCCCGCAGCGGGCGTCCGTGTCGGGCGAAGCGACTGGGCCTCAAGCTGCCCCGGCGCGGCCGCCTGATGCCGTGCCTGCGCCAGTGGCTGGCGTGTCGGTAAGCGGGGTGTCGCTATGAGCCGCCTCAAAGCCGTTCTGATCGTCGCTGTTTGCGTAGCCCTGGCGGCGGTCATCTCGTGGACTCGACCGGACACGACGGTTCAGCCGGTCGCCGCCCAGGTGGGCCAGACCGTCAGCCTCCAACCAGGCCTGACGGCGACCGTCACAGGGGTCGCCCTGACGCGGAGCCTGACCGGCGCCATCGACCGCCACACCGAGTCGGTCTATCTGGTGGTCGATGTCGACCTGGGAGTCACCAGCGGGACCGATGTCGTGCCACACCTCATGGTCTCAAGCGGTGGGCGCACCTTGGTGCCGGGCTTCGCTGACCTGGCGCTGCCCCGCTTCGGTGAGGCTGGCTTCGTCAGTCACTGCCGGGTGCCGATTCTGATGGAGACGGCCGATCTGATCGGCGCTCAGGCTCAGATCGAGGCGGTGCCACCCCTGGTCAGTGGCTTCCATCGGCAACTGACCGTCGATCTCGGGCTTGACGCGGGCCGAGTTGAAGCGCTGTTGACCCAGGCCGACGAGCCGATCCAGATCGACGATCCGGTCGTGGAGGTGCTGCGATGAGATGGCTCAGGGTCTTGGCAGTCTTCCTGGCCTGTGCAGTGGCCGTGCTCGGCGCCCAGAGCTTCTGGTGGCGTTACGAAGCCGGCAGTCTAAGCGCTGGTTCCCCTGGCGCGTGGCTGACCACGTCGAGTGGCGTGGCCTTCCGCCTGGACGATCTGGCGGCGGTCGATCTCAGCGATGATGCCAGCGCCGAGCTGCCCATCGTGCCCTTGCCCGGAGCCAGCCTGGTGCTGGCCACAGTCTCGGCCCGGGTGCCGACCGATGACCTGTCATCGATCTGCGACCTGCGCTTGGTCGGGGAGGGCAGTGATCAGTGGATGGCCGTGGCCGACGTCAGCCTGAATTCCTACGGCTTGTGCCAGGCCAGCCGTGAGTCGGGCGGCGAGGCGCAAGCGGACGTCTATTTTGAGATCCCCGACGCCTTCATCGATGACTTGCGCGGTGTCGCTGTCGAACCACCCCGATCAGGTCTGACGCCGGTCGGGCTCCTCACCTGGTGAGCGGTCGGCGGGGGCCTGAGTGGCTGCCGGTTTGGGCACAGCGCTTGGAGCGATTGGGCGCAGGGTGGTGCTCAGGCACAGCCACCGTCAAATGTTTCTTGTTATCCCAGTGGCTATCCATGTTACGGCCCGGTGATTCTGCACCAGACACAAATAGTGTTGTCAGTGTAAACATGGTGCGTCGCATGGACCTCTCGACTGAGGAGGTTCCCTCCCTGTTGATCGT
>JAITVZ010000046.1 GCA_031285505.1 Propionibacteriaceae bacterium
TGCAACATTTCTGTCAGTCAGTTACAGTGAAGTCAGCACGACGAAGTGAGGCAGATCAGTCTCACTGAGTCGGTCGGCACCGCGATCACACCGGTGGTCGGGAACGGCGGCGCCAGCGACGAAGGAGTCTCATGCCTGGCCTGGCCAATACAGCCAACTGGTGGCGGCACGCCGTGGTCTACCAGGTCTATCCCCGCAGCTTCATGGACGGCAACGGCGACGGGATCGGTGACCTGCGCGGCGTGATCGACCGCCTCGACTATCTGGTCGATCTCGGCGTCGACGCCATCTGGTTCACCCCCTGGTATGTCTCACCCCTGGCCGACGGTGGCTACGACGTCGCTGATTACCGGGCGATCGACCCTCGTTTCGGCCAACTGGCCGACGCCGAGGAACTGATCCAGGCCGCCGCCGCCAAGGGCATCCGCACCATCATCGACATCGTGCCCAACCACGTCTCCGACCAACACCCCTGGTTCCAAGCGGCCCTGGCCGCCCTCCCCGGCTCGCCCGAGCGGGCCCGCTTCTGGTTCCGCGACGGCCGAGGCGATGATGGCGCCACCATCCCGACCAACTGGCAGTCGAGCTTCCAGGGCGACACCTGGACCCGCACCAACAACCCCGACGGCACGCCCGGCCAGTGGTACCTCCACCTGTTCACCGCCGAGCAGCCCGACCTCAACTGGACCAATCCGCAGGTCCGCGCCGAGCATGAGGCCATCCTCCGCTTCTGGTTCGACCGGGGCGTGGCCGGGGTGCGGATCGACTCGGCGGCGCTGATCGTCAAGGACCCGACCTTCCCCGACGTCGAGGATCACCCCTATCGACCAGGCCAGCACCCCTTCATCGACCGTGATGGCATTCACCAGATCTACCAGTCATGGCGAGCAGTCGCCGAGAGCTACGACCCGCCGCGAGTCATGGTCGGCGAGGTCTGGCTGGATGATCCGGAACGCTTCGCCGCCTATCTCGGCCCCCACGAGATGAACACCGCTTTCAACTTCGACTTCATGACCCGACCCTTCGAGGCAGCGGCCCTGCGCCAATCGATCAACACCACCATGGCCGCCCACGAGCACCTCGACGCCGTGCCGACCTGGGTGCTGTCGAACCACGACGTCACCCGCCCGGTGACGCGCTACGGCCGGGCCGACTCATCCTTCGCCTTCGCCGCCAAGCGCTTCGGTGTGCCGACCGATCTGGCACTGGGCGAGCGCCGCGCCCGGGCCGCCATGCTGCTGGTCGCCGCCCTGCCCGGCAGCCTCTACATCTATCAGGGTGACGAGCTCGGCCTGCCCGAGGATGAGGACCTGCCCAGATCAGCCATCGAGGATCCGATGCACTTTCGCTCCGGCGGCGTCGACCCCGGCCGCGACGGGTGCCGGGTGCCCCTGCCCTGGACGGCGGCGGCGACCGATAATTTCGGCTTCTCGACGTCGCCACCTGGGCAGAAGCCCGCCCCAGCCTGGCTGCCGCAACCGGCTTGGTGGGGTGACTATGCCGCAGACCGGGAGGCGGCCGACCCCGAATCGATGCTGAGTCTCTACCGGCGCAGTTTGGCTCTGCGGCGGTCGCGGGTCGATTTCCAGGGGCCAGATTTCGCCTGGCTGGAGGGCTTCGGCCCCAAGGTGTTGGCCTTTGCTCGCGGTGACATCAACTGCCTGGTCAACTTGTCTGACGGCGCCATCGCTGTGCCGCCCGGCCATGTCCTGTTGGCTTCGACCAGCCTCAACGATGGCCGCTTGCCCAGCGACGCCGCCTGCTGGCTGGTCAGGGATTCGATCGCGTCCGCCAGTCACGCCTCAGGGCTCGCGGCGGACCCGACAACGCCCAAACCGGACCATCCATCCCAAACGGAAGAAGATCCCCTGGCATGCGACCACGACGCGCCCCGCTTGGCGACGAGCCCCGCCCCCGCCTCCGAAGCGGACCCGTCCAACCCCCTCAACAGCCCAATCCCCTCGAACGGAAGGAGCCTCACCCCTGACCTGCCAGACTGACACGGCCCGCGTGGCGGCGGGCCACTCCCCCAAACCAAGGATCAATTGATCGATTGGTCAATCACAATCACAAGACGCAATTACTAGACAAGGAAGTACCGTGAAATCAATCCATACCCGGCTCGCCACTGCTGGTGGCGCAGCCTTGGCCCTGGCGCTGGTCATGACTGGCTGCGCTTCGACCCCCGACACCCCTGACAAATCCGACAGCAACTCGGCCAGCGGCGATCAAGTCGTGCTGTCCGTGGTTGGCCTGAAAGCCGGCTCGACCGATGAGGCTTACAAGGGACTGGCCGAGCAGGTCGCCACCTTCGAGGCGGACAACCCCGGCATCAAGATTGTCACCCGCGATTACGAGTGGAAGGCGACGACCTTCGCCGCTGACCTGGCTGGTGGCACCCTGCCGGACGTCTTCGAGATCCCCTTCACTGATTCGAAGACCTTGGCCGCCAATGGTCAGATCGCTGACATGAATGACTATCTCGACCAGTTCCCTTATGGCGGGGCCTTCAATGAGTCGGTCCTGCAATATGGCACCGGCGCCGACGGCCACGTCTACGCCATCCCGGCGAAGTCGATCTACGCTTCGGGGCTGCATTACAACCGTGACCTGTTCACCAAGGCCGGTCTCGATCCGGACAAGCCACCGACCACCTGGGATGAGTTGCGCAGCGCCGCCAAGGCCATTTCTGACGCCACCGGTGAGGCTGGTTTCTGCCAGATGGCCGCCAATAACACCGGTGGCTGGCAGCTGACGGTCGACACCTTCGCCCGCGGCGGGTCGGTCGAATCGGTGGCCGCCGATGGCAAGGCCACTGCCACCACCGACAACGCCGCCACCAAGGCGTCGCTGGAGTTCCTCAAGGCGCTGCGCTGGGAGGACAACTCGATGGGCGCCAACTTCACGCTCGACTGGGGATCGATCAACCAGGCCTTCGCCGCTGGCCAATGCGGCATGTACACCTCCGGCCAGGATGTCTATGTCTCCCTCGTGCAGGCCAACGACATGGACCCGGCCATCTATGGCCTGGGCATGATCCCGCTCGAAGGTGATGGCGCCGGCCTGCTCGGTGGCGGCACCCTGGCGGCAGTCAACACCAATGCCACTGACGCTCAGAAGGAGGCCGCCGTCAAGTGGATCTCCTACTACTACCTCGATCGTTACTCCAGCGAAGAGGCCGCCGTGGCCAACGCCAAGCTGACCCTGGCCAACAACCAGCCGGTCGGTGTGCCCGAGTTGCCGATCTTCTCCAAGGAGGATTACGACAAGTACACCCAGTGGATCGAGCCTTACGTCAACGTGCCGCTGGATCAGATGAAGCCCTTCATCGACGGCATCGAGTCAGCCCCGCTGATCAACGAGCCGCCGGTGGCCACCCAGGATGTCTACGCCGCCATGGAGCCAGCCGTCCAGGCTGTGTTGACCGATGAGAACGCCGATATCGACGCTCTCCTGGCCGAGGCCAACACCACTGCCCAGCGGGCGATCGACAAGGCGCAAACCGCCGAGCAGTGATCGCTCGAATGATTGATTCCAAAGCTGGTGTGGTCTGACTGCCGACCAGCTTTGGAATCAATCGCCGGGCCCGCAGCGGAAAGGACCCCATCCTTGGTGTGATGTGGTCAGGGGTGGCGAGGACCCTGGCCACATCACACCCCTGGTGGG